>NZ_JANIJZ010000001.1:0-361820 GCF_024580675.1 Brevibacterium sp. 50QC2O2
GCAGGGACCCGATCGCGTCGAAGACCTCGTAGAAGGCCTCCTTCATTACCTGTCGTTCTGCTCTGGTCGGCATCGTGGCCGTACCCCCATGTGGTGAGGGGTGTTGCAACGACCACGTGAACCCGCCCGTCCGGCCCAATCTGAAACAAACGGCCCAAAGATTTCATCCCCTCGGCCGCGGGCCCCGGCGCTCAGGCCCCCATGAACTTCTGGAACTGGTCGTGGGGCAGGGCGTAGGCGGTGTTGCCGTCGCGGCCGGTCATGGTCTCGGCGCTGAGCAGCGCGTTCACGATCGCCTCCTCGGTGCACTCCGCCGTCGCCCAGTACAGCGGGTTGATGCTGCGATCCGTGAGCATCCGGATGTCGTCGAAGTAGGCGGCCCGCTCCGGGTACCGGGTGGCCTCGGACAGGCGGTTGCCGGTGGAGAAGGACACGATGAAGTCCCCGGACGTGTACTCGCCGGTGCCGCCCAGGCGCGCGATGCCCAGACCCGCGCGCTGCGCGATCCGATTCAGCTGATGGGGCAGCAGCGGGGCGTCGGTGGCGACCGTGACGATGATGGACCCATCCCCGGGCGGGGGCGGGGCGACGCGGGAATCCGTGGGCCCCTTGACCGGTTTGGGCGCGTCGATGAGCCGGCCCAGCGGCACGCCGTTCACCGCGAAGCGCTCGCGGTTGCCGTGGTTCGCCTGGACCAGCACGCCCACCGTGAACTGGCCGGCGCCGGTCTCGACGACGCGGCTGGCCGAACCGATCCCGCCCTTGAAGTCGTGGCAGATCATCCCGGTGCCGCCGCCCACATTGCCCATTTCCACCGGGCCGGAATGCGCGGCGGCCAGCGCCTGCGCCACATGGTCCTCCGTGATGTGGAAGCCGGCGATGTCGTTGAGCGTGGAGTCGTTGGTCTCGCCGCACACCGGCTGGCCGGAGAACACCGCATTGTGTTCCTCATTCGTCGCCGCGAGTGCCGCGCGCGCCCGGATCAGCCCGGTGCGGATGGTGCCCAGCGCATTGGTGTTGGACAGGGCGATGGGCGTCGAGAGCATCCCCGATTCCTGCAACCACTGGATGCCGGTCATATCGCCCTTGCCGTTGAGGCGGTGGAAACCGGCGAACACGGGCGCCGTCCAGATGTCGTCGGGGACGGGGTCGATGACGGTGACGCCGGTGCGCACCGGGCCGCGGCCGGCCGTCAGCGGGCCCTCGCCCTCGATCAGGGTCGTGTGTCCCACCGACACCCCCGCCACATCGGTGATCGCGTTGTACTCTCCGGGCGTGCCGGTTCCGATCGCGACGCCGAGGTCCCGTGCCTGCATGTGCTCCCCTTGCCTGTGTGCCCCTGCGGCTCCGTGTCCGCGGGCGGTGTTGGAATAGACCCCGCAAATCTACCAAGGATCGCGGGCCCGGACACGCGCTGGCCAAGGGGATGCGGCAGCGGCGCGGCCGAGGGCGCGACAGAGGGGCGCGGGCCGATGGCCGTCTGGCCTGCGGCTCGCGCTGCGGCAGGGCCAGGGGGGCAGCCCCAGTGCGCGGTGGGCGCGAACCTGGAAGAATCGAGTCAACGACACTTGTATCCGTCTTCTCAGGAGGAACGATGGCCTACAACCCGTACCAGCCCGCCGAACCGCTGAAGGATCCGGGTATCGCGCTGATCCTGACGATCGTCGGCTTCTTCTTCATCGCCGGCCTGCAGTACTTCTACATCGGCAAGTACCTCAAGGGAATTCTGTTCCTGCTGACCCTGGGATTCCTCTACATCGGCACGATCATCAGCCTGTTCACGATACGTGGGGAGACCATCCGGAAGAACCGCCGCGCCATGCGATAGGTTCCTCATGCGATAGGTTCCCGCAGAGGCCCGCACGTCCTGGATGGGGTGCCGCTGGAATGTGCAGAGGACAGCCGTGTCAGTGCCTCAGCCTAGAGTGGATGGCATGGATGAGATGAACGGTTCAGGCGCGGAATCCGCGGGGCCCGCCGCCGACCCCGCCCTGCACGCGGCGGCGGTGGAGATCCTGCGCGAACTCACGGGTCGGCCGGATGCGCAGTTCCGTGACGGCCAGTTCGAGGCGATCGCGGCCCTGGTCGCGGACCATAAACGGGTGCTGGTCGTGCAGCGCACCGGCTGGGGCAAGTCGGCGGTGTACTTCGTCGCGGCCCGGCTGATCCGCATGGGCTGGGGCGGCCAGAGCACCGGTATGCCGGGTACTGCGGCTTCCGGCAACACCGGGCCAACGCTCATCATCTCGCCGCTGCTGGCGCTGATGCGCGACCAAGTCGCAGCTGCGGCGCGCGCAGGCGTGCACGCGGTGACGATCAACTCCTCGAACGCCACCGAATGGGACGAAGTCCTGGCGGACCTGGACGCGGGCAACGTCGACGTCCTGCTGATCTCGCCCGAACGCCTGACGAACCCCAAGTTCCGCGAACGTGTGCTGGGTCGGCTGCTGGGCGGCGTGGGCATGATCGTCGTGGACGAGGCCCACTGCATCTCCGACTGGGGCCATGACTTCCGCCCCGACTACCGGCGCATCGGCGCGCTGTTGGAAACTCTGCCCGGCGATCTGCCGGTCCTGGCGACCACTGCAACGGCCAATACCCGCGTGGTCGAGGACGTGGCCGCTCAGCTGGGCCGCGACACCCTGGTGGTTCGCGGCGCCCTGTCGCGGGACTCCCTGCGCCTGGGCGTCGCCGCCACCTGGCCCGCGGCCAAGCGCATCGCCTGGCTGTGTGAACACTTGGGGGACTTCACCGGATCCGGGATCGTCTACACGTTGACGGTTTCCGCGGCCCAGGACACCACGCGCGCGCTGCGCCAGGCCGGCTGGGATGTCGCCACGTACACGGGCGGCACGGACACCGACGAACGCGTCCGCCTGGAACAGGCTCTCAAGGACAACGAGCTCAAGGCCCTGGTCGCGACCAGCGCCCTGGGCATGGGCTTCGACAAACCCGATCTGGGATTCGTCATCCACCTGGGCGCGCCCAGCTCCGCCGTCGCCTACTACCAGCAGGTGGGCCGTGCCGGCCGTGCGACGGATTCCGCCGACGTGCTGCTGTTGCCGGGTAATGAGGACCCTGACATCTGGGAGTACTTCGCAACCGCCTCGATGCCGGACGAGGATGAGGCCAGGGCGGTGCTGGCGGCCCTGGACGACGCCGCGCCGGCCGGGGAGGAATACGGTGCAGACGACTACGGCCCCGGCGGTGGACCGATCGGCGCATTGCCGCTGTCCGTGCCGGCGCTCGAACCGCTGGTGGGCATCAAGCGCTCCCGTCTGGAACTGCTGTTGAAGACCCTGCAGGTCGACGGGGCAGTGGACCGGGTGGCCGGCGGCTATGTGTCGACCGGGCGCGGGTGGACCTATGACGCACCGCGCTACGCGGCGGTGGCGCAGGCTCGCCGCGACGAGGCGCAGGGCATGCTCGAATACGAGGTCGGGCGGATCTGCCGGATGCGCTTCCTGGCGCAGGCGCTGGACGACCCGACGGCGCACGACTGCGGCCGCTGCGATATCTGCGCTGGGGTGTGGTGGAATCAGGAGGTCAGCGATGCCGGCGCCCAGTCCGCCAGGCAGATGCTTGCGGGAGTCGGGGTGCCCTTGGACCCGCGGGCTTCGTGGCCCTCGGGCATGGCCAAGGTCGGGGTGGACCTCAAGGGTCGGATCCCGCAGGAGGAACGGGTGGAGCCCGGCCGGGTCATCGCCCGTCTGACGGACCTGGGGCCCGGTCAGATGCTGCGCGAATTCCTGTCGCCTGCGGCCGGGGACCAGCCGGTGCCCGCGAACATCGGGAAGTACTGCATCCAGGTGCTGGGGGAATGGGACTGGCAGGCGCGTCCGCAGGTGGTGGTCGGCATGCCCAGTGTGAACCGGCCAGGCACGGTGCGCTCCCTGGCCCATGAACTGGCGCAGGTGGGGCGGATGACGGATGCCGGTGACCTGGACCTGAAGCACGATCCTGGCAGCCCGGACGTCAACAGCGCCTTCCGGGTGCGCGGTCTGGACCAGGCCTTCGGCGTCTCTCCGGAACTGGCGCAGGCGGTCGCGGGCCAGGTGGTGCTCCTCGTCGACGCCGAGGTCGTCTCCCGCTGGTCGCTGACCATGGCCGGCCGCGAACTCAGGCGTGCCGGTGCCGCAGCGGTGTTGCCCTTCGCCCTGGCCCTGCGGGCCTGAAGGCCTTCCGGCCCCGCGGGCCCGAGGCCGCCCGAAGACGCCGGCCGCCTTTGAATGCGAAACGCCCCGAACCCGGGATGCCACCCCTGTATGCGGGGTAGTGCTCGGGTTTCGGGGCGTTTTACTTGCGAGCCGGGCCGGTCGGTGCCGCAAGTGGCCTGGGGATCGGCTTACGATCAGTCGATGCCGACGCGGACCAAAACGGTGCCGGTGTAGGAACCGTCCTCGGACTGGAAGGACCAGTGGTAGTAGCCGGCGCTGGGATAGGTGACCTTGCCGTCGTGGACCTGCAGGCCCTGCTGGGACTCGACCTGCACGGGCGAACCGTTGGGGGCCTTGGGTGCGGGCGCGGCGACGGCTTCACCGGGATCGACGGATTCTCCGACGATGTTGACCGGCATGGAGCTCTGGCCGCTACCCGGTGCGACTGCGCCGCCGCCGTAGTCGGGGCCCGCTGCCATGGCTGCAGTTCCGCCCAGGAACGATGCGCCGACCAGTGCCGCCGTCGCGCCGCCGAGCGTCAGTGCCTTGCGAATGTTGATCATGTGGTTCAGCTCCTTCATGTACTCCGGTAAGTCCGGAGGTCGATGGTGGTTCTGCAGAACCGAGGCTACCGAAGTATAGTTGAAAACGCAACCATTCTTGGCATGAAGGTGTGCAGGCATGAAGGTACGTTGCGCGCGCCGCATACAAAAATGCCCCGAAACCGGAACGCCGACCCTGTATACAGGGGTGTCGCTCCGGTTTCGGGGCATTGAGTCGCGGTAGGGCTCTGCACTATGGCAGTGCCGCACCGCGGCGGATGATCAGCGGGCTAGAGGCCCGCAGAGATCACAGTCCGCGGATGCTGGTGGCCTGCGGGCCCTTGGGGCCGACCTCGGACTCGAATTCGACGGCCTGGCCCTCTTCGAGGTTGCGGTAGCCCGAGCCCTCGATCGCGGAGAAGTGCGCGAAGACGTCAGCGGATCCGTCGGACGGTTCGATGAAGCCGAAGCCCTTTTCCGAGCTGAACCACTTCACAGTTCCATTGGCCATGTGTTTATTCCTCACTGTTTGACCACCGGACCATTTGCCCGGCAGGCGTTGAGTCGACTCACTGCGAGCCGGCTGTTTAGGTGCGGAAAGCAATACTTGGTCGACATGGACCGAACGGAGAAGTTCCGAAAGGGTGACGCCAATGGGTGCGTTCCGCGGAAGTCGCAGCGCGGAAGGTAGACACGCGCTGAAGTTAAGCCATAATGACGGCGGACGCAACTACCCAATCCGGATCGCCAGAAACGCTACGCATGATCGCGTAGCAACGTAACCAGCATAACCGGTTCTGAGGCGAGTTCCTAATGTGAGTTTCTCCGGATTCGACGGAGAACCCGAAAATCATCCATTGACCACATTGCGATACGTTACGTCTTGCAATCCGGCGGCGGGGTAGAACGGTGGCATGCACAGCCCAGAGTCGAGAGCCGATCGGACCGGTGCCGCCGATCCCTGGGTGCGGAATCTGGTCGTCGCGACCTTCGGCACCTTCACGACGATCGTCGGCATGACTATGCTCATTCCGTTCCTGCCCGTCTACATCCGCGCCCTGGGCGTGACCGACGATGCCGCGGTGGTGACCTGGTCCGCGGTGTGCTTCGGCGCTACCTTCCTCGTCGCGGCGGTGACCGCCCCGCTGTGGGGGTGGATGGGCGACCGTTGGGGCCGCAAGTCGATGCTCGTGCGATCGAGCCTGGGCATGGCCGTGGCGATCGGCATCACCGGGTTGGCCGGCGACGTGTGGTGGCTGCTGGCCTTCCGCGTGCTGACCGGGCTGCTGGGCGGCTTCGCCTCGGGGGCCTCGATCCTGGTGGCCGACCAGACCCCGCCGGGCCGCCGGGCCTTCGCCCTGGGCGTGCTGACCAGCGGGAACATGGCGGGCAGCCTGCTGGGCCCGGTGCTCGGCGGGATCCTGCCGGAATCGATCGGTCCCCGCGCCTGCTTCGCTGTTGTCGGCGGCCTGATCTTCGTGGCGTTCCTGGGCGTCGTGCTGTTCATGCGCAATCCGCCCGCGCTCGCCGAAGCACCGCCCGGGGTACCGGCCAAGGCCCCGGCCGCCACGTCCGCAGTGCCCGGTGGCGGCACTCAGGTCGTCGATCGCGCGGCGAACCAGCCCACAGCACAGCTGCCCCGGGTGGCGCTGCCCGTTGTGCTCACGGTGCTGGTCGCGGTCTCCGGGCTCATCACCTTCGCGCAGCTGGCCGTGGAGCCGTTCATCACCGTCTATATGGGCGAACTGCTGACCAATGCAGGCGCGATAACCAAGGCGGGCGCGACAGCCGGTGCCGAGGCGACGGGTGCCTCGGGTGCCACCGCGGCCCTGGGAGCGGGAGCCGTGGGCTCCGCCGGGCTCGCGAATCCGACCCTGTGGGGCGGGATCGCCCTGGCGGCGACCGCCGCGGGCACCATGGTCGCGGGGCCCTTCCTGGGCCGGGCCGCCGACCGCTATGGGAACACGCGCATGCTGATCTGGTCCCTGCTGGCAGGCGCCGTGGTGTCCCTGGTCCAACCGCTGACCGGCTCCGTATGGGTCTTCACCGGCCTGCGCTTCGTGCTGGGCCTGGCGATGGGCGGCCTGATGCCCGCGCTGACCGCCGGCATCCGCGATATGCTGCCGGCCAATCGCGTGGGCCGCGTACTGGGGCTGACGGTTGCAGCGCAGCACGCCGGTCGCGTCTTCGGGCCGGTGCTGGCCGCAGTGGTGGCGAACCTGTGGGGGATGCCGGCCGCGCTGGTGGCCTCGGGACTGGTGTTGGCCATCGCCGCGGTGGCCGTGTGGGGCGTGCGGCCGGCCGCCGCGCGGTGACCTCGGCCGCGGTCCTGAGCCCGGCCGCTGCGCGCAACGCGCCGTGCCCGGCCGGCGGTGTCCTCGGCCCGAATCGGTCAGAGGTTGCTGCGCGCGCCACCCGAACGATAGCGGGCGAAGGACGGGACCAGGACGGCCGCGATCACGATGCCGAGGACGACCAGGATGCCGCCGCCGGCGCTCGCCCAGGCGGTGCCCACCGTATTAGCCGCATAGCCGTGCAGCACATCGGCCAGGCGCGGGCCACCGGCCACCACGACGGTGAACACGCCCTGTAGGCGGCCCCGCACGCGGTCGTCGGCGGCCTCGAGCAGAATGGTGTTGCGGAATGAGGCGCTGATGACGTCGGCGCCGCCGCCGACCATGAGGAAGAGCATCGCGCCGAGCAGCGCCAGCCACCAGAACGACCCGGCCAGCGGCAGCACGGCGCCGAACAGCGCCATCGCCGCACCCCAGATGATGATCGCCACCAGCACGGCCAGGCCATGCCTCTGCACTTTTGACACCCAGCCGGAGAACAGCCCGCCCAGCACGGATCCGATCGCGATCCCGGCCGACAACAGCGCGAAGACGAAGCCGCCGTCGGTCGGGCCGCCGAAGGACTCGTGTGCGATCTGCGGGAACAGGGCGCGCGGCATGCCGAAGAGCATCGCGATGATGTCGACCAAGAAGCTCATCATCAGGATCGGGCTGCGCGACAGGTAGACCAGGCCCTCCCAGACGCTGCGGAATCCGGCCCTCGGCCGGGCGGGCGGCTCCGGGGTTGGAACTGCGGCTTCCGGGGCCGAGGCATCAGCCACTGCGGAGCCGGGCAGACCGTGGCCGCCCGGGGGAAGGGCCGGCAGGCGCCAGACGGCCCACATGCTCACCAGGATGCCGATCGTATCGATCAGGTAGAGCAGCGGGAAGCCGATCAGCGGGATCAGCATGCCGCCGGCCAGCGGGCCGACGATCGCGCCGAACTGGCCCACCGTCATGTTCAGGGTGGTCGCCGCCGCCAGTACCTCGGTGGGCAGGAGCGAGGGCAGGATCGCCGTGCGCGCCGGCTGGTTGACCGCGAAGAACGCCTGCTGGAATGCCAGGGTGAACAGGATCAGCCACACATTGTGTGTGCCGATCAGTGCCCACAGGAACAGCAGGAAGCTGGCGATCGTCAGGCCCGTGCTGCTCACCAGCAGCAGCTTGCGGCGGTCCATCGAATCCGACAGGGACCCGCCGTACAGGCCGAACAGGACCAACGGCACCAGTCCGAAGATCCCGGCCAGGCCCACATACCCGGAGTCCTGGGTGATGGCGTAGATCTGCGCCGGCACCACGACGATCGACATCTGCGCGCCGATCGTCGTGACGATATTCGCGTAGAACATCCGTTTGAACGTCGGGACCCGCAGTGGGCGGGTGTCGGCGAAGAGATCCCTCAGGGCCAAGGCGGGGCCTTTCTGGCTGTACCGGTTGTCCGGCTGTGACTGGTGTTCTGTGGTTCCGGCGTTCGGTTCAGGTGTCCTGCTGGGGCGAATCCGGGGGCCCGGCGTCGGGGCGCGCGGTCTTGGGATCGTCGGAGCCCTCGGATTTGAGGGTGCCGCGGGCCGACCAGAGGGTCACGCCCACGATGATCGCCAGCGAGATCCAGATCGCGTACTTGTCGACCAACTTGAGGAAGTCGACGGCGGGCTGCCCGATCTCATAGCCGATGACCGCGACCAGGACCGCCAGCAGCAGGTTGCCCAGCAGGTTCATGGTGAAGAACAGCGCGAAGCTCACGCGCGACCAGCCGGTGACCAGCCAGGTGATGGTACCCGGAACTCCGGGCCAACGGCCGAAGAACACCAGGGTGAGCAGGACCCAGCGCGGCAGGCGTTTGAGCCGGTGGAAGCGCTTACGCGACTTCTCGTCCTGCGCGAACATGTTGACGACTCGATCGCCCCAGCGCCTGCCCGCATACCACCACAGCCAGTCGAACTTCATCATGCCGATCAGTCCAGCGCCGATCACCAGCCACAGGGGGAAGCCCTCGACCGCGGCGAATGCGCCGGCGCCTGCGATGACGGTTTTGGCGCCGGTGACCATGGAGAACACCACGGGGATCTTCGCGATGAGCATCGGCCGCAGGGGCCACATGATGAGGTAGAAGATCGGGATGCCGATGAGGAAGCCCAGCAGCACCTTGTCCCCGGTGCGCGCCTTGCCCTCCCAGGGGAGGATGTCGCGCAGGCTGGGGACCTGGGGTTCGGTTGTGCCGGGTTCGGAAGCGCCGGATCCCGTGGTGTCGTCTGGGTCCGTGGGCTCGGGGTGGTCGGGGTCGCGCATGCGTTTCAGCATATCCGCAGTCGGGTACGCCACATCATTGGACTGTTTATTTCAGAATTCACTGGATGAATGGTGGATTCTGAAACAGGACGTGGAACGATCGGGCGGCCCCGGCCGAGGTCAGTCGAGCAGGTCGAGCGACCGTGCGCCGTCGGCGGCGAAGGCCCTCCAGCGCTGCAGGAGCGGGTGCTCGGCATTGCGGGGCGCATAGTCCCAGATGCGGATGGAGGAACCGGCGGCATCTGTGGGTGCAGCGGCTGGGTTCGAGGCCGAATCCGAGGTTGCAGTCCACTCCGGCCAGGTGCCGGATTCCGCGGTGGCCGGGTCGCCGGTGGTGGCGAAGGCCAGCCAGGATCGGCGCATCTGCAGGCCCAGGGTGTGGTCGGCCACGGTCGCTTCCGGATAGAACCGCCGGCCCATGTCCGTGTCGAACCGGTCGAAGATCAGTGGGACATCGGCGGCGTGTGGGGCGCCATGGCCCCCGGCCGGCTCCGGGTCGAAGAAGTACACGAAGGTCCTGCCGGTCTGCTGCGTCGCCTCGGCCCGGCCCGCGGCGGCGTCCAGGGCCGCGATCGTGAAGACACGATCGGACTGCACTGCCTCGAAGACCTTTTCTGCGGTGGCACCGGGAAGCAAGGACGTGTAGGACTCGACGGCGGGAGTACCTGTATTCCCCGGGTATTCCGCGGGTCCCATGAGCGCGACGCGGCGGGCGGCGCGCTCCGCGTCGATCGGCTGCGGGTCATCCAGCATGAAGAGGGTGAACTCGTTGCCGTTGTGCCCGATGATCACGTCGACGCCGGAACCGGCGCCGTCGCGCACGGCTTGCCACGGATCGGTGGGCAGGACCTCGCCGTCGACCACAGGCACCAGTGGTGGGGTGAAGCCCACCGCCCGGCCCCAGTGCGGTGCCCGGCTCTGTTGTCCCGCGACCACTCGGCCCATCAGGTCCAGGCACTGGGTGGGGGACAGGCGGGCGAAGGACGCTGCGGTTGCGGCGTCCGGAACCGGGCCCGAGGCGTCCGGAACCGGGCCCGCAGTGTCCGGAACCAGCCCCGCGGCCGCGGCGACGCGGGCGAATTCGGCGGTGACGTCCTCGGCCAGCGTGCGGGTGACCACCATGGTCGGTGGGCTGTGCAGGATGGCGCGGTGGAACAGGTCGCGGGAGCCGGGCATAGACAGGTGACACAGGATGGAGCCGGCGCCGGCCGATTCGCCGAACACCGTCACATTGTCCGGGTCGCCGCCGAAGTTCACGATATTGTCGCGCACCCAGCGCAGGGCGGCCGCCTGGTCCAGCAGGCCGCGGTTGGCCGGCGCATCGGGGAACTGCGCGAAGCCCTCCATGCCCAGGCGGTAGTTGAGGCTGACGAACACACAGCCCAGCCGGGCGAATTCGGCACCGTCGTAGACCGGCTCGGCGGATGCGCCCATGACATAGGCGCCGCCGTGAATCCACACCATGACCGGCAGGAGAGCCTGCGGCGGGGCCTGGGCTGGCGAGGGGGCCTGGGCAGGTGTGCCGGAATGCTCCGCCTGAGGCAGGTGCCCCGCCTGCGGCAAATGCGGCGTCCAGATGTTCAGCGTCAGCCAGTCTTCGCCCTCACGGTGCGCGGCCGGAGCCCCCGGGGCGCCGAACTGCGGTGGGACGGGACCGAAGAGCTCGGCGTTCAGGGGCTCGGTGTGAACGGGTGCGGGTTGCGGCGCGCGGAATCGGTTCTCACCCACTGGAGATGCGGCATAGGGGATGCCCAGGAACCGGTGCAGGGGAACACCGGGCTCCGGGGCGGATGCCGCCGTCGGTGGGGCCGGCGTGGTGGATGGCGGCGCCTGTTCGGCCGTGGACCCCGCGGCGCCGGCGATGGTCAGTCCCAGCACTGGGCCCTCGGCGGTGAGGACTGTGGGACGCGGTGTGCTCTGTTCCATAGGCCGAGCCTACGCGCTGAGCCTCGAACCAGCGCCGCACCTCAGTCGCGCAGGGCCTGGCCTGTCTGCTCGCTGAGGAACAGGGCCGCAACCGCCGCCACCAGGAACGACAGTGCGAAGACCGTGAACAGCACGCCCGCCCCGCCCCATGCCGCGGCCAGGACCGCGGGGACCAGCAGCGGTGCGATGATCGAGGCGATCCGCCCGAACCCCGCCGCCCAGCCGGTGCCGGTGCCGCGCAGATGGGTGGGGAAGACCTCGGGCGAAATCGCGTACAGTGCACCCCAGGCGCCCAGGTTGAAGAAGCTGAGCAGGCAGCCGGTGATGAGGATCCACGCCACCGAGTGCGCATTGCCGAAGGCCAGGGCGCTGCCGGCCGAACCGAGCAGGAACACCGCCAGCGTCCAGCGGCGCCCCCACTGCTCCACCAGCCAGGCGGCCACCGCATAGCCGGGCAGCTGGGCCAGGGTGATGATGAGGGTGAAGCCGAATGACTTCACGATGTCGTAGCCCTGCGCGTGCAGAATGCTGGGGATCCAGATGAACGCGCCGTAGTAGCTGAAGTTCACGAAGAACCACACCAGGCTCAACGCAGTGGAGTTCCGCGCCTGGCCACTGGCCCACAGATCGGCGAACCGGGTCTTGACAGCGGGGGCTTGAGCGCCGGATTCCGCCGCCGAGGCCGCGGTGGGGCGGGCGGTCGCGCTCGCCTTGGCCTCGGCAGCGGAGTGATCGGCGGGAGCAGTGGCCGTCAGCAGGCGGGTGCCCGACTGCCCGCTCCGCTGTGGCCCGGCGGCCCTGCGCAGCGGCGCCGAGGCCTCGAAGGCGGTGACGACCCGGGTCGCCTCGTCGACGCGGCCGCGGCCGGCCAGGAAACGGATCGACTCCGGCAGGCCCGCGCGGACGAAGGCCGCGTAGAGCGCGGGCAGCGCGCCCACCAGCAACGCCAGGCGCCAGCCCCAGTCGCCGAAGTGCGGGACGACGTAGTAGCCCAGGAGCGCTGCGCCCAGCCAGCCCACGGCCCAGAAGGCCTCGAGAATGACGACGATGCGCCCGCGGATGCGCGGGGGTGCGAACTCGCTGACATAGGTGCTGGCCACGGGCAGCTCCGCGCCGATGCCGAAGCCCACGAACAGGCGCATGATGAGGAACAGGGTGAGGCCGGGGGCGAACGCCGCCACGGCCGAGGCGATGCCGAAGACCAACAGGGTGACGGCGAAGATGGTGCGGCGGCCGAAGCGGTCGGCCATGCGCCCGCCGAAGATCGCGCCCAGGGTCATGCCGATGAAGCCCAGGGAGACGATCCAGCTCTGCGCGGAGGCGCTGAGGTCCCAGTGGACCTTGAGCACGACGACGACATAGGAGATCAGTGCCACGTCCAGCGCGTCCAGGGCCCAACCGATACCCGAGGAGGTCAGGATATGCAGATGTTTGCGGGTGAACGGCAGGCGGTCCATGCGGGTGGACAGCTCGGTGCCTGTGGTGGGTGGGGCGCCGGCGGGGTTCTCTGTGGTCATGCCGTTAGTGTGGCACAGGTTCAGGTGTATATGACTTAAAGTCAATTTTCTGTTGTGAGGGTCACCTTGGTCCGGCGGTGTTTCCCACTCGATACGCCCTTGACTCATCCACCGGCCGGTTCATGCAGTCCCCGGACCTGCAGGGCTACATGAACCGGCCAGTCGATGAAGCACGCTTTCATCGACTGGGAAACGCCCCTCCGGAAAACTTTTTCACCCGCTCGGAATAAACCCCGCGCCCCTATAGTTGAGTCAGGTGTACGCAAGTTTACTGACAAGCAGTTTGACTGGTTCGGTCCGATGCAGAAGGATTGAGCCGGAGGCGCTCAGGAGGCCCCGCACAGCGGGACCGGCCCCGGGCGCAACAGACAGCGATAGTCAAGGGAAGGATTCAACATATGTCTCGTGCAGTGGGTATCGACCTCGGAACCACGAACTCGGTCGTCGCCGTTCTGGAAGGCGGCGAGCCGAAGGTCATCGCGAACGCGGAGGGTGGCCGCACCACCCCGTCGGTCGTCGCGGTGAACAAGAACGGCGACTCCCTGGTCGGCGAAATCGCCAAGCGCCAGGCCGTCACCAACGTCAAGAACACGGTCGCCTCCGTCAAGCGCCACATGGGCACCGACTGGACCACCGAACTGGGTGGCAAGTCCATGACCGCACCGGAGGTCTCCGCCCGCATCCTGCAGAAGCTCAAGCACGATGCTGAGGAATACCTGCAGGACACGGTGACCGACGCGGTCATCACCGTCCCCGCCTACTTCAACGACGCGGAACGCCAGGCGACCAAGGACGCCGGCCAGATCGCCGGCCTGAACGTCCTGCGCATCATCAACGAACCGACCGCAGCGGCCCTGGCCTACGGCCTGGAGCGCGGCAAGGAAGACGAACTCATCCTGGTCTTCGACCTCGGTGGCGGCACCTTCGATGTGTCCCTGCTGGAAGTCGGCAAGGACGAAGACGACTTCTCCACCATTCAGGTGCGCGCCACCTCGGGCGATAACCGCTTGGGCGGCGACGACTGGGATCAGCGGATCGTCGACTACCTGATCAAGCAGGTCAAGAACAAGGACGGCGTGGACCTGGCAAAGGACACCACCGCCCTGCAGCGCCTGAAGGAGGCCGCGGAACAGGCCAAGAAGGAACTGTCCTCGGCGACCAGCACCAACATCAGCCTGCAGTACCTGTCGATGAGCGAGAACGGCCCGATCCACCTGGACGAGTCGCTGACCCGCGCGAAGTTCGAAGAACTGACCTCGGATCTGCTGGAGCGCACCCGCAAGCCCTTCGAAACCGTCATCAAGGACGCCGGCGTCAAGGTCTCCGAGATCGACCACGTCGTGCTGGTCGGCGGTTCGACCCGTATGCCCGCCGTGTCCGACATGGTCAAGAAGCTGACCGACGGCCGTGAGCCCAACAAGGGCGTCAACCCGGACGAGGTCGTCGCCATCGGCGCCGCCGTCCAGGCCGGCGTGCTCAAGGGTGAACGCAAGGACGTGCTGCTGATCGACGTGACCCCGCTGTCGCTGGGTCTGGAGACCAAGGGCGGCGTGATGACCAAGCTGATCGAGCGCAACACCCCGATTCCCACCAAGAAGTCGGAGACCTTCACCACGGCCGAGGACAATCAGCCCTCCGTGTCGATCCAGGTGTACCAGGGCGAGCGCGAGTTCACCTCGGACAACAAGCTGCTGGGCAACTTCGAACTGTCCGGCATCGCCCCGGCCCCCCGTGGCGTGCCGCAGATCGAGGTGTCCTTCGACATCGACGCCAACGGCATCGTGCACGTGTCCGCTAAGGACAAGGGCACCGGCAAGGAGGCGTCCGTGACGCTGACCGGCGGCCAGGGCCTGGACCAGAGCGACATCGATCGCATGGTCAAGGAAGCCGAAGAGCACGCCAATGAGGACAAGGCGCGCCGTGAGGCCGCCGATAAGCGCAACCAGGCGGAGAACCTGGCCTACTCCACGGAGAAGGTCATCAAGGACAACGAGGACAAGCTGCCCGAAGATGTCCGCACCGAGGTCCAGGCCGACGTCGACGCGCTGAAGGAAGCCCTCAAGGGCGACGACGATTCCGCTGTGGAATCCGCGCTGGAGAAGCTGACCGCCTCGCAGACCAAGCTGGGCGAGGCCCTGTACGCGAACGCCGCTCCGGAGGCGGGCGCCGAGGGTGCCGAGTCCACCGGTTCCGCCGATGACGATGTCGTCGACGCCGAGGTCGTGGAAGACGATGACGAGGAGAAGAAGTAATGACTACTCCTGATCAGGGCGGCGCTTCGGGCGAGTCCCAGGAACAGTCGTTCACCTTCGCCGACAAGCGCCGCATCGACCCGGAGACGGGCGAGGTGCGCGAGCCGCAGGAACAGACCGCGGAGGAATCCGCAGCCGAGCGGGCGGCCGCCGACGGCAACGCCGCAGCAGCTGCCGAGGCCGCGGAGGAATCCGCGGCCTCGGCCCCGACGGACGGTGCGTCGGCAGACGCCACGGCCGGCCAGGGCTCGGACGCCACGGCAGGGACCGCCGAGGCCCCGGTGGCCGATGAGGCCGCGAAGTACCTGGATGACCTGCAGCGTCTGAACGCCGAGTACGCGGCCTACCGCCGCCGCTCGGAGCGCGATCAGGCCAAGGCCAAGGAGGCCGGTTCGGCTGCCCTGGTCGAGGCGCTCATCCCGGTGCTCGACGAGGTTAAGCTGGCCGCCGACGCCGGCGATGTCACGGGGCCCTTCGAGACCCATGTGAACAAGCTGCTCGAGGCGCTGTCCAAGGTGGGCGTCGAACAGTATGGCGCGGTGGGCGACGAGTTCGACCCCGCTCTGCACGAGGCTCTGATGCAGCAGCCCAACGGCGCAGTCGAGGAGCCCACCGTGTTCCTCGTCATGCAGCCGGGTTACAAGCTGGGCGAGCGCGTGATCCGCGCGGCCCGCGTAGGCGTGCACCTGCCGGAGGAGTGACCTCCGACTGAGTCGGCGCATACATGATCGGTGGCGGTCGATTCCCGGGACAAGCCGGGGGATCGGCCGCCACCGCCATAAGATTTTGGAAACGATGAAGACAATCAGCGGGAGTGATCCCGCAAGCGGGAATGACGTCCTGCGGAAAGGAGGTGCCAGATGAACGCCGGGCCTCAGAATGAGTGGTTCGAGAAGGACTACTACAAGGTCCTCGGGGTCGACAAGGACGCCTCCGACGCGGACATCAAAAAGGCCTATCGGAAGCTGGCTCGCAAGTACCATCCGGATGCGAATCCTGGTGATAAGAAGGCCGAGGAGAAGTTCAAGGAGATCAGCGCGGCCCACCAGGTGCTGGCCGACAAGGAGACCCGCAAGCAGTATGACCAGGTCCGCGCGATGGGCTCGGGCGCGCGTTTCACCGCGGGCGCCGGTGGTCCAGGTGGCGCCGGTGGCGGTTTCGAGGACGTGTTCTCCGGGCTGTTCAACTCCGGCGGCGGCCGCGGCCAGTACAGTGGCGGTCCCGGTGGCTTCGGCGGTGCCGGTGGCCCGGACCTGTCCGATCTGTTCGGCGGGGCCTTCGGCGGTGGCGGCTTTGGCGGTGGCCGGGGCTATCAGCCCGGCCCTGTCAAGGGCGGGGACATCAAGGCGTCTACGCGCCTGTCCTTCACGGAGGCCGCCAAAGGCGCCACGGTCAAGCTCAAGATGCCCAACGGTTCGCCGCTGAACGTGCGCACGCCGATCGGCGTCAAGGACGGCCAGAAGGTCCGCCTGCGCGGCAAGGGCAAGGCCAGTCCCAACGGCGGCGAGGCCGGCGATGTGGTGCTGACGGTCAACGTCGAACCGCATCCTGTGTTCACCCGTGACGGTGACAACCTGCGGGTGACCGTGCCGGTGACATTCGCCGAGGCCGCCCTGGGCGCAGAGGTCCAGGTTCCCACTCTGTCCGGCTTCCCCGTACGGCTCAAGGTGCCTGCCGGCACCCCGTCGGGGCGCGTGCTGCGCGTGCGCGGCAAGGGGATCGAGACGAAGAAGCACACCGGCGATCTGCTGGTCACCGTCGAGGTCCACGTGCCGCAGCGGATGAGCAAGGACGCGAAGCAGGCGGTCGAGGCCTTCGCCAAGGCCACCGAGGGCGAGGACCCGCGCGCCGATCTGTACGCGAAGGCGAAGAACAGCTGAGTTGCGCTGGCGCCGGCGCGGCACCGAACACGGCGCCGGCGCGGCACCGAACACGGCGCCGGCCGGCACCGTGCCGGTGCCGGTCGGCGCACTGATGCATGATCGAATCAAGGAGGAGGTGAGTGGCCATGGAGATCGACCCACATGCCGCGGTCTACGTGATATCCGTGGCCGCAGAGCTTGCGGGCATGCACCCGCAGACCCTACGGCAATACGACCGTATGGGTCTGGTCACGCCCAAACGCACTCCCGGTCGCGGCCGCAGGTATTCGGCCAGTGACATCGAGAAGCTGCGCCTGGTGCAGAGCCTGAGCCAGGACGAGGGCGTCAGTCTGGCCGGGATCAAGCGAATCCTGCAGCTGCGCGAGGAGGTCGCAGACGCGCATTCGCAGCTGCAGAGCCTCGGCGTGCAACTGGATGCGGCGCTGAGCCGGCTGGCCCAGGCGAATCGGATCTTCGCCGCAGGAATGGGCGGGGACGTGACGGTGGCCGATCCCTACCAGCGCAGCCGGGCGCGGCGGATGTCGCACGCGATCGCGGAACTGCCCGCGGCCTCGGTGACGGGGACCGTGGTGGGCGTGCGGACCGCGGGACCGCGGTCCAAACAGGGCCCCCGCCGCGGCTGAGGCGGACGCTCCCGGAAAGTCAGTCGTGGTTCCCGCTTGGGGCCGTCGTTTCGAAGCGACGGCCCCAAACGGGAACCACAACGCGTTTGGCCTCCTCTACAGCCAGGCGGGTGGTTGCGGCACCGACGCCGAGGTCCCGGCCGGGGGCTGCCCGCGGGGCCAGCCCCTGCCCAGCAGGAACGAGACGAGCTCTGCGGCCTCGCCCGTCAGTTCGACCGGTTCGGCGCTGAAAGCCGCGGCATCGCCGCAGGCCAGGAGGTAGTTCGCCAGTTCGGGGCGATCCGGTCGGTCGGTGATGTGCAGGAGGAAGTTCGCAGGTTCGGCGCGGGCCGCCCACACCGTTTCCACGTCGGTCAGCAGCCGGTCGATGGCGGCTGTGGGGAAGTCCAGGGCGGTCATCCCGATGTTGAGGTCAAGGGCATGCAGCAGGGCCTCGCGCGCCCGCATCCACGGAATCGCGGCTGCCATGATCGGCTCACCACGGCCGTTGAGCACCTGAGCATCCCAGGCGGGGGATTCGGGCTCGGGCAGGGCGGCGGCGAGTTCCACTGCGACCTCGTGGCTGATGCCGCGGACGTCCGAGACCTCGATCGTCGCCACACCCTCTTCGATCTCTGCATCGCGAACCGTGCGGGAGGGGTACATGGGGTTCTCCACACCCGTAGTCGCCCAATCGAGCAGCCGCATCAGGGCCTCGGCGTTGTTGATCATGTGCACGGCCACGTGCTTGCGGGTCCAGCCGGGTAGACCGGATTCGCCGTCCAAGACGTTGACCGTCAACTGGTCCAGGGTGCGCAGATAGAAGATCTCCCCGACTGCTCGCAGGTCCAGATCCCGCCGAATGTCCTCAATGCTCATGGGTCACAACTCTACGCCGACTGGCTCAGTTCATCCCACCGGCGAGCGGCAGGTAGTAGGCGGGACTGAGGATCGCCACGATCGCCCAGGCCAGCAGCCAGAGGTTCCGAGCCCGCAGTGCGACGATCACCGCGGCACCGGCGCCCAGCACCGGGGCCAGGACCCATCCGGTCGTGTCGTGTGACAGGGCGGCGATCCAGACGACCACGGCGCCCAGCAGCACCAGCATTGTGCAGATGCTCGAGGCCCCACGCGAATCGTGCAGCTTCCAACTCCACGCGGGATCGGGAACCGGCGCGGACCCGGGCGGGGTCACATCGGGAGCGGGCTCACTCATGGTCATCCTCCTCAGACCAGGCCGATCCACTTCCAGTAGGTGGCCGACAACACCACGACCAGCACATAGCCGATCACGGTCAGCGGGATGCCCGTCTTGAGGAACTGCTTGGCGGTGAAGGCGCCAGTGCCGTAGCCCAGCATGTTCTGCGGGGCGGACACCGGCAGCAGGAAGCCGAAGCTGATGACGAACTGCTGGATGATGACGAAGCCCAGCCCGCCCTGCGCACCGCCCGGGATCGAGGTGGCCAGCGCGATGAACACCGGGATCAGGGCCGAGCTCAGCGATGTGGCGGAGGCGAAGCCCAGGTGGATGAGGATCGTGAACAGGCTGACCAGTGCGATCATCGCCAGCATCGGCATGTTCGAGATCCCCAGTGCGCCGAAGGTCTTCTCCGACAGCCAGGTCGCGGCTCCCGTGTTCAGCAGCAGGCTGCCCAGCGAGATGCCGATCGCGAACACGATGAGCGTGCCCCAGTTGATGAGCTTCTCCACGGTCTTCCAGCTGAATACGCCGATCCGCGGGGTCAGCAGGATGCCGATGGCGATGAGCGTGGTGGTCGTCGAGTCGATGCCGTGCAGGTCCTCGGTCGCCCAGCAGGCCAGCAGCAGCACGGCCACGATGATCAGCCGGATCTCCTTGGCGCTCAGCGGTCCCAGTTCCTTCAGGTTCGCATCGATGACGGCGCGTCCGCCCTCGATCCGGTCGGTCTCGGGCTTGATCGCCCAGCGCATGACGAAGAACAGTGCGATCGACATGAGGATCGACCAGGGGGCGGCCCACAACAGCCACTGGCCCCAGGACACATTCGTGTGCATCTGATCCTGGATGAAGCCGATCGCCACCTGGTTCTGCGCGGCGGCGGTCTTGATGCCGACGTTCCAGATCGACACGGCCTGGACCGCCGTGATGATGAGCAGGGCGCCCAGTTTCGAGTTGGTGGCCATTCCGAAGGCCGCGACCATGCCGAGGAGAATCGGCACCACGGCGCCGGCGCGGGCGGTGGCGGACGGCACGAAGAAGGCCAGGATGATGGAGATGACGATCGCGCCGACCACGATGTGGCTGGTCTTCTCGCCGGCGAACTTGAGCACCAGCAGGGCCAGCCTCTTGTGCAGCCCGGTGGCCTGCATGGCGGCTGCCAGGGCCAGGGCGGCTGCGACCAGTGCCACGGCCGAGGACGCGAATCCTCCCAGCGCCAGTTTCAGCGAGGCAGCGGTTCCCATGGCGCCGGCACCCGGGTCGTCAACGGGTGGGGCGAAGGACACCATGATCGCGATCAGTCCCAGCACCATCACCGACGACACCGGGTAGCTCACGGCCTCGGTCACCCACATGATGACGGCGAAGGCCAGGATCGCCAGAGCCTGCTTGCCGGCCAGGGGCAGGTCGTCGCCGGTGGGCAGCAACAGGACTGCGATGAGTGCGGCGAAGGCCAGGAAGAACCAGCCGGTCTTGATATTCAGATGGGCCAGGAAACCCTCATGGTGGGAGGATTCCCTTCCCGCCAGTTCGCTGGCGACCGTTCCGCGTTCGTGCAGTGCCTGTTCCGCAAGCTTGCGGCCTCGTGCGATCTTCTTCAGCTTCGCCATGGGACTCTTCCTTTGTAGGGATGTTCGGCGCGTGTCCGGCGCCGGGGATGGCTGGTCTTCCGCCCACCAGCCTAGACGCGAAACGGGCGCCCCGAGGATATCGGAGCGCCCGTGGAACGGACCGTCTCAGCCGCAGCCGGACTCAGCCGAGCTCAGCCGACGACGGTGAGGATCTGTTCGTACAGGATCGTGCCCGCGTCGTTGTACACGACCACCGAGTACTGGCCCGGGTCGATGTTGAGCGCCTTGAGATTCATATCGGCCAGACCGTCATCGCCGGCGGCGGCCGAGGTCCCGGCCATGGGCTCGGGATCGCTCTGTGCGCTGCCCGGTGCGAAGTGCTCCAGCAGGCTGACGGTCAGGTGGTCGTCGTCCCCGCCGGCGGCCTGCGCCTTGACGTTGACGCCCTTGACGGCCAGGTCGTTCGTGGAGATCCGCGTGGTGTCCAGTGTGAACCGCGGGTCGGGCAGCGGCGAGGTCACCTCGAAGGAGGCCAGCTCGTGCCGGGTCCCGGAGGCGTCCTCGACGTAGACGTGGTTCTCGCCCCCGGAGATACCCGCGGCGTGCGGCGCATAGGTCACGGTCTTGGTGGGGGCGTCGGCGGTGAAGGTCACGGGGGTGGCGCTGTCAAGTGAGGTGGGCCCGGCAGCCACCGTGGTGAAGTAGGTGGCCCCGCGTTCGAGCCCGGAGAACGTCACCTTGAGCCCCTTGGCGGATTCCTCGCCGGTGAGTTTCGCGGTGGCGGGCACTGCCTTGACGCCCGAGACGTCGACCGCCGTCGTATCGTCGTGTCCGTCGGTGGCACCTGCGCTGGTCCCCGCCGGCGAGGTCGCATCCCCGGAGGCGCCGTCCGTCGGCTGGGCGGAGGGCTGGTCCGCCGGCGTCGTCGCCAGGTCCGAGTCACCCGCGGAGATGTCCACGGAGGCGGCTTTCTGTGCCGCGCTCTGTCCGGTCTGAGAGGTCAGCGCGGCGTCCGCCTGCGCGTTCGTGACCTGAGTGGTGGCCATGATGAGGCCCACGGCCAGAACGGCCGGTGCCAGAAGAACCCTTGCCCGCATGGATCTGCCTGCCTTCGTTCCGATGAGGAAGTCGAACGATGTACTGTGGATCTTCCAGACTACGCAGTCGTTCGGGGATCACAAGGATTTTTGTCGGCGAGTCCGAAGACTCCGCTCAGCGTGCATCACAGGAGCCCGCGGCAGGGCGTCCGCCGGCTATAGAATCCGCCAGTCCTCCAAGCGGATCTGGTGCTGCTGCTCGGCGGTCGGCACACGGATCGTGATTCCGGCCGGGACGACCTGCATCTTCAGATAGTCCGAGGCCCCCAGTGCGTCGCCGTCGACCTGCACCTCGATCTCCTCGTTCGCTTCGATCTCCACGGTCTTGCACCGCACGATCTCCGTGTGGATGCCCTTCTTCTGCTTGCCGGTGCCGATCGAGGCGAACACGCCCATCCACTGTGCCAGGTTCTTCGGCGTGATGAGCAGGACGTCCATCAGGCCGTCGGACAGGCTGGCGCCGGGCAGCAGTTCGATCCCGGCCTGCAGTTTGCCGGCGTTGCCGCCGACGATCGAGCGCACCCGGTAGGTTTTCGCGGGATTGTCGTCGAAGCTCACGGACACCTTGGTCCGGTCGCCGCCGAGCTTGCGGGAGCCCGCCTCCACATAGGCCAGCCAGCCGACCTTGGATTTCAGCGCCGGGTTCGTATCGGCCATAACCGCAGCGTCATAGCCCATCCCGGCCATCACCATGAACACGTGCTGTTTGGCATCCTCGTCCGGGCTGATCTGCGCGACCGCCACGTCCGTGGGCGCGTCCCCACCCCACAGAGCGATCCGCAGAGCCCATTCGGGGCGCTCCAGCACGATGTGCAGATTGCGCGCCAGCAGATTCCCCGTGCCCAGCGGAACGATCCCCATGGCGGGCCTGGTCTGCCCGTCCGCGAGCCCCGCGGTCACCAGGCCCTGCGCCACCGCGCGCACGGTGCCGTCGCCGCCCGCTGCGATCACCACGTCCACCCCGGCGGCCACAGCGGTGCGCGCCATGGCCGAACCGGAATCGTCGATCCGCGTCTCGATGATGAGCGGCGGCGCCCAGCCCTCCTGCCGGCAGATCGCGAAGGCGGTCGCCCGGAACGCCCGTGCGGCTGGCTTGGACGGGTTGAGGATGATCGCCGCCCGCTTGACGGGGATCGCCAATTCGGCCGAGGCCGTGGGACCGGCCGGGGCCTCGGCCTCGGAACCGTCTGCGCCGGGGGTGGTGCCCGGCTCGTGTCCGAGCACGGCACGGCGCGTGCGCGCGGTGCCGATCGCGACCCCAATGGCGATGCCGATGAGGAAGACGACCAGCAGCGCCACCGCGGTCAGCAGGAAGTTCTCGCCGAAGTCCATGGATCTCATTCTATGCGGTCACAGTGTGAAGCTGGGGTGGAGGTCCTTGAGCTTGATCATCCGCTTGGCGTTGCAGGCGATGACGCTGACGAGCATGCCCACGACACCGATCACCACCAGGCCCAGCAGGGCACTGGCGACCTGTCCCGGATCGCCGCCGGAGATCAGCGCGCGCAGGCCCTTGATCGCGTAGGTCATCGGCAGATAGGGCGCGATCGCCTGGAAGAAGCCCGGTCCCAGTTCCACCGGATAGGAGCCGGATCCCGCGCCCAGCTGCAGGATCAGCAGCACCAGGGCGAGCAGACGGCCGATCCCGCCGAACAGGATCACGCACATCTGGTGGATCGCATGGAAGGACGCCGTGACGATGATGCTGAACAGCAGGGTGGCGATCCAGCTGGCCGCCGTGAAGTCGAGGACGAACACCAGGAAGGCGTAGAGCACCGCGACCTGCAGACAGCCGAAGATCACCGCCGGCCACCAGCCCGACAGTGCGATCCGGTAGGACTTCGCGCTGGTCGCCAGGGCCCGGTAGGGGATCGCGCCCAGAACCATATAGGTGATCATGCCGCCGATCCACAGGCCGATGCTGATGAACATGGGGGCCATGCCCTCGCCGTAGAAGGCCACATGGTTCTTCGGCGTGTCATCGCCGGTCACCGGCAGGGCAACGGCCTTGGAGTGCGCATCGCGGGAGTCCTTATCGTAGGTCGGGACCTCTTTGGCGCCGTCGCGGATGCTCGTGGCCAGTTTCCCCGTGCCGTCGTCGATCTTGGTCGCGCCGTCGTGCAGTTGCCCCGCCCCGTCGGCCAGTTTGCCCGATGCCGTGTTCAGCTTGCCGGCGGCTGTATCGATCTTGCCGGCGGCCGCGTCGAGCTGGACCGAGCCCGAGGCCAGGGTCTGCGCGCCGTCTGCCGCGGTGCCGGTGGCGGTGTGCAGCTTGTCGGCCCCCTTGGCCAGGGTCACGGTGTTGGTGTGCAGTTTGCCGGCGCCGTCGGCTACGGTCCGTGCGCCGCCGGCCAGGGTGCCGATGCTCTTATCGGCGGCGTGGACCTTCCCGATCAGCTCATCGGCTTTGGCTGTGGTGTCCTTGCGTGCCTGCTTGGCCTTCTCGAAGCCCTTGGTCGCCCGGTCGTGGGCGTCGTCCAGGTCCTTGCCCACGCTCTGGGCGCTCTCCACAAGTTTCTTGACCTGGGGGTCGTCCGGGTACTTCTTCTGCAGGGCCCGCAGCTGCTCGGTGATATCGCCCTTGACCTTGTGGTGGGCGTCGTCCAGGTCGTCGGCCGCCCGGTCGATCACCGGCACGGTATTGTCCACCAGGGTGTCGGCGCGGTCCTTGAACTCATCGGCCTTCTGCGTCGCGGCATCCGCGGTGTCGCTGAGCTTGTCGGCGCCCGAGGCGACCTTCTTAGCTCCCGTGGTCAGGTCACCTGCGCCATCGGCCAGCTTGCCCGAGCCGTCGGCCAGGGTGCCGGATGCATCGTCGATCTTGCCGATCCCGGTCGCCAGACTCTTGGCCCCGGTGACCGCCTTGCCGGTCGCATCGTGCAGCTGACCGGTGCCGTCGACCAGTTGCCCCGCGCCATCGTGCAGCTGGCCCGCCCCATCGGCCAGGGTGTCCGAGGACGTGGCCAGCTTGGCCGCGCCTTCATGGACGGTGTCCGCCCCGTCCGCGGCCTTGACCATGTTCTTGTGGATGTCGTTGAAGCCCACATAGACCTGGTCGACGTACTTGGCGGTGGTCGTCTCGTTGAGGTTCTCACGCACCTGGCCCAGCACCACCGAGGCGATCTTGCCGGTCAGATAGTTGTTCGCGTCATTGGTCTGGATCTTCAGCTCTGTGCGCTCGGGATCGTCGCCGGCTGTCGACGTCAGTTCGCGCGAGAAGTTCGCGGGGATGGTCAGCACCGCAGCGTACTTCCCGGAGTCGAGGCCGTCCGCGGCCCTGTCCACATCGGTGGTCTTCCAGGTGAATCCGGCATCGGCGTCCTCACCGGTGAGTTTTTCGGTCAGCTCCCGGCCGGCGTCCAGCTTGGGGTCCTGCGCGCCCTCGTCCAGGTTCACCACGGCGGCGTCCAAGCGGTCGGAGTTGCCCGTGGGGTCCCAGTTGGCCCACAGGTAGATGCCGCCGTAGACGGTCGGGATGAGGATGACGGTCAGCAGCGCCAACTGGGTGAGCAAGTGGCGGCGGAACCGGGTGATTTCCAGCAGTGGCAATGAGAACATAAGGGCTCTTCGGTGTTTTCTCGGTGTTTCGAGGCTGTGCGGGGGTCAGTCGGCGCTTAGGCGGACGGGGACCAGGGGCGGCGGGGTCAGGCCCTGGGCGAGGACGCGCTCGCGCGCCTCGGCCAGTTCCGAGGCGTCCTCGCAACTGACGATGAAGGTGGGCGCCGGAAGTGCTGTTCGGTCCGTGGGAGAGGTGGCGTCCGGATCCGCGATGCCCAGCAATTCCATTCCGGCCAGCACGTACATCCAGGCGCGCTGGCGGTCTTCGCGCCGCCGCAGCAGATCGATGTCGTCGACTGCGACGACCTGTGGATGGGCGAACAGGGCCAGCGCCAGGCCCAGCAGGAAGCGGTCCAGATCGGACAGGTCTCCCACATAGGACTTGGCGGGGAAGGTGCCGGTGGCCACGCGCGAGGCCGTGCGCGCCTCGGGTGTCCCGGGTTCCGGTTGGATTGCCGCGGACACCCGGGCCGAGACCCTGCGCATCACCTCGAGTGCCCTGGCCACGTGTTGTTTGGAGGCGAAGGGCTTGTACCAGGGCTGGTACATGATGATGCGTTCTGCCACGTGGTGTTCGATCGTCAGGTTGTCGTCGAGGTCGGTGACGTCCTTGACCGGTCCCAGGGACGCGATGCTGCGGACCCGCCGGGGCTGCTTGGCCACGTCGATGCCGGCTACGGTGGCGTGGCCGTGGGTGAACTTCATCCGTCCGGTCAGGGACAGCAACAACGCGGTCTTGCCAGTGCCCTCGGGGCCGATGATGACGAGCATGCCGCCGGCCGGGACCTGCGCGTCGACGTGTTCGAACACGGGGGACTTGCCCCGCATGCCCAGGTCCTCGGCGTTGATCATGGGTTCGGGTTCCGGTGAGCCCTGTGGTTCCGAGGCGGCCTGTGGTTCCGGGCCCGCCTGCGATTCCGTGGCGACTGGGTCGGGGCCGGGCGCCATGGCCTCCACGGTGGGCAGGGGTTCGGTGTGATCCGACACGGTGGGCATCTCCTCGGAACGGTCGGCGGCAGGGGCATTCATCATCATAACCGGTGCTTTACAAATGTAAAGAGTGTTTTTGTGCACGTCCGGATGTCCGCGTGTCGGTGCTCGCGTTCGTCCCACCGGCCCGCATCAAGTCGGATAGTCCGAGGGCCCGCAACCTTTCGGTTGCGGGCCCTCGGCTCAAACCCTGTCAGGGCGCGCTGCCCGGCACGGGTGCTGCTGGTGTGCTCAGTGCTGCGTCTTGCGGCGCCGGGTCACCATGATGCTCGCCCCGCCGACCAACAGCAGGATGGAACCCGCAACCACTGCGCCCAGCTCGGCGCCACCGGTCTGCGGCAGTTCCGAGCTGCCATTGCCCGAACCGTTGTCATTCGAACCGTTATCGCCCGAGCCGGTGCCGTTGTCGCCAGAGCCATTGTCGTCCGAGTCGTCTCCGCCGCCGGCATTGGGATCACCGGCGGTTACGGTGAAGCCGGATTTCAGTGCCTTGCCGTGTTCGGGGACGGCCTTGACGGTGTATTCGCCGACATAGGCGCTGGGGTTGCTTGCGCTGACACCGTAGACGACCCAGCGGGCCGTGCCGTTCTCATCGGCGGCCACTGTGCGGTCCAGGCCGGTGACGCTGCCGCCCTTGGGGGTGACCGTGAACTTCACGTCGGTGCCCGGCTTCAGGTTCGTGACCGACAGGCGGACGCCCTTCTTCTCGTTGACGAAGTTCTTCGCGGAGATCTTCTTCGGATCGACGGTCAGCTTGGCGTCCTTCACGGGGGCCTGCGTGGTTTCCGTGGGGGTGGCCGTCGCCGTCTGCGTGGGGGTCCCGGTGGCGGTCTGCGAGGGTGTCGCCGAATCCGTAGGGGTCGCAGTGTCCGTCGGGGAGGCGGTGTCCGAAGGAGTCTCCGTAGCCGTCGCCGTTTCGGTGGCGGTGGCCTCCGGTGCGGGGGAGGTGGTTTCGGGGTCGCTGCTTTCGTCGGTGCCTGGCGTGGATGTCTCATCCTCAGCCGGGGCGTTCGTAGAGGTTGTTGTGGACTCGGGGGAGTCGCTGGTCGCGGCGAAGGCGGAGGTGCCGGAAAGGGCGATGGCGCCGGCCGCGAGAACTGCTGCGGGAGCGAGGATCAGTTTCTTCATGCCAGGTGACTTCCTTCAAGACAGCGTAGAACGTTTGACCCGCTCCACCTTGACCTTTAAGTCTGCCTCATACGAACCTGTGTGTCAACTGAGTTCGCTCTGTCAAGTTGCTGATTGGTGGTGGCCTCGGGCCCCAGGATCCGGAGTCCCCATGTGTTGGAGCCACCGGCTACTCTGTATATGTGATCGATCTACAGCAGTTGCGTGAGTTCCCGGACAAGTTCAAGGCCAGCCAGCGTGCCCGCGGGGCAGACGAATCGCTGGTCGATCAGATCCTCGCGGCCGATTCGGCCAAGCGTGCGACCCTGACCGAATTCGAAGAGGCCCGTGCCGAACAGAAGGCCTTCGGCAAGACGGTCGCCCAGGAGAAGGACAAGGCGAAGAAGGCCGAACTGGTCAAGGAAGCCAAGGGCCTGTCCGACCGGGTCAAGGCCCTGCAGGCGGATTCCGACGATGCCGCCAACACCTTCGACGCGCTCATCGCCAAGCTGCCCAACCTGATCGTCGACGGAGTCCCCTCCGGCGGTGAGGAGATGTCGGTGACCCTGCGGCTGGAGGGCACCCCGCGTGACTTCGCAGCCGAGGGCTTCACTCCGGCCGACCACCTGGAGATCGGCGAACGCCTGCACGCGATCGACACCCAGCGCGGCGCCAAGGTATCCGGCGCCCGCTTCCACTATCTGACCGGTTTCGGTGCACGGCTCGAACTGGCACTGCTGACCATGGCCTGGGACGTGGCCCAGAAGGCGGGCTTCACTCCCGTCATCACCCCCACCCTGGTCAAGCCGGAGATCATGGCCGGTACCGGGTTCATGGGCGAACACGCGGATGAGATCTACCGTCTGGAGGCCGACAACCTGTACCTGGTCGGCACCTCCGAAGTAGCCCTGGCCGGCTACTACAAGGACGAGATCATCGACCTGTCCGGCGGCCCCATCCGGATGGGCGGCTGGTCCAGCTGCTACCGCCGCGAGGCCGGTTCCTACGGCAAGGACACCCGTGGCATCATCCGCGTCCACCAGTTCCAGAAGGTGGAGATGTTCGCCTATGTCCACCAGGACCAGGCGGAGGCCGAACACGCGCGCATGCTCGGCCTGCAGGAGGAAATGCTCAACAAGTGCGAGCTGCCCTACCGGGTGCTCGACATCGCCGCCGGCGATCTGGGCGATTCCGCGGCCCGCAAGTTCGACTGCGAGGCCTGGGTCCCCACACAGGACACCTACCGCGAACTGACCTCGACCTCGAACTGCACCACCTTCCAGGCCCGACGCCTGCACATTCGCGAACGCGATGCCGAAGGCCGCACCACCCCGGTCGCCACGCTCAACGGCACAATGGCCAACACCCGCTGGCTGGTTGCGATCCTGGAGAACCACCAGCAGGCCGACGGCTCCGTCCGCATTCCCGCGGCCCTGCAGCCGTACCTGGGCGGGATGACCGCCTATGGCCCGGAGGGGCCGCGCTACTGAACCGAACCGGTTCCGGACCGTGGCCGGAATGCCGGCCATGGCCTCGGCGTCGGTACCCCATGCCATGAACGAAACCGGAGGTTCCATGACCACGACGAGCACGGCCGCGGCCCAGGCCGCTGATGCAACCGCCCGATACCTGATCGGCCTGGACCTCGACGGGACCGTCGTCGACTACGACGGCGTTCTGCACGAAGAGGTCCGCGACTATCTGATGGGCCTGGCCGACGCCGGGCAGCACGTGGTGATCGCGACGGGGCGGGCGCCCGTGGGTGCTCTGGAGGTGGCCAACCGTCTGGAGCAGACGCGCGGCTACGTCATCAGCTCCAACGGCGCGGTCATCATGGAATTGGACCCGGCCACGGAGCTGGGCTGGAAGCCCGTGCACGTGGAGACCTTCGACCCGGCCAGCGCTCTGGAGCAGATGGAATCCGTCATGCCGACGGCCCTGTACATGGTCGAGGACGAGAACCTGGTGCGCTGGGCGTCCGAGGACTTCCCACGCGGCGACCTGACCGCCGGGGGCGACTACAACGTGGTGTCCTTCGAGGAGCTCAAGGCGAAGAAGGCCACCCGCATCGTGATGCGCGAACTGGGCGGGAGCCAGCCGGAGTTCGCGGAGGCGGTCAAGCGGATCGGCCTGCACGGGGTGACGTATTCGGTGGGCTGGAGCAACTGGCTGGACATCTCGCCGGAGGGGATCTCCAAGGCCTCGGCCCTGCAACGGGTCGCTGACCTGCTCGGCGTGGACCGGGCGCACACCGTGGCCGCGGGCGACGGTTCGAACGACGCCGAGATGCTCGATTGGGCCGGCCATGCGATCGTCATGGGCCAGGCCCGCGACGAGTTGAAGGAACTGGCCGATTTCGTCGCGCCCCCGGTGGAGGAACACGGCCTGGTCACCGGCCTGCGGAGCTTCCTGGGGTGATCCGGGCCGGGGCGACCTCCGGCCTCCGGTTCAGATCCGGGTGCCGGAGATCGTCATCTGCCCCATGGAGGTCTTCGCAGATGCGCTGAGTACATCGCCCTCGACCCGGCCGGTGATCTCGTACTCCAATGAGAACACGACGACCTTCTGCTTGCCGGAGATCGAGAAGTCGTCCCCGTCGAAGCGCCCGCCGGTGAAGGGCAGATCCATGGACTTGCCCGACTTGTTGCTGAAGGTGAGCTCGCCGCTGAGCTCTGTGCCCTCACTGGTCAGCGTCAGGACTCCGCGCTTGGGTCCCATCGGGGTGTCAGCGGTCAGCGTGTACTTGCCGTCGATCATGAGTGTGGGGGCTCCTTGTCTGTGGATCGTGTCCGTGGTCCGGATAGGGTCGATGTTTGCAGGCGCGTCCGCAGCGGGGTTACCGGGTGGCCTGCGCTGAAAGGATACGCCGAATCGGTTCGGCCACGCCGCCCGCGTCCAATTCCGGGCATGCGCCGGTCGCCGCGGCCAGCGCATCCGGGTGGCCACCGGTCATGGCGAAGCTGGTACCGGCCCAGCGCAGCATCTCGATGTCATTGGGCATATCGCCGAAGGCCACGACCTGTTCCGGGGTGAGCTGGAGGGACCTGGTGTAGAGCTCCAGCGTATGGGCCTTCGTGACTCCCGCGGGGGACAGCTCGAGCAGCCCGTTGTTCGGATCGGAATAGGTTCCGTGCAGGGCGCCGGAATCCAGTCGGGTCAGCGGGGCGATGGCGTCCTGCAGCTTCGCGGAGTCGGTGTTGCCGGGGATCCGCACCAGGATTTTGATGACATCGGCCAGGGATTCCGGTGTGGTGTCGCCGGACACGACCTCGGCACGGGTGACGACGGAGGCGTTGCGGGGCGTGCGGCCCTTGAAAGAGGGCTCGACCACGGAACCCGCCAGGGTTTCGAAGGCCAGGACCGCGTCGGGGACCCGTTCGTCCAGAAGCCGGGCGAATGCGCCGGTCAGGGCGGGTGCGATCGTGGACTTCCACAGCACCTGCTCTTGGTGGAGGTCGTAGACCACGGTGCCGTTGGCCGCGATCACGCGGTCGAGTTCGGGCAGGTCGGTGCGCAGGATGTCCAGCCAGTGCAGGGGCCGGCCGGTCACAGGCAGGACGGCGATCCCGGCGTCCAGGGCTGCGCGGACGGCGGCCACCGTGGCCGGGGCGATCGGCTGGCCGTGGCGCAGCAGGGTACCGTCGAGGTCTGTTGCGATCAGGCGGATCCCGCTGAGGTCATTCACCCTATGAGTTTAACGGTTCGGAGTTCTCGTCCCACCCGGAGGCGATCGCCGAGCACTGCCCGACGAGTTCTGCGGCATCGGCGACGTAGCGGTGCGCTGCCGCCGCGGCCTCGAGCCCATCGCCGCCGGTGCGCAGCGCCACCCGGCTCATAGCGGCGGCCTGGGCGGCCTCGGCGACCTTGGCGGCAGCGCGCGAGAGCAGCTCCGGCAGGCGGCCCACCCGGGCGCGGGCGGGCGCGGGCAGGACCATGCCCTCGATCGGGAAGGACTCCTGCGCTGCCTGCGCGACGGCATCGACCGCGGCGCTCGCTTCGCCCAGGGTATGGGTGAGTTGTGCCAGGGTCTCCGCCGGGGGTTCCGGGGCCGGGGCCCCCGGCGCGGCCGGTGTCGCGTTCGCGCCTGCGGCCGGTCCGGTCCCGGCCGACTCCGCCGGGTGCTCCCGGTGGACGGCGAGGGCGGTGTCGTAGAAGCGGTCCACCGCGCGGTTGAAGCGGTCGCGGTGCTGACGCCACAGGCCGGTGCCGTAGAGGTCGTCGGCGGTGGGGGCCTTCGGTTTGCGGAATCTGTCGAGCAGGCCCATCAGGCGTGAGCGTCCGCGACGTCGAGCACGACCTTGCCGATGCTGGTCCCGTCCTCCAGCAGGGTCTGAGCGGCGCCGGCCTCGCCCAGGGGGAGGACCCGGTGGACGATGGGCCGGATCGCCCCGGCGAGCACCTGCGGCCAGACCCGGCGACGGACCTCGGAGACGATCGCGGCCTTCTGGCCGGCCGGGCGGGCGCGCAGGGTCGTGCCCATCACGGATTTGCGCTCGCGCATCAGGGCGTTGAGGTTGATCTCAGCCTTGACCCCGCCCTGCAGGCCGATGATGCTCAGGCGCCCGCCAGTGGTCAGCGCCCGGATATTGCGCTCCAGATACTTCGCGCCGATCACGTCGAAGATGACATCGGCCCCGGGCTTGCGGGGCTCGCCGAAGGCATCGGTCGGGGAGGCCTCTGCGGTGATCTCCTTGATGCGTGCCACGAAGTCCTCGGTTTTGTAGTCGATGACGGCATCGGCGCCCAGCTCGCGGCAGAACTCGGCCTTGCGGGCGCTGCCCACGGTGACGGCGACCTTGGCACCGAAGACCCGGGCCATCTGGATCGCACAGGTGCCGATTCCGGAGCCGCCGCCGTGGACCAGCAGCCACTGGCCCGCCGCCAGATGGGCGCCCGAACCGGGTTCGGGACCTGCGAAGACATTGGAGTAGACGGTGGACAGGACCTCGGGCAGGGCGGCGGCGTCCGTGAAGGACATGTCATCGGGCAGCGGGATCAGCTGGCCGGCCGGCACCGTCACATACTCCGCATAGCCACCGCCGGACAGCAGGGCCGCGACCCGATCGCCGGGGGCGGGAGCGTATTCCGGGGTGTCGGCTGGAGTGGTGCCGGTTGACACGGGTGTTGCGGCGGGGACGGGTGCAGGCGTACCCAGCGCCTCGACGGTGCCGGCGACCTCCAGGCCGGGGATGTCGGTGGCTCCGGGTGGGGGATTGTAGAAGCCCTGACGCTGCAGCACGTCCGCGCGGTTGACGCCCGCAGCGGCCACGCGCACCAGGACCTCGCCGGGTCCTGGCACGGGTTTCGGACGGTCGGTCAGGCGGAGCTGCTCCGGTCCGCCCGGTTCACTGATCTCGATTGCACGCATGCCCCCAGGGTAGCGGGGCGTCCCGGGCGGCGTCTCAGCTCGCTCAGATCAGCAGTCACTTTGGTCGGGTGTCCCCTCGATTGGCAGTCATTTTGGTCTGAGAGTTGGCCGTTTTTTCGGACCAAAGTGACTGCCGATCAGGGGAGACACAAGGCCTTGTGTGCGATATGGTGCACTATGCTCGCGAGTCGGCCCCACACGAAATCTCGAATCCTGCGCTCCTGGACTCTGCTGTTTTCTACTCTCCTGCTTGTGACTGCGACGGTGGTTTTCTTCATGCCGCAAGTGAGGGTTTTTGCCATCTGGCTCTATAACCGTGATGGGTCCATGGACGTCTGCGATGAGATCGTCCCTCCGGACAAGATGGTCGATGTGTCCTCATACGATCCGTCGTGGTCGTTCTTCCCGCCGACCTATTCCTGTGCGATCACCACAGCCGACGGATATCATGCCTCCGCAATGCTCCGGGACTTCTCGGCACCGGTGTGGTCGGCGGTATCGGCTGCGGTGTTCGCTGTGTCGGCGGTGTACATCGGCTATCGCGTGCTCCAAGCCTCGGCCCGATGGAGGACCGCGTGGTGGGAGGACGGGAGGAACATTCGGCAGGCCCTTCGGACCAAGGCGTTCGCAGGGCATGGACTGCGAGTGGTTTCTTCTGCGAAGAAGTCCCGTGCGCTCACGAGTCGGCCTCGTGGTAGGGTGCGTTCCCGTTCCCGGCGCTATCGGACTCTGATGTTTTCCATTCTCCTGCTTGCGACTGCAACTGTGGTTTTCTTCATGCCGCAAGTGAGAGTTCTGGCCACCTGGGCCTATAACTCGGATGGGCTCCTTGGCGTCTGCAATGAGATCATCCCGCTCGACAAGATCAAAGACCTGTCCGGTTTCACCGGGAAACCCTCGTTCTTCCCGCCGACCTATTCCTGCGCGATTTCCACAACCGATGGATATCATGCTTCCGCAGTGGTCCGAGACTTCTCGGCACCGGTGTGGTCGGCGGTATCGGCTGCGGTGTTCGCTGTGTCGGCGGTGTACATCGGCTATCGCGTGTTCCAAGCCGCGGCCCGATGGAGGAAGAAGCGGCAGACTCCTGAGGAACGGTGAGCAGCAGGTGATAGTTGGTTTATCCCTTACTATCACCTTCGATAGTTACTGATAGTAAGACGATGTGCGAGTAGGGACGAGCCGGCACCGAAACCTCGGGACTTGAGCCCAGTGCTCAGGCCACCACATCCTCGCCCAGCCGGAAGCGGAGCATGGAACGTACCTGTGGCCATTCGTCCGCCGTGATCGAGTAGACGCAGGTGTCCCGTAGCGAGCCGTCCCGGGTGTAGGAGTGGCGCCGCAGCACGCCGTCCAGTTTGGCGCCCAGACGTTCGATGGCCCGCCGCGACTGGGTATTGATCCAGGCCGTGCGCAGCTCGACGGCCGGACACCCCAAGGTGTCGAAGGCGTAGCCGAGCAATGCCAGTTTCGAGTCGGCGTTGGTCCCCGTGCCCTGAGCGGAGGCCGAGTTCCACGTGGACCCGATCTCCACGCGCGGGATCGTGGGGTCGATGTTCATGTAGGAGGTCATGCCGATTATGTGGTCGTCTGCCAGGCGGCGGGTGATGAAGGGCAGCATGCTCCCGGCCGCCTGAAGTCCGAGCCGCCGGTCGATCTCCGCCGCCATGCCGTCTGGGGTGGGAATGGTGGTGTACCAGAGCCTCCACAACTCACCATCACGCACCGCTTCGCATAGCTCGTCGTGGTGTTCGTGCGACAGGGGTTCCAGCCGGACCAGCCGTCCGGTGAGTGTGACGGGTTCCAGTGGGGCGCTCTGAGGCATGCGGTCATCCTACTCACGACATACTCACACCCAGCCCTGGCGACTAGTTCACTCGATTCGCAGTCACTTTGGTCCGAGAATTCGCCGTTTTTCCAGACCAAAGTGACTGCCGATCAGGGGAGGATTGGACCAAAGTGACTGCTAATGTGGGGAGGGCGATCTGACTTAACGTTTGTTCAGTAGAGAGGTTTCAATGACGAACCCGACCGAGCCCGGTATTCGGCCCTCCGATCCCGCGGAGATGCTCCCCGCAGACCTGCCGCCGCACCTCATGGCGCAACTTCCCCCGGCCTATTACCTCCCCACCGATGACACGCCCGTCGGCCCCGACGCCGCGGGCCGGGCCATCGCCCACTTCGAATCGACCCGTGCCACCACCAGTCCCTGGGATGCACGCTCCCAGCACGGGGGACCGCCGGCCGGCCTGTTGGCCCGCGCGGTCGAGGCCCTGCGTCCGGATCCGGACATGCCGATCGCGCGGCTGACCATCGACATGCTCGGCCCCATGCCGCAGGGGCTCATCCGCACCGAGGCCCAGATCGTGCGTCCCGGTAAGCGCATCGAGATGTCCACGGCCCAGATGTACGTGGACGACCGACTGGCGGCCAGCGCCACGGTGTGGCGCAAGCGCTGGGAGCCCGGTGCGACCTCGGACCCGGGACTGGCCACCGATACGCTCCGCGATGTCCCACCCTCCCTGGGGCCCCAGCCACAGGGCTACTTCCCCGGCATCGGCGAGGACTGGGGCTACGGGAACTCGATCGAATGGCGCCACGTCGACGGGGAGTTCGGGAAGCCGCCGGAGCCCGGGACGCCGGGGACGGCGCAGACCTGGACCCGGCAGCGGATCCCGCTGGTGGCCGGCGAGGAGACCGGCCCGGTGCAGCGGATGGCCGTCGTCGCCGATTCCGCCAATGGAATATCGGGTGCCCTGGACTTCACGAAGTGGATGTTCATCCCGCCCACCATGACGCTGACCGTGCTGCGACCGGCCCGCGGGCCATGGCTCAATCTGAGCGCGCAGACTTTCATCAGCGACTCCAGCACGGGGCTGACCACGGGCCGGATCTACGATGCACAGGGTCTGAGCGCCACGGTGGAACAACCGCTGCTGGTCGCCCCGCAGCGGTAGCGGGCGACGAACAAAGCGATCCCCGCATCCCGAAGCGCACCAACGCTTCGGGATGCGGGGATCGCTTCGGAGAACGTTTCCGACAGTTAGACGAACATCCGGAACAGCGGGGAGTCCTGCCCCACCTGTTCGATCTCCAGGGGCGAGGCGTCCATTCGCTGCAGCAGCCCCGGCAGGTCCGAGGCCGCCCCCAGGGTGATGCCCACGAACGCCGGGCCGGTCTCCCGGTCCGAGCGCTTCATGTACTCGAACAGCGCGATGTCGTCATCGGGCCCCAGCACATCGTTGAGGAACCGGCGCAGGGCACCGGGCTCCTGCGGGAAGTTCACGATGAAGTAGTGCTTGAGTCCCTCCCACACCAGCGCCCGTTCGATCACTTCGGAGTAGCGCGAGATGTCGTTGTTGCCGCCGGAGACCAGGCACACCACCGTCGTCCCGGGTTCGACCTCGACCGGGGCGCCGGAACCCACCGGTCCGATCGCGGCCGAGGCCAGGGCGCCTGACGGTTCGGCGATGATGCCGTCGACCTGGTACAGGTCCAGCATCTCGTGGGCGTCGCGGCCCTCCTCGACCAAGTGCATGGGCACGCGCAGCCGGCTGATGATCTCGAAGGTGACATCGCCTGCGCGCCGGACCGCGGTGCCGTCGGCGAAGCTGTCGATCGAGTCCAGGGCCACGGGCCGCCCGGATGCCAGGGCCGCCGTCATCGAGGCCGCGCCCGCCGGTTCGACTCCCACCACGCGGGTGCCTGGCATGTTCTCGGCGGCATAGGTCGCGATCCCGGCGACCACCCCGCCGCCGCCCACGGGCACCACGATGACGTCGGGATCGACGTCGAGCTGGGAGTGGATCTCCGTGGCGATGGTGCCCTGGCCCGCGATCGTCCGGGGGTCGTCGAAGGCCGAGATCAGCAGTGCCCCGGTCAGGTCGGAGTGCTTGTGCGCCAGATCGGACGCATCGTCATAGGTGGATCCGTCGATCACGACGTCCACGGAAGGCCCGCCGAAATGACGGATCCGGTCGATCTTCTGCCGCGGCGTGGTCTTGGGGACGAAGATGGTCCCCTGAATGCCCAAATCGGCGCAGGCCCGGGCGAAGCCCTGCGCGTGATTGCCGGCCGATGCGCACACGACCCCGCAGGCGCGCTGGGCGGCGTTGAGCTGCAACATGAAGTTGAAGGCGCCGCGGATCTTGTAGCTGCGCACCGTCTGCAGGTCTTCGCGCTTGAGGTAGACGGTGGCGCCCGTCGCGGCCGAGAGCCGCTCGGAAATGTGCAGGGGAGAGGTGATCACAGAGCTGCTAATTCGCTCAGCGGCGGCCTCGACGTCGATGGCGGTGGGGGGCGTCTGTTTCTTCTGTCCTTCTACCAACACGTTCCCCATTGTGCTCCCGCACCCACGGCTGTCCATATTCCTGGAGGTTGAGTATCGGAATATGAGATTTCCGGTAATCTTCCGGAGACTGAAGTACCGGCGCCCGGTTCCCCCAGCGATGTCCCCGCAGGCCATATCCCACATATCTGCCGCCGGTTCGTTAACCTGGGAGGGGCGACTGCGCCCAACAGCACGTACAGTGCGAACAGCAACTTGAACAGCATCGCGAGCTTTCCGATCCGGGGGATACACAGTGGCAATCAGCAGTGATCTCGAACGCCTTCTGTCGTCCTGGCTGCCACGCCAGGACTGGTTCCCTCTGCCGCGGGGCCTGGGCAGCGACCCCGATGTCACCCCCATGTCGACCACCCGGCTGTTCGAATTCGAAGTCGAAGACCAGATCATCCAGGGCCTGCAGGTCATCGTCTCCGTGTCCTTGGAGACCACGGGGCGCACGCTGCTGGGAGCGCCGCAGGGACCTGCGACCCGTCGGCTGAGCCTGCCACTGACCCTGCACACCACGGAGAACTTCCCGCTGCGCCCCCACCTGCTGGGCCGTGTCGAGGACCTGGTGCTGGGCCATGTGTGGGTCTACGACGGAACCGCGGACCCTGTGTTCGTCCAGGCCGTCGCGGCCTCCCTGCACACGGGACGCAAATGGGACGACGGCCAGGTGCTGGCCCAGCCCGTGCGCCGAGGCGCCCTGCTGGTCGCCCAACAGCAGGCCGCGATGCTGCCCACCTCGTCCCCTGCGGGTTCTGCTTCCGCCGGGGAATCCATTGATGCGCAGGCATCCGGTACGGCACACGCCCCGGCGCCAGCGGCATTGGCCGGTGCCGTCGGCGGCCCCGACGCCGCGGCGGCCTCCGGACAATGGGATGCGGACGCGCCGGCGCCGGCCGACTCCGCCGATCCGTCCACAAGCGCAGCGGACGCCGATGCCATCTCCTCCGAGGTGCCCATCCCCACCGCCCTGCGCGCAGACCTGGCAGACGACCCGGCCGACTCCGTGCTCCCCGATCCCCCGACCACCGGCGGTCAGGGACTGGCGGGGGCCGCGGCGGGCGCGGGGCGCAGCGCCGCACAGATCATGGCCGATGCCCAGACGGTGCAGCTCTCACCCCTGGACGCCCAGCCCTATGAGACCTCGGTGGTCATCGCCGACCCCGCCCAGCCGGCCATCCTGACTTTCTACCGTGCGCTCGACGAGGGTCTGGGGGGCAATGTCCAGGTGCCGTTGATCCTGACACGGCGCGGTTGCGAGGCGGTCAGCCCGGTGCTCGGCTGGTTGTCGGGCCGCTGGTTCGACGGCGAGGACCTGCGTACCGAATCGGCCCCGCTGGCCATGCTCACCGCCACCGAACGCGGGGCCCGGCCGGCCTGGCGCGAGGCCGTGGACGTGGCGAGCCGGGTCGACTCGGGGGCGATCGGCAGCTGGAATCGGCAGGCCACCGCACTGGGCCGCAGGGTGGGCGCCCTGCACCTGGACCTGGCACACGAATTCGACGTGCTCAAGAGCGAGGGCGAACCGACCCTGGAACTCGTGTCGAAGTGGAAGGACCGGATCGACTGGGCGCTGGCGCGCGCACCCCTGGCCCTGGGCGACCTGGGCCGGGCTCTGCGCACGCACAAGAAGCAGCTGGACTCGGTGTCGTCCGTGGGCCCGCTGCAGCGGATCCACGGCGCGCTGACGCTGAACCAGGTATCCAGCGGCCGGACCACAGGGTTCACCGTCGGCAGCTTCCCGGCCAAGGGCAGTGAGAAGCTCCAACCGGCCTCGGTCGATTTGGTCGGCCTGCTGCGCAGCATCGACTACGCGGCCGGCTATGCGCGGCTGAACCGCACCGGGCGCTTGGAACAGGGCGCGCTGCCCACCGGTCTGAGCCTGCGGGGCCTGAAACAATCGCGCAAGGAGGTCGAGGAGGTCCTCGAATCCCCCGAACACCTGTGGTCCTCGCAGGCGCAGAACGCCCTGCTCTCCGGTTATTCGCACGTTGTGGGCGCCGGCCTGGGCTACGACGATCCGACCCTGCGCGCCGTGCTCATCGACCGCCTGCTCGTCGAAGTCGTGACCGAACTGCGCAATCGTCCGCCCTACCTGTCCGTTCCGCTCATCGCCCTGGCCCAAGTCCTCCAGGGGTGAGGCGGGGCAGATGAATACCGCGCCCCGACCAGGGAACGCTACGACCGGGCCGGTCAGCAGCCACCGGCCCTCCTACGCCCAGCGCGAGGCCTACCGCGATGCCCTGGCGCAGGCCTACGCGGCGGGCCGGCTGGACGACTCGGACTTCGAGGACCGGCTGAACCTGTTGGCCATGGCCGAATCCCTGGCCGATCTCGAGGACCTGGTCGTCGACGTGCCGCGCGCCGACATCGAGGTGCCGGCCGCACCCGCCGCCCGGTCGACGGGTTCCCGAGGCCGTACCGGCGGTTCCCGCTCTCGCGGATCCAGCGGTTCCAGCCGGCCGGGGCAACCGAACGGACGCCACGCCGACCAGGGCGCCAAGGCCAGGGAAGCCCGACTCAAACGCGGCAAGCTGTTGATGACCGGCACCATCATCGTCGGACTCATCCTCGGGGTGGGCCTGGGCCGGGAACTGATGGGACCGCCGGGCCCCGGCGCCGGAACACCGGATTCGGTCCAGGCGGCAGGCGGCGCCGAGCTGCCAGTGGCGGTCAGCCGTGGCCGCATGTCCTACGGATACATCGCCCGGATCGTGGAGAACCTGAACACGCGCAAGGCCGAGAGCCTCAGATTCAACCCCTATTCGGCGGGTGCGGAGCTGCTCAGCGCCGACAAACGCAAACTGCAGACCATCTCCCTGGACGACGCCGGTGAGCAGGAAGAAGTCGAGAGCGAAGAGGACTACTCACCGGCCAAGGGCAGCGCCGGGCTGTTCACCGTGGAGGAAGTCGACCCCGCAGCGGTCTACGCGGCAATCCTGGCGGCGCCGGGGGTCGCACACGCCCGCACCGGCCTCGACGGTGAGGAGGGCCTGGAAGTCAACGCGGTGCGGATCGACAGGCTGGCCGGCACCCCGTTCGCCGGGCAGCGGGCCGGGGCCCTGACGATCAGCGTGACCGTCAACCCGCGCGGAACATCGGGCCAGTACGCCAATCTGCGCTGGTCCGGCGACGGGAAACACCTGTTGGAGGCCCGCCGATGAGGCCATCACACGCCGAACGCGCCCCCTATATCGCGGCGCTGCAAGAATCCCTGGTCGACGGGCGCCTGACCCAGGGACTCTACGAGGAACGCCTGGCCGCTGCGGAATCCGCCCAGAGCTTCGACGCCCTCGACAAGCTGTTCACCGACCTGCCCTACGATCCCCGCGCACTGCGCCCGGCCCCGGCGGGCGGAACCGCTGACGGGGCCGCTGCGGATACGGCCGCGAGCCGCCGGAAGGCGAAGAAGGAGGCCGCCAAACGGCGTCGGCGGGAGGCTTCACGCGGGGCGCGGCGTGACACCGCGGCCCAGGCACCGTCTGGTACCCACGTCCGCAAACTCCTCGGCCGCCTGGTGGTGCTAGTGGTGACGGTCGCCATCGGCGCCGGTGGCTACACCGGAGTGCACATGATTGCCTCCGCCGCGGCGAATCAGGACTCGGCTACCGGCAGGGACATGAGCACCGAGGCCGGTCGGCAACAGCCGGCCCCGGACGATCTGCCGGCCGTCGGGCAGGACTTCGCCAATGTCCCCGCCCTGACCCCCGACACGGTCGCCCGGGTGCTCGACTACGTGGCGGACAAGGGCCCCAAGGGCACGGTGACGAGCCTGCAGGCCTATGACGACTACACGACGGTGGACGTGCAGGGCAAGGGGAAGGGCTCGACCTATCTGGTGTTCCGCGCGGGGGAGGCCCCGCGCTCGCAGGCCCGCAAGGACGTGCGGTTCGAGCCGCTGCACGATCAGGAGGCCCTCAAGCGGATCGACCTGCAGCAGATCATGGCGCGGGCCAGGGCGGATCTGGGGCAGGACGGGGAGATGCGCAGCATCGACATCTCGTACAGCAACCTCGACAAGGACTATCGGAAGATGGGCGACCGGATCGAGGTGGAGTTCGAGCCGAGCGGTTCGGGGGAGCCCTCGACCATCGCCTACGACCTCAAGGGCAAGAAACTGTACACGGACGATTGAAGGGAATCGATGACGCGGAATCCACAGGCGGGTCACCGGCCGTCGTTCCTGCAGCGCGAGTCATATCGCCAGGCGATCACCGAAGCCTATGCGGATGGGCGGCTGGACGATGACACCTTCGCCGAGCGGATCCGCGCGGTGGACGGGGCACGGAGCCTGGCCCGGCTCGAGGAGTTGATCACCGACCTTCCCCGGCAGGGAATTCCAGTGCCCGAGGGCATGCCGCCCCCGGGCAACGAGGCCAAGTCAGACGGGACTCCTATGTCGGATGGGACTCCCGGGTCAGACGGGAAGTCGGCCGAGGCCGAGCCTCCGTGGGCGGGCAAGCACGGCGCCGCGCCGCGCTTCGTACCCGAGGGGCGCCGGCGGGCATCGAGTCCGGAAGACGATCGCAGCGCCCCGGACGGCGGTGCGGCGGGGCGCCGGTCGCTGCGGCGTCGTCTGGCGGTCGCCGGCGCTATGGTCGCCTGTCTGGTGGCGGGATTCGCGGCCGGCGGGATCGGGATGACACTGGCGACGGGAACCGAGGACGATCCCGCGGCCGAGGCCGGCGAGGCTCCGGACGGTGAAGCCGGGCGGGCCGCTGCGCGCGGCGCGCTGGCCGATGGCTTCCTGTCATATGGATACCTGCACGGACTGCTCACCGCCCTGGACGGGAGGTCGGTGGGGCGGGTGGTCGTCACGGACGCCTCGGCCGAGGTCATGGTCGCCCGCGGGTCCGATTCCGGTGCCGGCGACTCGGACGCCGGCGGGGCCGGTTCGGGTGGGTCCGATTTCGATCCCGTCGGTTTCGACGAAGAACTGCATGAGGTCGATCCGGCCGCTCCGCTGCCCTGGCTGCCCGAGGGCAAGCGCCCCGGATTCGACACCGGGGATATGAGCGCGCAGACCGTATTCGCGGCGGTGAGCCGGGCCCCGGAGGTTCTGGGCCGACGCACGGACAGGTCGACGGAAGGCCTGCAGGTGTCGAGCCTGACCCTGGTGAAGGACCCGACAGCGGGCAGACCGGTGGGCGGTTCGGCCGACGAGGTCCGGATCCAGGTGGAACTGCGCCGAATCCCGGGGTCCGACCCGCAGGGGCCGGCCGGCGGCATGTTGGTCTGGAACACCGACGGATCGCAGTTGTTGGAGGCGAGGTTCCTGTGAGCGACGGGTCGACGGAGGAACCACGTGCCGGCCGGGGACTGTGGGCCCGGTGGGTGCGCTTTGCCAATAGCGGGCCGTTCATCGGCGGCGCCGTCCTGCTGGTGCTCGGCTCGGTGGCGGGGGTGTACGCCGCCCGGCCGGTCGATCCGCCCGAGCCCGAACAGCAGACGCACCAGATCACGCAGGCGGGACGGAACGAGCCCGCGCCAAAGGACTTGCCGCACCTGGCCGGGGACTTCACCGATGTACGCACCCTGGATGCGACGACCATGCGCCGGGTCGTGGATTTCGCCGGGCAGAAGAAGCTCGGTCGGATCCTCGCGATTACCGCGTCCCCGGAATCCACGGAACTGGTCACGGGTCCCAGCGGCGGGTTGCCGGGGGACCGCCAGGTGGAATTCCGCCCCGGCCGGGCGCCGGCCTATACGGAGGCGACACAGGTCGGGCGCGACCCGCTCGACGATGTCCGGACGGCGGGGGACCTCGACGTCGGAGAGGTTGTCGAGCGGGCTCGGAAGGATCTGGGGACCAAGGCCGAGTTGTCGTTCCTGCAGGTCGAACACGGGCCGGTGAAGGGCCGGGCGGAGCGGGGCCCCCAATCGGATGTCGTGCGGGTCCGGTTCGCAGCGGATGCGAAGTCCGACCCCCAGGTGATCGTGTATCGCCTGCGGGATCTGCGGAAACTGTACGCGGAGGGCTGAGCGGGCGCGCGGCCTCGGTGGTGGCGCGGCGCGTCCCCGGGCGGGACCGGGCCGGGTGAATTTGTCCGGTGCCGGGGATATGGAAGAATGGTCGGGCATGGTGAGTTGACAGAGCGGCCGAATGTGACGGTCTTGAAAACCGTTGAAGGCAACCCCTTCCCCGGGTTCGAATCCCGGACTCACCGCCAGATCATGTGCGTACGCGCATGAACACCGGATAAGCGCGGGAACAACCTGTTATAGCAGGTCGTTCCCGCGCTTATGTGGTGTTTGAGAGGCCCCACGGCTCGCTAAGCTGGGAGGCGACAGCGACACGGTGGTCCGCCCCGGCCTCGGCCACCGTATCCGGACCGACGAAGGGGAGCCAACCATGGAACTCGCACAGCGCCTGACCCGACTGGGCACGGAGACCTCGTTCTCGGTGGCCCAGGCCGCCGCGGACTGGAAGGCCCGCGGCAATACCGTCTACCCCTTCCACCTGGGCGATATCGACATCCCGACCGCCGGCCACATCGTCGAAGCCCTCGATCGGGCGATCGCCGACGGCCACACCGGCTACTGCCCCGGCGCGGGCATTCCCGAACTGCGCGAGGCCCTGGCCGCCGACATCGGCACCGCCCGCGGGATGGACCTGAGCGCGGATAACATCGTGGTGACCACCGGCGGCAAGCCCGTCATCACGAAGTTCCTGCAGTCCGTGATGAACCCGGGCCAGGAGGTCCTCTACCCCAATCCCGGCTTCCCGATCTACGAATCGCAGATCGAATACCTGGGCGGCACCGCGGTGCCCTACCGCTACGAATCGACCCCGGACGGCTTCGCGCTGGACCTCGACCAGATCCGCTCGCTCATCACCGATAACACGGTGGCCATCATCTACAACGACCTGCAGAACCCGATCTCCGCGGAATCGACCCCGGAAGAGCGCCGCGCACTCGCGGAACTGGCCCAGGAGTTCGACCTGTGGGTGCTCTCCGACGAGGCATATTTCGACACCCGCTACGAGGGCCGGTCCGAATCGATCGCCTCGCTGCCCGGCATGGCCGAACGCACCGTCATCCTCTACACCTTCTCCAAGAAGTACGCGATGACGGGCTCTCGGCTGGGCTGCGCAGCGGCGCCCAAGCAGATCGCGGACGTCATCTCCACCCTGAACACGAACGACGAATCGTGCACGAACCACTATGTGCAGTGGGCCGGCGTGGCCGCGCTGACCGGGCCGCAGGATTCGGTCGCGGACATGCTCGGGATCCTGCGCCAGCGCCGGGACGTGGCAGCCGGCCTGGTCAACCAGGTGCCCGGCATGCACGTGGCGGTGCCGCAGTCGACCTTCTACCTGTTCCCCGATGTGACGGACGCGGTGGCACGCGTTGGCGCGACCTCGGTGGGCGAGTTCGCGACGGCCGCCCTGCACAATACCGGGGTGTCCTTCTGCACCCGCGAGCACTTCGGCCGCCGCCAGCCCGGTGAGGACCGCGAGTACATCCGCCTGGCCTACTCCGGGATCAGCGCCGAGGACATCGGCGCGGGCCTGGGCCGGTTGCGCGACTGGGTCGCCTCGTACTGAAGCACCGAGGCCGTCAACCACACGACGCCCAGCACGGTCACGACGATCACGCCGGCCAGGTAGAGCCCGTTTGCCAGGTTCTGCGCCTCGGCGACTACGGCTTCGGGTGTGAACCCGTAGGTGGCCTGGTAGCGGCCGGCACCGGTGACCGCCACCGCGATGTAACCCGCGATATTGCCGGCGAGGTCCCAGGCCGCGTGTAACACGGCTACGCCCAGGTATGTCAGCACCAGCGGGATCCACGCGGCGATGGGGGCGGTACTCGGGGCCCGCCCGGGTCCGGCCTTGGCGGCACGGCGGGCGTCGAGGCGGCCGAGCACGGCGAACAGTGTTGCGCCGACGATCGCGGTCCACAGGACGTGGCCGGCCGGTGCCAGCAGGCCGCGCAGGGCCTCGGTCTCCAACAGCGCCAGCAGATTGATCCCGCCACCGTCCAACGAGGAGTTCAGCGCGTAGCCCGCGGACTCGAAGGCCGCGAAGCCGGCGCCTACGACGACGCCCAGCCAGGCGCCGAGCCCTGGCGTCCTGCGCACGATGTGGCGGGCCGCGCAGGCCAGCACTGTCAGCTTGACCGCTTCTTCGATGAACCCGGCGGCCAGCAGCGAGGTGAGAGTGCCGGAGACCTTGGCCTCGAAGATGGAGGCCGCCAGCACGCCGAAGATGCCACCGACGAAGAAGGCCATGAGCAGCCGCGTCGGGTTGATCCGGCCCCGCGTCTTCTCGATGGCCAGCAGGCTGGCCGAGAACGGCACGAGGAAACTGCCCACCAGGATCAGGGTGGGCACGAGGTTGGCATTGCGGGTGAGGATCGTGACGATGACGGTCAGCACCCACAGGCCCAGGCCGCCCAGCATTGCCTTCCACCAGTAGCCCCGGCGGGGGCTGTCCACGGTCGAACCTGCTGTGGTCGGATCGGTTGCGGTTGGACCGGTCGCAGGGACCCTGGGTGCGTATTTCGGGTATTCCGGTATAAGAGTCATGGTCGCACTCCTTGCAGCGTCGGGGCCGTCTGCCCCATGTCGTTCATGGAACGCTCCGCCGCTTGCCGCCGGCTGTTGCGAATCTATGTCGCAGCTGTGAAAGCGCCCGTGTGTCGTGCATGCCGATTAGCCTGGGGCCATGGACACGTCTCACCTTGAACCGTTGAGCGAGCCGGCCGGGGTCGCCGGGCAGGCCGGACAGGCTGGGCAGGCCGAGTCGGGAGAGCCGGCGGCGCCCCTGTACGAAACCGTTGTGAGCAACCGAGGCGGCACCTCGGGCTGGGTCGAGGTTGCCGGTGGGATGCGCCTGCCGACGGGGCAGCCCGAGGCCGGTGCGGCCGGGGCCAACCCCGAGCAGTTCCTCGGGATGGCCTGGAGCACGTGCCTGAACTCCGCCGTGGCCAAGGTGCTCGCGCAACGCGGCCTGGACCCGGCACTGCACGCGTCCACAGTGACCGTCACCGTCCGGCTGTTCGGCGAGGCGGCCGGCGAATTCCGGTTCGCGCCCCACGCCGCCGTGCACGTGCCGGGCCTGCCCGCCGAGCAGGTGCGCGAGGTCGTGACGGCCGCCCATGCGCGCTGCCCCATGTCGAAGCTGCTGACCGGCCGGGGCACCGCCACCGTCGAAGCTCTCGCCTCTGATGAGGTGAGCTGACCGGGCCGGGGGCGCTGAACGACCGGTCGGGCTGAATTGGCTGGTCGAGCTGAACGGGCCGGGTCCCGCTGGAGCAGCCGGCCCCTAGCCACGGCCGGGCCCCGCTGGAGCCGGCCCCGGTGGCCTGGCCTAGCCCTGCGCGGTGACCCGGTACAGGGGGATGGCGATGTCGTCGACGATGCGCGCGAGTTCCGCATCGTCGACCTCGCGCTCGAGCACCGCGAACCTGAGGACGGCCAAAGGTGCGGTGAGAACGTGGGCGGGGATGTCTCTGGGGCCGAGTTCGCCGCGCGCGCGGGCGGCCGTGGTGATGTCGCGGAGGAATGATTCGACCCTGGCGGCCAGTTCGGCGTCGCCCGGTAGCCCGGCCATGAGTTCGTCCAGCAGTTCCTGATCCGCCTCGCCCAGCAGTGCCCGGCTGGTCTGGGGGCCGAGGCGCCGGCTGGGGGCCGAGATCGCGGTGAAGAGGTCGATCAGTCCGGTTCGCATAGTGGCCGCGGCCGGACCGGCGCCGCCGGGTTCCGGCGGCTCGAAGTTCGATGTGACTGCCGCCGCGACCATCTGGGCGCGGGAGGCGTACCGCCGGGCCAGGACGGGCCGGCTGGTCCGCGCGCGCTTGGCGACACCGGCGAAGCCGACTCCCGCATAGCCGTGCTCGCGCAGTTCGGCCAGGACGGCCTCGTGGATCGCGTCTTCCAATTCGGTGCCGCGCCTGCGGGTCCGGGGTGCCGTGCCCGCATCCCTGCTCTGCTCACTCACATTCTGTATTCTCCCAGGAAAATTCGCCTTCGCAATAAGATGCAGGGTGTATCTTATTTACATGAGCACAGAAAAGGGCCTCGCGGGGCAGACGAATCAGCAGGACGCCGGGAGCCGGGGCGCCATGAACCAGGGCACCAGGGGCAGGCGTGCCCTGGTGGTGGGGCTGGGCATCAGCGGCATCGCCTCGGCGATCGCGCTCAAGCAGTCGGGCTGGGAGCCCGTGATCGTGGAGAAGGCCCCGGCGCGCCGCCGCGGCGGATACTTCATCGGCCTGTTCGGCCTGGGGCGGATCGCAGCGGACCATCTGGGCGCGCTGCCCGGTCTGCACGACCGGCGCAGCCCGGCCTCGCAGAACTTCGCGATCGACCGCACCGGGATCATCGGCGACACCCTGGGATTCGCCGATGCCCCGGCGGACTTCGGGCCGTGGATGATGCTGCGCGGCGATGTGGAACAGGCGACCTTCGACGCCCTGCCCGACGATGTGGAGATCCGCTACAACACCCGTCCTGTCGATATCTGGCAGAACGCCTCCGGGGTGCGCGTGACCCTGGAGGACTCCACGACGGGGGAGAGGACCCAGGAGGAGTACGAGCTGCTGGTGGGAGCCGACGGCATCCACTCCCAGGTCCGCGAAATGGTCTTCGGGCCTGCACAGAAGTATCTGCACGAACTCGGCACCATGATCTGCGCCTTCGAACTGCCGGAGAACCCGCCGGGGCTCAAGCCCGATCAGGGCGTCATCCTGACCGAGGTGGGCAAGGCGTTCTGGGTCTTCCCCTTCGCCGACCACCCCGCCACCGTGCTGTTCACCTGGGCCTCGGACGATCCCGGAGCGGAACGGAAGCTCGATCCCAAACAGCACATCAGAGAGGTCTTCGGCGATCAGCCGTACGGCGCGTACATGGAGTACTCCCTGGACCAGCTGGATCGGGCCGATGAGTTCCTCTACGACACCACCGAACAGGTGAAAATGGACAGCTGGCACCGCGGCCGCGTCGTCCTGGTGGGCGATTCCGCCTGGTGCCCCACCCTGTACTCGGGGATGGGCGCGACCTCCGGGATCGGCGGGGCCGATCTGCTGGGCGCGGCCCTGCGCAAGCACCCCGACGACCTGGATGCGGCGCTGGACGGCTGGGAGACGGTGATGCGGCCCAAGATCGCGAACTTCCAGAAGGAGGGGGCGACTCAGGGCCGGAAGAACTTCGTATCGCTGACCCAGGCGGAACTGGACAAGCGGAACAAGAGCGTCGGCCAGCGCCGCAAGATGATCAAGAACCCGATCGTCGGCAGGCTGCTCAAGCACGTGCCGATGATCAGGAACCGCAACGCGGATCTGACCGCACTGCTCTAGCCGCCTGCCCGCCACATCACATGCGCAAACCTGCAGTACATACGCATATACGCGCATGTACTGCAGGTTTGCGCATGTGATGCCGAGGCCGGGACACGGCACCCGACGGACCGGATCAGCCCAGCCGGTCCAGCACCTCGGCCGTGGTCGTGACTTCGCCCAGCTGCGGGAAGATCAACTCGATCGCGGACTCGTGCGCTCGGGAATCCCGGTCGAACATCGCATCGGTCACCAGCACCACGTGGTAGCCGTGCTCATGGGCGCCGCGCGCGGTGGACTCGACGCCCTTCGAGGTCGCGATCCCCGTGACGAAAACCTGCGTGACTCCGCGCTCGCGCAGCTGCGCGTCCAAGTCGGTGCCGTGGAAGGCGCCCCAGGTGTGCTTGGTGATGAGGACGTCGTCGGCGTCGCGCTCCAGCTCCGGGCGCAGTTCCGTCCAGCCGGCGGGCCGCTGGACGGGGGCGGCTCCCCTGTTTGACTCGGTCCGCCCACCGGGGGCTCCGGCGACGTTGATGAGCACCACGGTCTGCCCGGCCGCCCGGAAGGCCCCGGCCAGGCGGGCGGAGCGGTCCACCACCGCGTCGATGACCGGGTGGTCCGTGCCCGCGATTCCCTTCTGCAGATCGACGATGAGCAGGGCCGTCTTCGGGTCGATGGTCGAAAGTGTCATGATGACTCCTCTATCGTTCGTGTTCGGTTGGGTGCTTGTTCGGGTGGCCGGATGACCGGGCGCCCGGCCAGGCCCCGGCGCCCGGTCCTGGCACCGGGGGTCCTATTTCGATTTCCCGTCCGACCGCGGCAGCCGCGCCAGGCTGCGGTCGCCCGCCGTCAGGACGATGGTGAGCACCGCGACGATCACCATCACCCAGGCCAGGGAATGCATTCCGGGGGTGTCGGCGCGTGCGCCGAACACCAGACCCGAGACCGCCGAGGCTGTGACGGCACCCAGGTACTGGAAGGTCCGCAACAGTCCGGACGCCGCTCCGATCGTTGCGGGATCGGCCTGGTGGTACATCGCATTCTGGTTCGACAGGCTGAGCAGTCCCTGGGGGATGCCCAGCACCGCCGTGATCAGGAAGTACACCCAGACCGGCGTGGCCGGGTACAGCAACAGGAGGGACCCTGCGACGACGAGTTGCAGGACTCCGCCGACCAGGAGGTTCGCACGGATGCGCGGGCGGCGCCCGAAGACGGCGGAGACCAACAGGGCCACGCCGAAGGTCGGCAACAGGACGAGGCCGACCAGGGACGGGCTCAGCCCCGCGCCCTGCTGCAGCCACTGGGTGAAGCCGTAGATGAAGCCGTACTGGATGACCATGACGGTCGTACCGCGCACGTACGTGGTCAGCAGGGCCGGATTCGCGCCCAGTACGCGCAGGTCGATGAAGGGTTCGGCAGTTCGCAGCTCGCGCCAGGCGAATCCGGCCAGGGCCAGCACTCCGGGCACCAGTGCCCACAGGTGGCCCAGGTCGGGCTCCATCAGGAACAGCAGCAGGCCGGTCAGGCCGACGGCGAAGCAGAGGACCCCCGGCCAGTCGAGTGGGACCCGGACCGCGGACGCGGGGTGCGCCGAACCAGAGGAGGCCCCCGAGGCCGCGCCCCGCCCGCCGCTGCCATCCGATCCGGCGGCCGCCTCGGCCCTGTGGCCGAGGTCGGGCAGCAGTCGGCTGCCCAGCACCAGGGCGATCAGCCCGAGCGGGATGTTGACGGCCATGGTGGCGCGCCACCCGCCGATGTCGATGAGCAGGCCACCCAGGGTGGGCCCGACGACCGCGACGGTCTGGACCGTCATCGTGAGTGCGGTGAGCACCCCGGCGGGACTGGCGAGTCCCCGGGCGTCGCAGACCCTGCGGATGAGTGTCATGGACGCGGGATAGGCGGCGCAGGTGCCCAGTCCCAACAGTGCCCTGGCTGCGATCAGGACCCACAGGGTGGGTGCGGCGGTGGCCAGGATGCCGGCAACGGTCACCAGGGCGGCGCCGAGCAGGAACATCCGCTTGGGGCCGTACACGTCGACCAGGCGGCCGGTCAGCGGTTGGCCGATCGAGGTGGCGATGTAGAGCCCGGAGACCAGCCAGGCGGTCTGTGCGGGTGGAGCGCCGAACGCGATGCCGATGGGGACCAGCGCGACGGCCACGATCGAGGTGTTGATCGGGTTGAGGATCGTGCCGGCGATCATGGGCACCAGGAGTCTGCGCGGGAAGCGTTCCATGCACCCATTCTAAATATCGAGGTTATACAGTCCTCCGGTGGATCGTCTCCCGGGTGACGGCGCTATAGTGGGCCGTGGATGTAAATGAACGAACGTTAAGTCAACGTTGCAGGCAGTTCGACGTTGCACACGGCGAAGTCAACAAGGGAGTTGAGGCGCATGGCCATCGAGGCGCTGAGCAGGTCGCAGGAACAGGGATGGAAGGATCGCATCGCCCCCGCGGTTGAACAGGTCGGACCGGCCACATGGGCGATCCCAGTGCCGATTCCCAACAACCCGCTGGTCTACACCTACTGCTATGCGCTGCTCGAGGACACCGGCGTCAGCCTCATCGACCCTGGCTGGGACGGGCTCGAACAGATGCAGCGGCTGACCGAGGGCCTGGCGCAGATCGGCTTCCGCCCCGATCAGGTCAACGGCGTGGCCATCACCCACTACCACCGGGACCACCTGGGCCTGGTGCCCCAGCTCCTGCAGCACAACCCCGATATGTGGGTGGCCCTGCAGCGGCACGACCTGGAGGCCCTGCAGACCTTCGCTCTGGGCCAGGTCAACCCCTCCAACGGCGCCGCCGCGGACGTCGACATCGTCTCCCTGTGCGGGGTCCCGGAGGAACGCCGCACCGAGGTCGACCGCCGGGGTGCCGGCCGGAAGACCGCCGGACAGAGCTCTGCCACCGCGCTCATCGAGGCACTGGGCAAGAGCGCCGCCGCGGCTTCCGCGGCACCGGATTCCGGGGCCGAGGCCGCCGAACACTTCGGCGACCGCCCCGCCGTGCCCTTCGCCCCGCCGCAGAACCTCATCGTCATGCACGATCAGGACGTGCTGCCGCTGACCGGGCGCACGGTGCGTGGCCTGTGGACTCCCGGCCACACCTACGGCCACACGGCCTTCATCGACGAGGACCATGCGGCGTTCATCTCCGGGGACCACGTGCTGCCCACCATCACCCCGAACATCGGCCTGGACTCCGGCTCGCTGACCCACAGCCTCGGCGACTACCTGAAATCCCTGGACCGGATGCAGGGACTCGACGCCGATCTGCAGGTGCTGCCGGCCCACGGCTTCCGCTTCGCCGGCCTGCACGAGCGCGCGCAGGCGATCTCCGAGCACCACGCGCAGCGCCTCGACGAGATCCGCGCGCGGCTGGCCGAAACCGATGACCACTCCGTGTACTCCCTGGCCCAGGGGCTGCACTGGTCCCGCGGTTTCGCGGCCCTGCACGACTTCAACCTGTATGCAGCGCTCGCGGAGACCGCCGCCCATATGTACTACCTGGGACTGCCGGTGGGCGAGCAGACGCTCGACTGAGCCGCTAGTCGCCGCCGCGCGAGCGCACCTCGTCGGCGATGATCTCCTCCACCCGCGAGGCGGTGACCCCGCCCAACAGGTCCCAACCGCGGGCCCGCGCGACGAAGCGGGCGACCCGGTCGCAGGCCTCGTTGAGCGGATCTCCGTTATGGCCCCTGGTCCAGCGCAGGGAGATCTGTGCGGGTCCGTGTGCGAGCAGCCGGTGGGCGCGGCGCAGAACGGTGTTGTTCCACGAGTCCAGCCAGGGCAGTCGCAGTGCCATCCTGGGCTCCATCTGCAACAGCTGTACCGTCTGCTGGGAGTCCGTCACGATGGTGATTCGCGGCGCGTCCGAGTACAGCGACAGGCACAGCGCGTTGTAGACGGCTTCGAGTTCGGCGTGGAGCGGATTGTGGGCGTTGGCGACGGGGGAGACCACCCAACGGCCGTCGGAGGCCAGCGCGCAACCGGCCCCCTGGCCGGTGAAGTGGATGAGCGAGCCGTCGGTGTAGACGGTGTCGAAGGAGCCGCGGCACCGGTAGTCCCTGCTGTGCAGGGCCGGCTGCCACGAAGTGGGCGGGCGCACGATGCGCGGCTGCTGTCCGGGGTCCGCGTCCTGGGTGGCCAGCTCCGCCATGCGCCGGTCCAGCTCGGCCACGTTCAGGAGGGTCGCCCCGGCCCGGCACAGGGCCGGGCGGTAGGTGAACAGGTGGGAGCGGGCGCGGGCGGACACCTGGGCGATCCGATCCACCGGCAGCCCGCAGTCGACGGCCAGGGCGGCGCAGGCGGCGTGCACCGCGGTGGAGTGGAACCCCGAACAGGCGATGATGACGGAACGCCCGGGATGTGCCCGGGCGATGTGGTCCCAGATCGTGGGGAGTTCGTCGACGGGACCGGACCCGCCGAATTCGAGGTCGAAGCGCAGCCCGCCGTCGCGGACAGTGCCGGCTACGTAGAGGAGCAGTCCCGCGGTCTGGTCCGACTCCATGATGACGCAGGTGGGGGTCACCGTGGGATCGTGGAGATCGGACACCAGGGGCGGTGGCGGTGTCGGATTCTGCGTGGACAGCCACTGTCGGGGCGTCAGGGGGTGTGGAGTCGGCATGGCGTTCCTCCCTTCCCTCTGCACACGATCCTACGACGGGGCACTGACAGAGGGTGCGACCTTGTGACCCCTGTCGCACCGAGTCGGTGCGGAGTGCTGTAATAGAGGCATGAGCGAATCGCTGCCCGACCCCCTGCAGAGCCTGCTGAAACGCAAACTGGGCCCGGCCACAGGTGCCCCGGGAGGTCGGTCCGCAGCCGATCAGGGTCCGCGTCCGCAGATCCTGCATGTCGCGGGCACCGGCCCACGGGAACGCGGGCTCGCACGGGCCGCGGCCTCGGCCGCCAGGATCCGGGCGGCCCAGCGCGGTTATGCGCAGCTGTTCACCACCCTGGGCATCGACGAACGGGCACAGCGAACGGCCGCCAAGGCCTCGCTGGCCGCGCTCGAAGCCTGGGACCCGGCCCAGGCGGCCGAATTGGCGGGGGTGGCCACCGGCTCCGGCCTGCAGATCGCTGACCTGATGACGACGGTGGCGCGCACGGAGATCCTGACCCTGGCACCTGCCGCGCCGCAGCAGGATGCCGTCGACGGCACCGAGTCGGCCGGCGGCACCGAGTCCGCGGGTCCGGCCGCGGCGGGAGCCGAGATCGGCCAGGAGTGCTCGACCCTGGGCCTGCAGCGCCCCGGTTCCAGCCTGGTCGGCCAGACCTGGGATTGGCACGCGCAGTTCCAGGACTGCTGGCACTTCCACTACGTCGAGGGCCTACCGGATCCGGCGGAGGACCCGGCCCGGGATGCGGCAGCGGGCACGGTGGCGGCCGCGGCCGAGGACCCCGCGGCCGGGCAGAACCCCTCACCGCTGAACCATGCGGGCTTCGCGGAGTTCGGGATGCTGGGCAAGATCGGTATGAACTCGGCCGGGCTGGCCGTGGACCTCAACATCCTGTCCCATGAGGCGGACGGCCCGGGCGGGGTGCCGATCCACGCCGTCCTGGCCCGGATCCTGGGTTCGGCCCGCACGATCGAACAAGCGCTCGACATCATCGCATCCGCCCCGGTCAGCGCCTCCTCGCTCATCACCATCACCAGCGCCGACCGCGTGCTGATGGTCGAACTGACCCCCGGTGGCCACCGCATCCTGGAACCGGGCCGGACCGATCAGCGCGGAGTGCACGAATCCGGCCGGGATCAGGCGATCTGGTTCTGCCACACCAATGACTTCCAGGACTCCGGACTGGCCGCAGGCCAGAAACGCGGGGGAGTGTCGAACTCGCCCCAGCGGTTCCGAGTCCTCAACGACCGCGTAACGGGGGCCGCGCCCGCCGCGCCCGCCTTCCCCGAATCCGCGGACGGGCTGTTGAATTGGCTGGCGACCGACCCGGGCGCGGACCTGGTCGCCCGGCGGCCCAAGCCGGATGCCCCGCTGGGGCTCAACATCGCGACCCTGGTGACCGTCCGGATGGATCCCGCCCGCAAACTGGTGCGGATGAACGCCGGCCTGCCACAGGACGCGGCGCTGGGCACCGTCGAATTCGCCCTCTGACTCAGCCGTGGCCCCGGCTGCACCATCGTCCGCAACCGTCCGACCACCACACCGACCCCCAGCCACCAGCCACAACCCAAGGAGAACCATGGCACTGCACCAGAACCTCGAACAGGCCCTGACCGCCGACGCGCCGGCGATGTTGGAGACGTACAAGCACTTCCACGCCCATCCGGAACTCTCGATGCAGGAGACCCAGACCTCGGCGGAGATCGAACAGGCCGTGCAGGCACTGGGCTATGAGACCTTCCGCTGCGCAGGCACCGGCGTAGTCGCCGTGCTGCGCAACGGCGAGGGTCAGACCATCGCCTACCGCGCGGACATCGACGGTCTGCCGATCGAGGAGGACACGGGCAGCGACTTCGCCTCGCGGGCCCGCGGCACCCTGGCCGATGGCACCGAGACCTTCGTGATGCACGGCTGTGGCCACGACACCCACATCACGGTGGGCCTGGAGACGGCCAAGCTCATGGCCGAACACCAGGACCTGTGGTCGGGCACCCTGGTGCTGCTGTTCCAGCCTGCCGAGGAGACCGCGGCCGGGTCAGCCGCGATGGTCGCCGACGGCCTGTGGGACCGCGCCCCGCGCCCCGATGCGATCTACGGCCAGCACGTGTGGCCGGGTCGCGCTGGCACCGTCGACCTGATGCTGGGCACCGCCATGGCCACCGCTGACTCGCTCGAGGTCACCGTCTACGGCAAGCAGGCCCACGGGTCGCAGCCCGAGGCCTCGATCGACCCGATCGTGCTGGGCGCGTCCATGGTCACCCGGCTGCAGACGATCGTCTCCCGTGAACTGGGCGCCCAGGAATCCGCCGTCGTCACCGTCGGCTCCTTCCACGGCGGGCTGAAGGAGAACATCATCCCGGACAAGGCGGTGTTCACCATCAACGTGCGCACCCTGGACCACGGGGTGCGGGTGCGCGTGAACGATGCGATCCGCCGGATCATCGCCGCCGAGGCCCAGGCCTCCGGCGCCCCGGAACCGCAGATCCGCGAGCTCTACCAGTTCCCCGAATGCGACAACGACCCGCAGCTGGCCGCGGACCTGGACGCCGCCCTGCGCGCTGAACTGGGCGAGGACTCGGTGATCAACCCGTCCCCGCGGATGGGCTCGGAGGACTTCGGGACCTTCGGCGCCGCGATCGACGTGCCCTACGTCTTCTGGTTCTTCGGCTCGAACGACGCCGCCCAGCTCGAGGCGGCAGGCGGGGTCAAGGGCGTGCCCGGCAATCACTCGCCGTTCTTCATGCCCAGCGATGTCCCACTGACCCTGGCCACCGGTGCACGCGCGGCGCTCACCGCCCTGTTCGGACGCCTGGGCAAGTGAGCGATTCGACCGGACCAGGAGGAGGAACACACCCTATGACCGATGACCTGACCTGGCTGTCCATGCGCCGGCTGGCGCACCTGATCGCCACCGGGGAGGTCTCCAGCGAGGAGGCCGTGCGCGCGCACTTCGAGCGGATCGACGCGGTGAATCCGGCGCTCAACGCGGTCATCACCGAGGATCGTGAGCGCGCCCTGGCCGAGGCCCGCGAGGCCGACGCGGCGCGCTTGGAGATGGGTGCGGACGGGGAACTGCCCGCCCTGCACGGCGTGCCGATGACGCACAAGGACACCCATGAGACCGCGGGGATGCGCACGGCCTTCGGCTCGCCGCTGTTCACCGACAACATCCCGCAGAAGGACTCGCTCATCATCGCGCGGCTGCGCGCGGCGGGCATCATCACCACCGGCAAGACGAACGTGCCGGAACTGGCCGCCGGCTCCCACACCTTCAACCAGGTCTTCGGCACGACGGTCAATCCGTACGACCGGAGCAAGTCCGCGTCGGGCTCATCCGGCGGGGTGGGCGCGGTGATCGCCGCCGGCATCCAGGCCGCGGGCGACGGTTCGGACATGGGCGGTTCGCTGCGCACCCCCGGATCGTTCAACAACGTGGTGGGCTTCCGTCCGTCCAACGGCTTCATCCCGCACGCCCTGCCGGGCGATCCGTGGGCGTGGCTGGCGCAGTCGGGCTTCATGGCGCGTGAGATCGGCGACGTCGCGCTGCTGATGAACGTGGCCTCGGGCCCGCACCGGCTGGCCCCGCAGTCGCAGCCGCCCACGGACTTCGACCTGCCGGAGTTCGCGCTGGACGCGGACTACCAGCCCAATCTGGCCGGCGTGCAGATCGGTTTCGCGCCCGACCTGGGCGGCCGCCTGAACGTCGAGGCCGAGGTCGCGGCCGTCGTGGGCGCGAGCCAGGACGTGTTCGCGGAACTGGGCGCGGAGCTGACGGAGGAGTGCATCAACCTAAGTGCCGCCGCCGAGGTCTTCCGGGTCCAGCGCGCCTACGATTTCGCGGCGCTCTACGGGCAGCTGCTCAAGGCGCAGCCGGAGAAGTTCAAGGACTTCGTCGCGTGGAACATCCAGATGGGCCTGGACCTGGGCGTGGAGGAGATCATCGCCAAGGACAAGGCGCGCGGCCGTCTGCTGCGCGCGGTGGACCGGTTCTTCGCCGATCACGATGTGCTGGTCACGACGACCAGCCAGGTGCTGCCCTTCGACGCCTCGATCGAATACCCCACGCAGATCAACGGGGTCGAGCAGACGGACTACCTGGACTGGATGCGGGCGGCCACGCTGATCTCGCCCACCGGGTGCCCCTCGATCAGCGTCCCGGCCGGCTTCAGTGAGTCCGGGCTGCCGGTGGGCATCCAGATCGTGGGCAAGCCGGGTGCCGATGTCAAGGTCCTGCAGGTCGCCCACGCCTTCGAGGCCGCCACCGGCCACGCCCAGCACCACCCCACCTTCTAATCTGAGGGTTCCACTACGACATGAATTGTCGATATATCGGCTGTTTGGGCCAGAAGTCGACAATTCATGTCGTAGTGGAACTCAGGTTGGGGTCTGATCAGACGAATTCGATGAAGGCGAGCAGGACGCGGATGGTCTGCTCCGGGTCGAAGACCGCGGTGTCCGAGTCGGGATTGGCGACCAGAGCCGTGAACTGCCGGTCTTTGCCGACCGCGGCCAGGATGCCCACCAGTTCGTCCATCGGAATCGTCGACTTCGCCCCGTGCTGGGCCAGGATGGTCGTGACGATTTCGGCGATCCTGGCCAGCTGGGTGTCGACGAGTTCCCGGAAGCGCGTCTGCAGCCCGGGCGTGCGCAGGGCGTAGAGCTCGATCTCCCGCTGGGCGATCACCCAGTCACGGCTATCGGGGACGAAGGAGACGGCCTCCTCGCTCAGGGCGTCGATCGCCTCGGCGGCCAGCTGTTCGGCGCGTTTCGCGCGCTCGGCGGGAGTCGCCTCCGCCATGATCGAACAGCTGTTCGGGGTGCCGTCGGCCGACATTCCGCCTGCGGCCTCGGCCCGGTCGGTGATGTGCCCGATCGCCTGGTCCATCTGCTGTTCGATCAGGGCCAGGACCAGTTCCTCTTTGCCCTCGAAGTTCGAGTAGAAGGCGCCGCGGGTCAATCCCGCGGCCTCGCACAGTTCCTCGATCGAGGCGCCGGCGACGCCGCGTTTGGCGAATACGGGTACTGCCGCGGTCAACAGTTTTTCGCGGGTCCTGGCGCGGCGGGCCGTGATGGTCATGCGGGGGCGGGCGTCCTTTCGGGCGTGTCGGGTCGGAATGCGGGTGACCGACCCGGATCTGGGGTGTTGTGGGCCGGCTGCGTTGCATCGGCCCCTGCCTAAAGAATACACTTCTGTATCGGATACACCAATGTATCGAACGGGGTCCCCCGCTCGAACCGTATCCGCTCACGACCCACCCCGGACACCTGCCGTCACGAAAGAGAACACGTGTCATCCTTCCTGTATGAACTGGGACGCAGAGCGTTCCGACACAAGAAAACCGTTCTGGCCACCTGGTTGATCATCCTGGTGGCCATCGGCGGTTTCGTCGGGGCGTTCTCCAAGCCCTTCGCAGACGATTTCACCCTGCCCGGCTCCGAGGCCCAGGAGGCCCTGGACTCGATGAAGCTGAGCTTCCCGCAGGCATCCGGGGCGTCCGCGCAGATCATCATCGTCGCCCCCGACGGGCAGCGCGTCGACCACAACCCCTATAAACAGGAGATGAAGGACGCCGCGGAACGGATCGGCGATCTGGACCATGTGGAGACGGCCAGCGCGCCCTTCAACGCGATGATCGAAGGCGGCATCAGCGACGACAAGTCCGCCGCGATCATCAACATCAGCTACGACACGGACCGCTTCAACCTGCCCGATGACACGCAGGACAAGTTGCAGGCCCAGGTGGACGAACTGCAGAACGATCTGCCCAAGGGCAGCCAGGTGGAGCCCGGCGGCGAGGTGTTCCAGATGACCGGGGTGTCAATGGGCGCCACCGAGGTGATCGGCGTGGTCATCGCCTTCTTCGTCCTGGCCATCACCTTCGGGTCCTTCCTGGCCGCCGGCCTGCCGCTGATCACCGCGATCGTGGGTGTGGGCGTCGGCATGCTGATCCTGGTGTCGATGACGGCGTTCACCACGGTCTCCTCGACCTCGCCCACCCTGGCGGCGATGTTGGGCCTGGCGGTCGGCATCGACTACGCCCTGTTCATCGTCTCCCGCGCCAGACAGAACATGCGCCACGGCCAGGACCCGGAGGAGGCCACCGCGCAGGCCACGGCCACCGCCGGCTCGGCCGTGATCTTCGCAGGCACCACGGTCATCATCGCCCTGGTGGGCCTGAGCATCGTGCGCATGTCCTTCCTGACCATCATGGGCGTGGCCGCGGCGATCACCGTCGCCGTTGCCGTGTTGGTGGCGCTCACCCTGGTGCCCGCCCTGTTGGGCTTCCTGGGCACCCGGGTCGATCCGCACCGCAAGGTCGCCAAGCGGGCGCAGAAGGACGCGCTCGCCCAGGGGGCTTCCAAGCACGAGGCCAGGGCCGCCGGAGAACGGGCACTGGCAGCCGCGCGGATCCGGGCCGCCGAGGCTTATGAGGCAGCACAGGCCCACCAGGGCGCCGAGGACGCGGCCCCGGCGGGTGCCGACGCTCGCACGGGTGCCCCGGCGAGTGCCGCCGAGCCGGCCGGAGTCGAGCAGGAGGGTGCGGCTCTGCTGAGCGCGGCCTCGGCCCCGAAAGCCGGGGGACGACCCCGCAAGAGTTTCGCAGAACGCTTCTACGGCGGCTGGGTGAAGGCCGCGACGAAGGTCCCGATCCTGACGATCGTGGTGATCGTGGTGGGCCTGGGCCTGTTCGCGATCCCCGCCTCGAAGATCCAGCTGGCCATGCCCAACAATGGCACGGAGGACCCCGGCACGCCCGCGCGCGTCACCTATGATCTGACGACCGAGCACTTCGGCGAGGGCTTCAACGGTCCGCTCATCATGCTGGCCGACGGTCTGGCGACCTCGGACGAGCCGATGGACGTGATGGACGATATGAAGGCCGACATCGAGAAGGTGCCCGGCGTCGTCAAGGTGCTGGCCGCTGTGCCCAATCAGAACGCGGACACCGGCATGATCCAGATCGTGCCGCAGACCGGCCCGTCCGATCCACAGACGGAGGAGACGGTTCAGGCACTGCGCGATATGAAACAGCACTTCAAGGACGACTACGGTGTCGACACATCGGTCACCGGCGCGACGGCTCTGTATTCGGATATCTCAGCCCAGCTGGGCCGCGCCCTGCTGCCCTTCGGCGCCTTTGTGGTGGGCCTGTCCTTCATCCTGCTGATGATGGTCTTCCGGTCGATCGCGGTGCCGATCAAGGCGACCCTGGGCTTCCTGCTGTCGGTCGTGACGTCCTTCGGCATCATCTCGCTGGTGTTCGTCCAGGGCCACGGTGCCTCGTTGATCGGGGTCGATCAGGCCGGCCCCGTGATCTCCTTCCTGCCGATCATCGTGATGGGCATCCTGTTCGGCTTGGCGATGGACTACGAGGTGTTCCTGGTCTCCGGCATGCGCGAGGCCTACGCACACGGCGCATCGGCCAAACAGGCGATCCTGCGCGGTTTCACCGGTTCCGCCGCGGTCGTCACGGGTGCTGCGATCATCATGTTCAGCGTGTTCTTCGCCTTCGTGCCCGAAGGCGCCGCGATCATCAAGTCGATCGGCCTGTCGCTGGCGGTGGGCGTGTTCACCGATGCGTTCATCGTGCGCATGACCCTGGTGCCGGCAGTGATGGCACTGCTGGGCGACAAGGCCTGGTGGATCCCCAAGTGGCTGGACAAGATCCTGCCGCACTTCGACGTGGAGGGCGAGGGGCTGTACCACCAGGTCAAGCTCAAGGACTTCCCCGTGAAGGATTCCCCCTACGCCGTCTACGGCGAGGGACTGAGCCTGGGCACCAAGCGCCACCCGATCTTCGAGAACGTGGACGTGGCGCTCAAGCCCGGCGAGGTCCTGGGCATCACCGGCCACGGCACCCCCGGACTGGTGCTGGCCCTGTCGGGCCGCGCCAAGCTGGACGGCGGGGAGCTCAAGGTCGGACCCTATGTCCTGCCGGAGCAGGCGAACAAGATCCGCAATTCGACGCCGTACCTGAATATGGACCCGGCCGAGGACGCGATGGTGCCGGCGCTGAGCAAGCTCGAACAGCTGGCGGCCAAACCACCCAAGCTGTTGGTGGTGGACCGGGCGGACCAATCCCGTGATCCGCAGACGGCCCAGGCGGTGCGCACCCTGGTGGGCAATGCGCTGACCAGCGGATCCGCTGTGGTGCTTGGCCTGACGAATCCGAAGGCCCTGCAGATGCTGCCGGCCGAGGTCGTCCTGCACCGGCTTGACCTGGACGCGATGGCGTCCGGCGGGCCCCGCGGAGAGGAAACGGAAGAACTGACAATGAACATCGCCGAATCCATGGGAGGGGCGAACTGATGGCACTGTTCGAACGCGCGGACGCCGGCAAGAAGGTGACCTGGGTATCGGTCATCGGTCTGATCCTGGTGCCGCTGATCATCGCCGCCGGCTTCGTCTTCGCCACCTGGAAGGTCTCCGACCGGATGGGCGAGGTCAAGGCCGCGATCGTCAACGACGATGACGGCGCGAAGATCCAGGGCCAGCAGGTGCCCCTGGGCAGGATGCTGGTCTCCGGCCTGATGGACGACGACACCGACGGCAACTACAAGTGGTCACTGGCGGACGTGGATTCGGCCGAGGCCGGGCTCAAGTCGGGCGAGTACGTCGCCGTCGTCCACATCCCCAAGGGCTTCTCCCGGGCCGTGGCCACGGGTACCAAGGACGATCCGTCCGAGGCCGTGCAGGCGACCATCAGCGTGACCTCGTCCAAGGTCTCCCCGCTGAGCGATTCGATGATCTCGCAGTCCATCGGCAATGCCGCGCGCGATAAGTTCAACCGCGAATGGGCCGAACAGGTGCTCGACGGCATCTACGTGGGCTTCAACGATATGGGCAAGCAGTTCAAGACCCTGGCCGATGCGGGCAATAAGCTGCACGACGGGGCCGACGGTCTGGCCGACGGCAATAAGGAATTCGCCAAGGGTGTTGGCAAGTTGGGCGACGGTGTGGGCCAGTTGGGCACCGCGGGCGCCAAACTGGGCGATGCCGGTTCACAGCTGGCAGCCGGCGCCCCGCAGCTCAAGGCCGGTGGAGACCAACTGGCCAAGGGCGCGAAGCAGCTGGGCGATGCCGGCGGCAAGATCGCCAAGGGCGTGCCACAGCTGACCAAGGGCGGCAAGGCCCTGGCCGACAATGGCGAGAAGCTGGGCAAGGGCGGTAAAGACCTGGCGAAGGAGGCTCCGAAGCTGAAGAAGGGCGGCGCGGAGCTTTCCAAGAACGGGTCGAAGTTGTCCGGCGGACTCCAACAGACTGCCGACGGAGTCAAGGAATACACCGATGGGGTCGGGCAGTTCCAAAAGGGAATCAAGACCAAGGGTGACAATCTGAAGAAGATCCCTAGCCTTGCAATCCTGAAGAGCCAAGGGCTGGTCGGCGGAGAGAAGGGCCTGATCTCTGAAGATCAGGCTGATGAAGTAGAGGCTCAGTGCAAGGGCGACGCTAGCTGTGAAGCGATCTATCTGAAGGGTATCGCCTCTGGCATGCAGGGCGACTCGGAACTGGCGAAGCCTCTGGCCGAGAATGGTGACAAGGTCGCTGACGGTATTGGACAGCTCGCTCCCGGAGTCAAGAAATACACAGACGGTGTCTCACAGTACACCGACGGCGTCGGCAAAATGGCGGACGGCGTGGCCAAGTACGGCACGGGCGTTGCCCAGTACACCGACGGGGTCGCGCAGTACACCGACGGCGTTGGCAAATTCGCCGACGGGGCCGCCCAGTACGGTACAGGTGTTGGGAAGTTCTCCGACGGCGTAGGAAAGTACACCAAGGGTGTTGGCACCTTCGCCGACGGCGTCTCGCAGTTCGGATCCGGCGTCTCCCAGTACACCGGAGGCGTCGTCAAGCTCAGTGCGCAGATGCCGCAGATGACCAAGGGCGCGGACAAACTGGCCGACGGCACCGAGAAGTACGCCGACGGTGTCGGCAAGTTCGCCGATGGCCTCGACGAGGGCAAGGACTCGGTCCCGCACTACTCGAAGTCCGATAGGGAGACCCTCAAGGAGGTCACGGCCGCTCCGATCAAGGTCGGCAGCCTGGACTCCCTGAATAAGTTCCCGATCGCCTCTTCGATCGCACTGCTGCTGGTCATGGCGCTGTTCCTGGGCGCGCTCATCGCCTATACGGTGCTGCGCCCGGTCTCCGCGGCCTCGCTGACCAGTCGGAAGCGCTCCTTCGTCATCATGCTCAAGGGTCTGCTGCCGGGTCTGGGCATCGCGGTGGTCCAGTCCCTGGGGCTGACGATCCTGTGCCAGGTGCTGCTCAAGCTCAACACCGTGGACTTCGTGTCCCTGCTGGGCTTCACCGTGTTCGCCGGCATCGTGTTCACGGTGGTGAACTTCGCCCTGGTCGCCCTGTTCGGCGGCGCCGGCCGGTTCATCGGCGTCATCCTGCTGGTGCTGGGCGTGACTGCGAAGATTCTCACGGCGGTGCCCGGCTGGCTGTCCGGCCTGGCGGGTATCTCCCCGCTGACACCTGCAATCGATGGTGTGGCGGCAGTGGTGACCGGCGCGGACGGCCTGGGCAAGGCCTTCGGCCTGCTGCTGGTCTGGCTGGTGCTGGGTGTGGTCGCGGGCATCGCGGCGGTCGCCAAGAAGCGCAGCGCCGGATTCGAACAGATCCAGCGCTTGGCGCACGCCTAACCGATCCGGCTCCTTGGCCCATGGGCATCCGCCTATGGGCCAAGGCTGCGGATGAATGGCCGAGGCCCCGGCCGGGTTCCATTTTCACGGAACCCGGCCGGGGCCTCGGCTGTATCGGGAGGGGTTCGTCCGTTCAGTCGCGGGAGGTCTTGACCAGGATCTTCACCGCGGTGTCATTGTGGTTGATGAGGGTGTCGAAGCCCTCGGCCACGATGTCCTCCGGATCGATCCGCTTGGTCACGAAGGCCTCCAGGTCCAGCTTGCCGGAGTTGACCATGGCGATCGAGTCCTCGAAGTCCTCGGGCAGATAGGCCATCGTGCCGGAGAACGTGGCCTCGGTGTAGTGGAGCTCCGCGGCGACCTGTATCTCCAGGGGCTTTCCGTGCAGCGCGATGATCTGCACGTGGCCGCCGGGGCGGACATTGCCGATCAGTTGGTGGGTCACAGGGCCCACACCGGCGGCGTCGAAGACCATATCGGCGCCCAGGCCGTCGGTGACCCGGGCGACCAGGGCGTTCAGATCCTCGTCGATCGGGTTGATCGCGTAGTCGGCGTGCGATGCGCTCAGGGCGATGTCGCGGCGCGCCTGGGACGGTTCCGACACGATGACCGTCAGCCCCTTGGCCTTGAGGATCGCGGCGGTGAACAGGCCGACGGGACCGGCGCCGCCCACCAGGGCGGTCTGCCCTGCATCCGCCCCGGACAGGCGCACCGCATGGGTGGCCACGGACAGCGGCTCCAGCATGGCGGCGTGGCCCAGGTCCATATCGCCCACCACGTGCACATTGCCCGCCGGCACGTTGATGTACTCGGCCAGGCCGCCGCCCCCGCCGGAGATCCCGAAGCCCCACTGCTTGCGGCAGATATTCGACTTCCCGGACCGGCAGGCGGCGCATTCCCCGCAGGACACGTTCGCGCGCACCGCCACGTTCTGCCCGATGGAGACGTCCTCGACGCCCTCGCCCAGTTCGACGACAGTGCCGGAGAACTCGTGGCCCAGCACGATCGGCAGGGTCTCGCCGGTCAGCGGGTTCTCCTCCGTTGCGGTGGGCGTATTGCCCGTGAAGCCGCCATCTGTGAACATGTGCAGATCGGATCCGCAGATGCCGTTGTAGGCCAGCTTCAGCTTGACCCAGCCCGGCTTGGGGGCCCCGGGCTCCGGAATGTCCTCGATCCGCAGGTCGTGTGCGTCGTAGAACATGACTGCGCGCATATCTCTTCATCCTCCTCGATGGTGTGATGAGTTTCCATCCATGATTTTACAGTTGTAAAGACAAGGTGGTGGGGGTGCGGCATGTGACCTTGGGGTCAGTCGGCGGTTGCCGAGACCCCTGTGATCCCCAGAATCTCGCGGGCGATCGTGTCGGCGTCACGCAGCGTCCGGGCGTCGGTGCCCGGGTTCGCGGCGATCGCCAGACCCAATTGGACATCGGACAGCTGGATCGAGAGCACGAAGCGGTGTGGGTGCTCCCGGCCCAGGGAATCGACGGTGTGATGGGCCGGTCCCGCGACCCGCAATCCCGTCCCCGGGATCAGCGTCGCGCCGGAGCGGACCTCGGCTGCGGACAGTCTGCCGCGTTCCACCAGCCCGGAGACGAGTCCATCGGCGGCCCGCCTGACGTTGTTGGCCGGCGAGGCCGCATCCACCAGGGCCCTGGCCCGCACCTCGCCGGGCACTGCGGGGGATGACACGAGGAAGCCGGCCGGTGCGCCCGCCGGGCTGCGCCGCACCTGCATCCGGGGCCCGGCGAAGCGCGCCAACCCGGCCTCGGCCAAGGCGATGAGTTCGGCGTAGCGCTGCGGCGGCGGCCCATCGCACAGTCCGGCGACCAGGTCCTCGAACCAGCCCCTGACCTCGGTTGCGAAGCTGTCGGGGGCCAGCCGGCCATCGGCCACGATCTCCTTGAGCAGGGTGCGGGCGGCCCACAGCACGGCGAAGACCGCCTTGGACGGAGCCAGCTCGCAGCCGAGCAGGGAGTCGCGCAGGTCCTCGCGCAGGAAGGCCAGCATCGCATCGTGCAGGGATTGCCCCTCGGCCGCCGAGGCCCCCGCCTCCCGGGTGGTGAACTCCCTGCCCTCGAGGGGCCGGGCCAGGCGTGCCAGGTCCAGACGATTGGTGGGCTCCGGCACCGCGCGCGCCTCGAAGGCCTCCCAGGCGCCCCTGACTTCGGCTGCGGTGCGGCCGTGCACCGGCCCGGCCGAGTTCGAAAGGCCCGGCTCCAGCCCGGCCGCGGTCGCAATGGCCCGTTCCATGGCCTCGGCCGAACAGGTCAGCGCCGCGGGGGCCGAGCGGCGCATTGCCGTGTACCAGGCCAGCCGCAGATCGGCCAGGATGAGCGGCCACAGGTGTTCGTTGAAGCGCAGCGGACCGGTCTGAGTCGGAATTCCGGCGGCCTCGGCGGTGAAGAAGCGCAGCCGGTAGTCCGGCATGCCGTGCTCGGCGGTGACCGGCTTGCAGCGGTAGGGGGTGCCGCGCCGGGAGCCGGGGACCAGAATCGGTTCGGCGCCCGAGGCCCGGTAGACGAGCTCGTCCCCCGCGGGCTGGAAGCTTCCGCCGCGGCCATGGGTCAGTCGGGCCATGAGGTCGAAGAAGTTCAGGCCGAAGCCGCGGAAGGCCACGGGTTCGCCGGGCAGCAGGCCGTCCAGATCGGCCTCGGCGGGCAGTCCGGGTGGCACGTAGTCGAGCCCGGCGTGCTGGGCGAACTCGGCGAAGGAGGCGCGCTCGGAGCCCGGGGCCGTGGGGATGTGGCCCAGGCACAGCACCACATCGGTGACCTCCAGGGTCGTGCCGTCGGATAGGCGGAGCAGCTGCCGGTCCTGCGCGTGATCGGGCTCGACGATGTCGGTCGCCTGTGCCCGGTGGACCCGCAGAGTGACGCCGGGGGCTGCCTCGGCGGCCTCGCGGACGAGTTGGAAGGCATCGTCCAGGTAGGCGCCGTAGAGGCGGCGGGAGGGGAAGACCGTCGCGCACTCCGCAGCGGTGTGGGCCGCCGGGCGGCCGGGGGCGCATTCGACGTCTGCGCGGCTGCGCCACCAGGTGCCCATATCGGGCCCCAGGCCGGGTGCCAGGCCGGTACAGGTCCCGTCCGGGAAGACCGTCTGATCGCCGATCGTGGTGTTCATCAGCAGTTCGGCTGCCTGTCCGGTGCGCCAGACGCGGCCCGCACCGGGCGGGTACGGGTCGATCAGATCGATGACGAGGTCCGGTACCGGGCAGGACGCCGAGTGGGTAGCCGCAGTTGTGCCGATGCGCCCGGCGGCCGCGCGGGCATTGGCGATCAGCCGTTCACAAACGCTCAGACCGCGGGGCCCCGCGCCCACCACCGCAACGCGGACGGTGGCCGCTGCCGGGCCGCCGCCGGTCACTTGTCAGCGGGGCCGGGCCAGCCCAATTTGGTCCAGTCGGTGCCCTTGGGGCGTTCCGCGGGATAGCACATACCGGACTCATCCTCCAGGCCGGCCTTCTTGGCGCGGTCCTCGGCGGTCTCCGGTTCATCGGTCTCGGTCGGTTCGGCGCTCGGTTCGTCCATCGCCCCGCTCTTGTACTTGTCCGAGCTGTCGACGCCCTCGACCGCTTCCTGCTGGCTCTTGGTCTCCGGATCGGTCTGTTCCTCGACCCAGTCCTTGAGCTCATCGAAATCGGGCTTGTAAGTCTTCGTCACGCCGTTGTTGATCTGTGCGGACTTCAACTTGCCGCTTTGCATCTTGATGGCAAGCTGCAGGAATGCCGGGATCTCATTGCCGGGGATGCTGGTGGCGACATTGTCCCCGGCGGCGCCGGCCAGCTTCGGATAGGCGACCGCGATGGTCTGCGGATCGGCCTGGCTCAGCACGGTCTTGAGCATGCGCTGCTGGCGGCACATCCGGTCGTAGTTGTCCGATAGATGGCGGGAACGCACGTACCACAGGGCCTTCGAGCCCTTGAGCTTCTGCTTGCCGGGATCGATCCAGCCCTTGACGGGGTACATGCCGCCGGTGGACAGATTATGGCCGCCGCCGATCGGAATCGGCCGCTCCACATCGATCGTCACGCCGCCCAGGGCGTTGACGACGTCCTTGAAGCCCTGCATGTTGACGCTGGCCCAGTAGTCCAGGTCGAGGCCGGTGGAACCGGTGACCGCCTGCATGGTCGCCCACATGCCCAGTTCCAGGCCATGGGTGTCGACGTCCTTGAAATCGGCCTTGTTGTCGGTGCTCCAGTCCCAGACCGCGTTGATCAGGTCCTCGTCGGAACTGCCGGTGGGACGGAAGCCCTCGGGCCAGCGCTTGGCCAGCGGGCTGCCCTTGGGGAAGATCGGGAAGGCCAGGTTGCGGGGGATCGAGATGAGCGTCGTATTGCCCGTCTGCGTGTCGATCGAGGCGACCAACATGGTGTCGGGGCGCGTGCCCTCGCGGGTATCCGAGGAATCCCGGCCCATCAGGAAGACATTGACATGCTTTTTATCGGCCCACAGGTCCTCCGCGCTCATCGCCGGTCCGGCATCGGAGCCGAAGATCTTGCTGTAGGTGGAGGCCGTGACGCGTGAATAATAGGCGCCCACGCCCATGGGCAGGCCGGTGATGAGGATGAGCGAGGCGACCAGCACTCCGCCCAGCAGACGGCGGCTGCGGGTCAGTCGGTGCCCCCGCCGCAGACTGAAGTAGGAGATGAGGATATTGATCGCATAGATGGCGATCAGGCCCATGAGCAGATAGGACAGCACCGTCATATCCGCGGCGCTGCCGATGAAACCGGTCAATGCCCGGGTGGGACCCTTGATGAGTGCATAGGCCGCGATCGCCACCAGAGTGAGGACGAATCCGCCGAACAGCACCCAGCCGGTGGGGCTGCGCCGGTTCCGGTGCAATACGCCCAGTCCGGGGACCAGGGTGCCCAGGGCGGTCCACCCGACCAGTCCGGGGAAGCTGGTGTTCGCGCCCGCCCGGTAGCTGGGGTGGCGGCGTGCGTCTGTGTCGTCCTCGGGCCGGATGTGAATGGTGCCGTCGGGATCGCGGGCCGGGATGGGTGCCCGGGCTGCAGCGGTTGCCGCGGCAGCCGCTGCGCCGGTCGTACCCTGTGCAGCGCCGGCCGTCGCACGTGCATTCGTGGCCGCGGCAGCCCCGGCGGCAGTCGTCCCGGCCGTCTCTGCGGCTCCGGCGAGGCCGTTGGGGCCCGGGCGCGGAGTGCTCGACTCGTGTGCCCGGCGGGCGTGCCGTGGATTGCCGCGGCGTGCGCCGGGCCGGTGGTCTTCGGACTCGGCGTCCTCGTCGGTGGAGTCCGTCCCTGTGGCTGCCTCCCACGTGGCGGGCGGAGTTTCGGTGCTCGGCTCCATGGAGAAGGTGGAGGGGATCTGTGAAGTTCCGGGTTGGGCCGTGTCACCAGCCGCGTGCTGCTGGGAGGGCGCCGGGGGGATGCCATCGGCCGTATAGGCGCTTTCGGCCTCGCTGCGCGGGCTCAGATAGCGGTTGCCCATATGGGTCTGCGCCGCACGGGCACGGGCGGCCGCCTCCATGGCCTTGCGTTCGGCCCGGGTGCGCGGTACCTGTGAACTGCCGGGCGTTGCGGGCGCCGAACTCGCGCGCTCCTCGCCGCGGAAGCTGGGTTTGGCCGATGCGCGGCGGGGCTCAGCGGGCGAATCGGGCATCTTATCGCCCTTGTTGTCCTCTCCCGACAATCCGAACTCCTTGAAATCGTGCCCGGCTCCGGACGGGCCCACCGAGTGGGGTGGCCGCCGTAGAAGGCATGGGCGTAGTGCAAAACCATCCCGAGTTTATCGGTTCCGGCTGTGTAAACGTGCAGATCCGGACCCGTAGTGCCTGGACGGTCGGATGAGAGGTCGCCATGTGACCCTGTACAGGGCGTTGTACGGCAGATCCTGTGCGGCAGGGGAGCCGTTCGTTTTGCGAGGCCGTCCGTTTATCTGTAGGCTAGTGCTGGTTGTGTTCCCGCCCTCGGGTGGGAGGCGATCAGTGGAGTCGTGGCTGAGCGGCCGAAAGCACCACCCTGCTAAGGTGGAGTCCCTTGAACTGGGGACCGAGGGTTCAAATCCCTCCGGCTCCGCGTTATCCGGAACCCCCGCTAGCCCAGTGTCCGTCTGGGTGAGCGGGGGTTTCTGCATGCCCGGGGCCCGAACCCCGGATGATCCGAAACCGGGGGTACATCCCCGGTTTCGGGTCTTCTGCCGGGGTGAAGTCATGTGGAATCCACCTGGGGCACGTACGCTGGTGCTGAGGACATATTCTCAGGGCACAGTGACCTCGGATGCCGAGGCCGGCGGCCCACGATTCGAGGAGGAAACGAAATGGCTGCAGCACGACTGTTCTTCGACGGTTCGCTGGCGCGCTCTGCCCGAGCTCTGGTCCAGGTCGGCACCGGCACGGTGGCGGACCGCGCCGGCCTGTCCGAGGCCGAGGTTCTGGGCTTCGAACGGGGCATGCACTCGCTGACCGATGACAAGCGCGAGGCGATGATCTCCGCGCTCGAGGGCCTGGGCGCCCACTTCATCTCCGATGAGGCCGGCGGTTCGGGCCACGGGGTGCGGCTGAAGTTCAGCAAGGCGACCGCCGCCGAAGTCGAGGATATGGAGGGCCAGGGCGGGATCGTCGGCTTCGACGACATCTGATCCATGAACCCGGCGCGGGTCCGGCTCCGGACGGGCCCGCGGCCAACCGGATCGAGAACGGAATGATCGAAAAGAAGAAGGGCACGCACTCTGGCTCAAGAGTGCGTGCCCTTCCGGTTCATTGGCCTACATCGTTGTAGCCGGTTCTGGTGGGGACAATCTGTGGGTATTCGCGGTGCGGGGACACCGCGGGCTTCCCGGCCGAGGCCGCACGGACTCAGAGTGCGTGATGCACGTGGGTCCGTGTCGCCTCGGCCGGAGGTCGCCCGGCTGTGATCAGCGGGCGTTGATGCGTTCGCGCAGCGCGTCGACCTGGGCCTTGAGCTCGGCGGGGACGGCATCGCCGAGCTCGGCGTACCATTCCTCGATCGAAGCCAGTTCGGGCTCCCATTCCTCCGGCTTGACGGCCAGGGCCTTCGCCAGCTGCTCATCGGTGATGTCCAGACCGTCGACGTCCAGGGCGCCGGGGGCCGGAACCAGGCCGATCGGGGTCTGCACGGCCCCGGCCTTGTCGTCCAGGCGTTCGGCGACCCACTTGAGCACGCGGGAGTTCTCCGAGAAGCCCGGCCACAGGAACGAACCGTCCTCATCGCGGCGGAACCAGTTGACGTAGAAGATCTGCGGCAGCTTGGCGCCGGCGGTCGCTCCGATGTTCAACCAGTGCTGGAAGTAGTCGCCCACGTTGTAGCCGATGAACGGACGCATGGCCATCGGGTCGCGGCGGACCACGCCGACCTTGCCGACTGCGGCAGCGGTGGTCTCCGAGCTGAGCACGGAACCCATGAACACGCCGTTGGTCCAGTCCGAGGTCTGCACGACCAGCGGCATCGTCGTCTTGCGGCGACCGCCGAACATGATCGCGGAGATCGGCACACCGTTGGGGTTGTCGTACTCCTTGGCCAGCGTCGGCACATTGGTGATCGGAGTGCAGAAGCGGGAGTTCGGGTGGGCCGCCTTGGTCTCCGACTCCGGAGTCCAGTCGTTGCCGCGCCAGTCGGTCAGGTGGGCGGGGGCCTCATCGGTCATGCCCTCCCACCAGACATCGCCGTCGTCGGTCAGCGCGACGTTGGTGAAGACGTTGCCGCCCTCTTCGATTGCGCGCATCGCGGTGGGGTTGGTGCCGTAGCCGGTGCCCGGCGCCACGCCGAACAGGCCGAACTCCGGGTTGACCGCGTACAGCTGTCCGTCCTCGCCGAAGCGCATCCAGGCGATGTCGTCGCCCAGGGTCTCGGCCTTCCACCCGGGGACGGTCGGTTCGATCATGGCCAGGTTGGTCTTGCCACAGGCGGACGGGAAGGCCGCGGCGATGAACTTGACCTCGCCCTCCGGGCTGGTCAGCTTGAGGATCAGCATGTGCTCGGCCAGCCAGCCCTCTTCATGGGCGATGGACGAGGCGATGCGCAGCGCGTAGCACTTCTTGCCCAGCAGGGCGTTGCCGCCGTAACCGGAGCCGTAGGACCAGATGGCGCGGTCCTGGGGGAAGTGGGTGATGTACTTGGTCTCGTTGCAGGGCCACTTGACGTCCTGCTGGCCCTCGGCCAGGGGCGCGCCGACGGAGTGGACGCACTCGACGAAGCTGCCGCCGTTGCGGTCGATCGCGTCGAGCACGACATTGCCGGTGCGGGCCATGATCATCATGGACAGGACGACGTAGGGGGAGTCCGTGACCTCGACGCCGAACATCGGCTGCTTGGCCTCGGTGTGGCCCATCACGAAGGGGATGACGTACATGGTGCGCCCCGCCATGGAGCCGGCGAACAGGTCGTCGAGGATGGCCTTCATCTCCGTGGGAGCCATCCAGTTGTTCAGAGCGCCGGCGTCTTCCTCCTTCTCGGAGCAGATGAAGGTGCGGTCCTCGACGCGGGCGACGTCATTGGGGTCGGACGCCGCATAGAAGGAGTCCTTCTTCTTGTCCAGACGGACCAGGGTGCCCGCGGCCACCAGCTGGTCTTCGATCGCGTGCCGCTGAGCGGCGTCGCCGGTGATGAATTCGATGCGGGCCGGTTGTGTCTTATCTGCGATCCGGCGCACGAACTCCAGAACGTGGGCGTTCTTGGTCGGCGCACATGCGAGCTGGTCTTCGACTGAGCCAGTGTCGAGGACTGTCATCGGCGTTACTCCAAATCTTTTGACGGACTGCCGGGAACTGGCCCGATCCTGGTGAGGTTCGGCCCGCTGTTCCCGGCGGGTGATAATCACGGTAGGGGAGGGGCGAATGCCGATTCAGCGCGAAACCACCGGTTTTCCCTGTGCATTGACTCACAAGGGATGCAAAGAAGACGTCTTGTTGCAAATAGATGGGCGGATTTTTGTGCATGAAAGACGTAGTTTTGATTTACGAGCCCTATGGGTTGCGGGGCGGGCGGTGTGCTTATGTGACGGCCTGTGTGACTCAGTCCATGTTCGCAGGACTGGCGGTACCCGCGGCGCCTGTGTATAGTTGAGTCCTGTCGTTAGGACATGCGCCATTAGCTCAACGGATAGAGCATCTGACTACGGATCAGAAGGTTGAGGGTTCGAATCCCCCATGGCGCACCGAAGGAAGGCCCGGAACTCTAGGTTTCGGGTCTTTTGCATGTGTGGGCATGCCGAGTCTTTCTGAAAAGATTGGTTGTCCGATAAACTTTTGAAGTGTGACTGAGAACACTCCAGACCCCCTGTCAGGGGAGACGACTGCGCATGACACAGCCGCCGCTGTGTCCTCGTCTTCCGAAGAACGACCCAAATGGAAACTGATCGGCCCCGGCCTGGTCGTCGCCGCCACCGGAATCGGTGCAGGCGACCTGGTCGCCACCCTGGTGGCCGGCTCGAAATTCGGCTACGCGCTCCTCTGGGCAGCGATCGCCGGCTGCATTATCAAGATCTTCCTCGTCGAAGGCGCCGGGCGGTGGACCCTGGCGACCGGCCACTCGATCTTCGAGGGGTGGCGGCGGCTGGGCCGTTGGACCTCCATCTACTTCGGTCCCTACATCGTCGTGTGGGGCTTCGTCTACGGTGCCACGGCGATGTCGGCCTCCGCCCTGCCGATCGCCACGGCCTTCCCGATCTGGGGCAACAACTACGACATCGTCCTCTACGGCGCGGTGTCCGGGCTCATCGGCGCGGCGTTGGTCTGGTCGGGGAGGTATCAGGCCTTCGAGAAGCTCGTGGCGGCCCTGGTGGGCCTCATGTTCGTCACCGTCGTGGGCCTGGCCGTCTACACGCTGCCCAACATCCCGGAGCTGGTCAAGGGCTTGGTTCCGCTGATTCCCGAGGGTGGGGTCATCTACACGCTGAGCATCGCCGGCGGCGTGGGCGGCACCATCACACTGGCGGCCTACGGCTACTGGCTCAAGGAGAAGGGCTGGTCCTCGCCGAAGTGGATGCGCGTGATGCGGATCGACAATTCGATGGCCTACGTCATCTCCGGTATTTTCGTGGTCGCCATGCTGGTGATCGGGGCGGAGCTGCTCTACACGGCCGGTATCGCCATCAAGTCCGGCGACCAGGGCCTGCTGGACCTGGCGAATGTGCTGGAGGATCGCCATGGTGCATTCCTGGCCAATGTCTTCCTGGTGGGCTTCTGGGCCTCCTCCTTCTCCTCCGTGCTGGGCGTGTGGAACGGCGTTTCACTCATGTTCGCCGATTTCTGGGGTCGGACCCGCAAGCTGCCGGAGGGCCACAAGGACCGTGGCCTGGGTGGCAAGTACTACAAGGTCTACATCCTGTGGCTGACCTTCCCGCCCATGCTGTTGCTGTTCATCGGCAAGCCGGTGGGCATCATCATCACCTACGGCGTGCTGGGCGCGTTCTTCATGCCGTTCCTGGCGATCACGCTGCTGTTCCTACTCAATGGCAAGCACACGCCAAAGGAGTGGCGCAACAAGTGGTACATCAACATCATCCTGGTCATCATCGCGGGTCTGTTCCTGGTCCTGGGCGTCAATGAGCTGATCGGCGCCATCACGGGAGGATGACGCCCACGTGAGGAGCGTCTCGGGGGATTCCGCCCGACGGCCTTTGCCGCTGGTGTGTCCGGAGTGTATAGTGGTGTCTTGTCGTCAAGACATGCGCCATTAGCTCAACGGATAGAGCATCTGACTACGGATCAGAAGGTTGAGGGTTCGAATCCCCCATGGCGCACTTTTCGTGCCATTGCACCACACGGGCCCCGGAGTTACGACTCCGGGGCCTGAGTGTTCTCCGGCTCCGGTGAGCCCGGTCACCCCTTCTGCATAGAATCGGGTACGGAACCGCGAAGCGAGCCCTACAAGGAAGTAGAGAGAACACATGGCAGATCGGACGAAACTCTGGACCCCGTCGCAGGAGAGGATCGGGCACAGCGAGATGCTGGCCTATCAGCGCTGGCTGGCCGACACCCGGGACGTGCACACCGCAGAGCAGGACTATCCGCAGTTGTGGAACTGGTCGGTGACGCACCTGCCGGAGTTCTGGGAGTCGATCTGGGAGTACTTCGACGTCCTGGGCGAGCGCGGCACCGGTCCCGTCATGTCAGGGGACACGATGCCGGGGGTGGCCTGGTTCCCGGGCGCGCGCATCAACTACGCGGAGAACATGCTGCGGCACGCGGCGGCCCGGCCCGATGCCGAGGCCCTGGTGGGGGTGCACGAGGACGCCCGCCGCGATTCCCTGAGCTGGAGCACCCTGAGCGGCAGAGTGGGCGCCTTGGCCCACTGGCTGCGTTCGGTGGGAGTGCGGCAGGGGGACACCGTCTGTGCTGTCCTGCCGAATATCCCCGATGCGGTGGTCGGATTGTTGGCAAGTACTGCGGTGGGTGCCGTGTGGTCGGTCGTTGGTGCCGACTTCGCGGCTCCCGGGGTTGCCGATCGGTTCGCCCAGATCGAGCCGAAGGTCTTGTTGACGGTCGACGGTTACCGGTTCAACGGCAAACTGCTGGACCGGCGTGCGGGCGTGGCCGAGCTGCTGGAACTGCTGCCCACCGTGGAACACCATGTGTTGGTCGATCAGCATCCGGACGAGCTGCCATGGGGCGAGGCCGCGGTGCCGGGCACAGAGGTGCCCAGCGTCCGGCTCTCGGACGTGGCCCGCGAGCCCCGTGTTCCCGAGTTCACCCGGGTGGAGTTCTCCCATCCCCTGTGGGTGCTGTACTCCTCGGGCACCACGGGCAAGCCCAAGGGGATCGTGCAGGGCCACGGCGGGATCGTGCTGGAGGGGCTGAAGAGCACTGCCCTGCAGACTGAGGGCCGGGCGGGCGACCGTGCGTATTCCGCAGTGGCCACAACCTGGATGGTGTGGAACAGCCTGGTGAACAACCTGCTGGTGGGTGGGACGGTCATCACCTATGACGGTTCGCCCGCGTACGAGGCCGCCGACAAACAGTTCCAGATCGTCGCGGCCGAGCGGGTGGCCCGTTTCGGTACGGGGGCCGCGATCCTGCAGATGATGGAGAAGTCCGGGCTGTCGCCTGCCGACCGCTACGATCTGTCGCATCTGGAGACCATCATGTCCACCGGTTCGACCCTGCCGGATTCCACCTGGCAATGGGCCGAGGACCACGTCGGAGCCGATATCCACATCGGATCCGACTCCGGCGGCACCGACGTCTGCACGGCCTTCATCGGCTCGAATCCCTATGACCCGATCTATCTGGGCGAATTGCAGGGGGCCTGGCTGGGCGTGGCCGCGGACTCCTTCGATGCGCAGGGCCGGCCGGTGGTCGACGAGGTGGGCGAGCTGGTCATCACGGAGCCGATGCCGTCCATGCCCGTGAAGTTCTGGAACGATCCGGACGGATCGAAGTACCGGGGTGCCTACTTCGAACAGTATCCCGGGGTGTGGCGCCACGGGGACTGGGTGACGAAGCTGCCGGGCGGGCAGTTCATCGTCCACGGCCGTTCCGATTCGACGATCAACCGGGGTGGCATCCGGATGGGCTCGGCGGATATCACCCAGGTCGTCGACCGTGTGCCGGGTGTGCTCACCTCGATGGTGATCGGTGCCGAGCTGGAAGCAGGGGACTATTACATGCCGCTGTTCGTCGTCCCCTCACCGGGCACAGTGGTCGATGATGCGCTGCGCGATGAGATCGTGCGTGCGATCCGCTCCGAGGTATCCCCGCGCTATGTCCCCGATGAGATCATCGAGGCCCCCGCCGTGCCGACCACGCGGACGGGCAAATTGCTGGAGATCCCCATCAAGCGGATCCTGCAGGGAGCCCCCGTGGAGTCCATCAACCGGTCGAGTGCAGCCGATTCCGCGGTGCTGGACTGGTATGTGGACTTCGCGAGGTCACGCAGGGCCCAGTCCGCGGACTGACGGGAGCCCTGCCACAGGCGGGCTCGGCCGTCGGTCGGAGATCCCACCACGTCGCGGGCGGCCCCGGCCCCACGTGGGGCCGGGGCCGCTGTCCGGCCTGGCCGGGTGCGCGCGGGCCGGACTCAGGCGCTCCGCCTCCTGCTCAGGTATAGGAACAGGATGCCCGTGCCCACCAGGGCCAGAGCGGTGCCGGCGGTGATGGCCGTCGTCGCCCCCGTCCGCGGCAGTGCCTGCTCCCGTGGTGCCGCTTGTTCCGGTTGCTCCGGCGCGGGTTGCTCTGGCGGGACCTGCACATCGCCTCCGGGTCCGGCCTCGTCGGCCGGCGGGGGCGGAGGGCTCGTCGGGGCCACCGGACCCGTCGGGGGAACGCCGGGTCCGGGCGGCTGTGAGGACACAGGTGGGCTACTCGGCACAGCCGGAGGTGTTGTGCTCGGCGGTGCCGAGCTGGGCGGAACCTCCGAGGGAGTGCTCGGTGGAGCAGCCGGTGTCGTGGGCGGGGCACTGCTGGGCGGGACCACGGGAGGCGTGGTGCCAGGCGGCGCTGTCGTCACGATCGGCGGTGGGGGTGTGCGGTGCACCGTCTCGGCCGGGATCCCGTAGTCGCTGTGCCAGGCATCCCAGCCCTCGCCCGCGGCCAACTCCACCACCCAGCTGGCCCAGCCGGGCTCGATCGCCACCGGCGCCGTCCGCGTACTGCCCGCGCCCGACTTGTCGACCCGCAGCGTCACCTGCTGCTGCGCGACGCGCTTCCCCACCGGCTGCGCCGCCTGGCGGGGCTCGACCTGCGAATGATAGAGGCTCGCCGTCAGCTGCAGAGTGCTGCCGGGCCGGGCATCCCGAACACGGATCGTGTCCGCCGTCGAACCGACCGGCACCGGCGCGGTCTGCGATGGACGCGCAGTGGCCGGCAGAGTCCCAGCGGTGGGCACGGCGACGGTGTCTCGCTTGGCCCACTTCTCTTGCGTCCCTCCGAAGGCGACGGCTTGGGGGATCTTCTGCCCGCCCAGGACCGCGGTGGTCTCGATGTGGGGGCGCCAGGGCACCAGTGCGGTTTCCCGGGCGATCCCATGGTCGGAGTTCCAGGCGATATGGTCTGGACCCGCCGCGATGGACTCCGTCCAGTAGACCCAGCCGCGGATCCCGGCCGGCAGGGTCAGCGTGGGCGAGGTGTGGGCCCCGTCGGCCACCGCCGCCGAGGTCACACTGCCCAGGCTCTTCGCCCCGGCCGGAGCGTCCTTGGTGCGCTTGGGCTTGGACTCCGAGTGCCACAGGGTGTGGACGACATCGGCGCGCAAGCCCTGTCCCAGTCCCGTGACGGTGAAGCGGTCGAACACCCGGGCGCCCGGCTCCAGGCGCTGCGCGTTGATCGTCGTCGTCACCGTGGGCCTGGTGGGGCCGTGCACGTTCAGGCCGGCCCGCGCGCTGAGGCTCATGGGGAGCCCGCGTGTGACGATGTTCTGCACCCGCTTGGATCCGCTGCCCTTCGGCTTGTACTGCAGCAGTCGATGATTGGGCAGGCCGCTGACGGTGGCGGTCACCGTGGCGCTCGCGGACTGAGTCGCCTTGGGCCTGGGGACCGTCAGCCGGGTGGTCGTGGGGGAGGTGCCGGTGGTCAGCGCTGCGGCTGCGAGTTTCCCAGCGCTGCTCGACAGCCGCACGGTATAGCCGGGCACGGCACGGCCCGATGCTGATTTCAGCACGACGCTCACCGGTGCCACGCGGTCGGCGGTGGGGCCGCCGCTCCCACCGGGGACAGGCGTCGGATCACCCACAGTGACCGTCAGCGTGTAGGGCCCCGCATACTTCTTGGCCTCGGCGCGCAGTGCGGCGTACTGCTTCGCGGTCCCGGCGAAGCGCTTGCCCAGTTTGCCGGGGGCCGCCACGGGCACCTGGTGGCGGTGGGCGATCTGCGGATCCAGTTTGACGATGGCCGACAGTGCGGCGTGGACATCGGCCTTCTTCGAGTCCGAATAGCGGCTCAGCAGATAGGCGCTGCCGGCGGATTCGATCTCGGAGCCCTTCGCCGCGGTGAAATAGCGGGCGTAGGGGGTGCGCAGGCCCGCATCGATGCAGTAGGCGTTGTAGCCGGTCAGACTCAAATAGGCGCCGTACCAGGTCTTGCCCGTTGGGGTGGAGTGCCAATGCCCCGGCCCCAGCACGGATTTCTCGTTCGTGTCCAGGGCCCGGCCCAGTTCGGCGGAGGCGCCGTTGCCCGCCAGGCCGGCCAATACGTTCTGCCCGCCGGCCGTCGGTATCTCACCGGTGCCGAGGGCTCGCCGGCTGTCTGCGCTGCCGGAACCACCGGTGCCGCGCAGTGTCACGAGCGCGGGCCCGGCCGTGGCCCCGGCACGAGCAGCGGGCGAGGTCGCCGCGGCAGGCGGTGGAGCCTCGGCGGCGCGCAGCAGGGTGTCGGCCGGATGCTGGGCCGTGGCCGGCAGGGCCAGGAGCACGGCCAGCGGCGCGAAGAGGAGTAGTGCGGTCAGGAACAGGATGCGTTTCTTCATGCCCTCATGTCACCGCCACTCCTGGGTGTACGGGAAGGGGTGGGCGCCGGGCTGTGGACGAAGGGAATCCATCCACAGGGTGCGGGTACGCACGCTCGCCGGAGCATCCACAGGGACAAGTGCGCCGGTGAGGGCTCCGTCCCCGGGAAACGCCCCAACGCTGGTGGGCTGCGCGGCGTGTCGTTACCGCCAACTGGCTCCCGCCTCGGTTAGTGGCGGTGCGGACGCAAGGGGTAGAGTGCCATACGGAAGGTACCCGCTTTGCGGCCAGACGACGCGAGGGAATTGATGGTTAACAAGGACACTGCCGACGTAGTGCTCATCGGTGGCGGCATTATGAGCGCCACCCTGGGCGCGATGCTCACCGAACTCCAGCCCGATTGGAATATCCGGGTCTACGAACGACTCAACTACGTTGCCAAGGAGAGCTCGGACCCGTGGAACAACGCGGGCACCGGCCACTCGGCCCTGTGCGAGCTGAACTACTCGCCGGAGAAGGCCAACGGTGACATCGACATCACCAAGGCCGTGAACATCGCCGAACAGTTCCAGGTGTCGCGCCAGTTCTGGTCCTACCTGGTCGACGAGGGCGTCATCACCGACCCCAAGTCCTTCATCAACTCCGTGCCGCACATCTCCTACGGCCGTGGTGAGAAGGGCCGTGACTACATCAAGCGGCGCTACGACACGATGGTCTCCAATCCGCTGTTCAAGACCATGGAGTACTCCGACGACGCCGCCACGCAGGCGCAGTGGCTGCCTTTGATGTTCGAGAAGCGCGGCCCCGGCCAGATCAATGCCGTTTCGAAGGTCGCCGAGGGCACTGACGTGGACTTCGGTTCGCTCTCGCGCCAGCTGCTGACCCACGTGGGCGCCAAGGGTGCCGACATTCGCACGGAACACCAGGTCATCGGCCTGGACCGCGCGGCAGACGGCTGGAAGGTCACGGTCAAGGACCTGACCTCCGGTGACGTCCACACGGTGGCAGCCAAGTTCGTCTTCATCGGCGCCGGCGGCGGGGCCCTGCACCTGCTGCAGAAGTCCGGTATCGCCGAGGGCCGCGGCTACGGCGGCTTCCCCGTCTCCGGTCTGTTCCTGCGCACCTCGAACCCGGAGCTCGTGGCCCGCCACCACGCCAAGGTCTACGGCCAGGCCTCCGTGGGCGCCCCGCCCATGTCCGTGCCGCACCTCGACACCCGTGTGATCGACGGCAAGGAATACCTGATGTTCGGCCCGTACGCCGGATTCTCGCCCAAGTTCCTCAAGCGCGGTTCCTTCATGGACCTGCCGAAGTCCATCAAGGGCGGCAACCTGGGCGTCCTGCTCAACGTCGCCAAGGACAACTTCGGTCTGGAGAAGTACCTGGTCACACAGCTGGCCGAAACGAAGAAGGGCCGCTTCGCGGCGCTGGGCGATTTCACCCCCGAGGTCGACCCGAGCGATTGGGAGTTCATCACCGCAGGCCAGCGCGTGCAGGTCATGAAGCCCTCGTCCAAGGGCGGCGAACTGGGCTTCGGCACCGAACTGGTGGCCGCGGCCGACGGCTCGCTGGCCGCTCTGCTGGGCGCCTCGCCCGGTGCTTCGACGGCCACGCCGATCATGTTCAACCTGCTGAAATCCTGCTTCCCCGCGCAGTTCTCCGGCTGGGAGTCCAAGATCAAGGCGATGGTCCCGTCCTACGGCCTGAAGCTGGCCGACGACGAGAAGCTCTACGACGAGCTGTTCGAGTACACCACCCGGACGCTGCAGCTGGGCTGAGCACCAAGCGGGTCGAGGCCCCGGCCCGGCTGTGCGCAGCCGGGCCGGGCGGCTCGCCGCTCCCGCCGTGTGGCTGGGATGGAACCACAAGGAAGTCGGAATAGGATCGACCTATTCCGACTTTCTTCGTCTAACGGCACAGATCGTGAGCAAAGGAACCGCATGAGTGAACAGCCTCCGAACCGGGTGCCTCCACAGCAGCAAGCACCGTCGCAGCCCGGTTATCCACAGGCGCCGATGCAGCGGAACTACCCGATGCCGCGCTATATCCCACCGGTCACATCGACGATGCGGGCCCAAGCGCCGGTGACGGCCTATCAGGGCGGTCCGGTGCAGGCGGGGTGGACGGCAGGCGCGCGGACCGCGGCTCGGCCGGGCTACGCCGGCCCGGGACGAGGGCCGGGTTATCCCGTCGCCAAGAAGTGGAATCCCAATGACGATGGCGCCCACCTGGCGCGTCTGATCATAGCGATCGTGGCCGTGTGCCTGCTGGGCCTGGGCCTGGCGGTCATCCTGCTCATCGCCTCTTTGAGCTTCCACGGCCTGGGCGTCATCGTGGTCATCCTGTCGTCCCTGCCCCTGCTGTTCATCGTCGGCATGGTGCTGTGGTTCGACCGCTGGAAACCCCAGCCCAAACTGTTGATGGCGGCCTGCATCCTGTGGGGCGCAGTGGCCGCGGTGGTGGGCGTCGTGGTCTTCCAGGCGCTGGGCATCGGGATCGCGAGCCTGTTCGGCCTGGACCTGACGGGCGACACGATGGGCGCAGTGGTGATGGCACCGCTGTTCGAGGAGTCCTTCAAGGGCGTCTTCCTGGTGGTGCTGGTGCTGGCCGGCCGCAAGTACTTCACCGGTCCCCTGGACGGCTGGGTCTACGGCAGCCTGTTGGGCGCCGGCTTCGCCTTCACAGAGAACCTGCTCTATCTGAGCTCCGGCCTGGCGGAGGGCTCGGCCGCGGGACTGGTCGGGACCTTCGTGATGCGTTGTCTGATGTCGCCGCTGCTGCACTCGACCTTCGTCATGTGCGCCGGCGTGTCGATCGGCCTGGCGTCCCGCCGCGGCCAGTGGTGGCTGACGATCGTCGCCTGGCTGCCCGGCATGTTCTGCGGCATGGTGCTGCACGGGTCGTGGAACGCCATGGCTACGTTGACGGGGGAGTGGGACAACGGCTTGGCGGCACTGGCCGTTACCCTGGCGTTCTCCCTGCTCATCTCCTGCCTGTGGTTCGGTACGGGCCTGTTCCTGCGCTCCGGCGAGGCGAAGGCCACCCGGAGGGCATTGGGTGACTATGCGAATGCGGGCTGGCTGACCCACGACGAGGTCTCGATGCTGGGCACCTGGGCCGGACGGCGCGCCGGCCGCCGTTGGGCCAGGCGGTTCCCAGGGGCCATTGCGAACATGAACCGGATGATCTCCCTGTCGGCGGATCTGGCGGCGATCCGGATGCGGCTGCTGGCGCAGGTCGCCGGTGCCAAGGAGGTGCAGGTGGAGCGCTTCGAGCTCGAGGAGTTCACCCGCAACCGTCGTGAGCTCATGCAGCGGGCCGAGGCCGGGCAGCGTCCCGGCGGGCAGTTCACCCAACAGCTCCCCGGCGTCCCGGGACCCGGCGCCCCGGGAACTCCCGGTCGCCCGCAGGCGGGCGATTGGCCGAGCGGGGTCGGCGGGCCGGGCACGGCCTCGGGACCGGGACAGCCGCAGGCACCCGGCTACCGGTCGCAACCCGGTCCCGGGATGAACCCGCCGGCCGGCGGTTACCGGCCCCAGTCCGGCGGGGGCTGGGGCCCGCCGCGATGATGCTCGTCGACTGGGTGCTGGTCCTGATCGCGCTGCTGTGCGCAGCGGTGGGCTACAGCCAGCGCCTGACCATGACCCTGGGCGGTTTACTGGGCTTCATCCTGGGCCTGATCGGCGGCCGCTTTCTGGGCGGCTGGCTGTTCGGCACGGGGAACGGGGAGGGCATCGTCGACCTGTCCGATCTGACCGGGAACACATCAGCCGGATTGCAGTTGGCGGTCCTGGCCGGGGTGCCGATTCTGTGCGGAATCATCGTATCCGCCATCGGCAGCTGGGTCGGGGCGCTGCTGCGCGAGAGCATCACCAGCCGCCTGGGCCGGGGGCTGGACGCCCTGGGCGGAGCGGCGGGCTCTCTGCTGGCCTTCGCCCTGGTCGTCTGGCTGGGAGCGGGTTGGATCCGGGTCTCGCCCCTGGTCGAGGCGAACCGGATGGTGGCCCAGTCGCAGATCGTCGCAACCCTCGACCGACTGGCGCCCTCGACCTCGGCGGTGGCCCTGGGCGAGATCGATTCGGTGTTGGCCCGCAATGGCTTCCCCCAGGTGTTCAGCGGCCAGACGGAGCGGATCCGCGATGTCGGTGTGCCGAACAAGGACCTGGCGTCGGTGGGACGCCGGGCGCAGGACTCGACGGTCAAGATCGTGACCGACCAGACCGTGTGTGGCACCCTGAGCGAGGGCACCGGCTGGGTGTTCAAACGGGGTTATGTCGCCACAAACGCCCATGTGGTCGCGGGTGCCCACCGGCTCAGCGTGCAGACCGGCGGCAAGGGCGCACCCTATGCGGCACGGGTCGTGGCCTTCGATGCGGACACCGACGTGGCCGTCCTCTATGCTCCACAATTGCCGGCGGCGGCGCTGTCCCTGGGCCAGGACCTGCGGTCGCGGGCCGATGCAGTGGTCGTCGGCTACCCGGAGAACGGGCCCTATACGATATCGCCGGCCCGGATCAGGGAGCAGCTCCCCGCCCGGGGCCTGGACATCTACGGTTCGTCCACGGTCACCCGCGATGTCTACTCCCTGCGCGCGGTGGTGCGCCACGGCAATTCGGGCGGACCCCTACTAAACGCCCGGGGACGGGTCGTGGGGATGGTCTTCGCGAAGTCTGCGACCGACGAGGACACCGGTTACGCACTGACCCTGGGCGAGGTCCGGAAACACCTGGACGCCACGCGGACCACTCCGGTGGACACCGGGAGCTGTGCGGCTGACTGAACGGCTCCGGAAGCTGACCGAGTCGTCCTCCGGCACCGGGTGTTATTCGGACTGGTCGAGGCGCACGACCACAGCTCGGTGATCGCTGGTGCCGCGGTCGAGCACCTCATCGGACTTGACGTCGAAGCCGCGGGTGAGCACATGGTCCAGTCTGACCAGCGGGAATTGGGTGGGCCAGGTGGCGCCGAAGCCCCCACCGGTGGCAGCCCGGGAATCCTGCAACTCCGTGGTCAGGTTCCCCAAGTAGCGGTCGGCCCCGCCGGCATTGAGGTCGCCGAGCATGATGACGCGCCCGGCGGAGTCCTGCCGGACGATCTGCGCGAGCTTCTCCAACGCCGCATTGCGCAGATCCTCCTCGCCGATGCGCACCGAGGGGATGTGGACGGCGTACAGCGCGATATCGCCATTGGGCCCGGCCAGCACGGTGCGGAAGGCGCGCGGCCACTTCAGGCCCAGATCGATCACCTTGGATTCGCCCAGGGGGTATTTCGACCACAGGCCCAAAGAGTCCTCGACCCGGGAATAGGAGTAGGCACCGTCCAGTTTCGACTTGATGATCTTGCCGGATTTACTGGCCAGCTCCTGTACCGCCAGCACATCGGGTTTCCGGTCGAGCAGATTCTGCGCGGTGGCGGTGGGCTGGGACAGTTTGGCCCCCACATTCTGGGTCGCCACCGTCAGCTGCCCGTCGGCGGTGCCGAAGGTCGGCCGCAGGTACCCTCCGAACATGGAACACCAGACCACGGCCGGGATGAGAAAGCCCAGGATGCCCAGGAAGCTGAAGCGGATCAGGCCCATGATGATGAGCAGAACCACCAGGACCACGGTCCAGGGCAGGGCGGACTCGACCACAAGGGCCAGGCCCTTGGTCTCCGGCAGGCGGCTGTGGAAGAACAGCAGTAGAGCCAACAGCACGCCCAGGATGAAGACGATGATTCCGCGGGTGGGGGACTTTCTGCGCGTCATTCCCCCAATGCTAGGCGGCCACCCTGACCGTGCCCCTCAGATTGGGCGCAAGGTGGCCGGGAGGCGCGGATGAGGTGGCGAAGCCGGATCCGGGGAGCAGTGGCCCGTGGTGCCGGCGCAGTGCAGCCGGCTCAGTGCAGTGCGGTGGCCGACCAGACCTCGACATCGGGGTGGGCGTCGTAGCGGTAGCCGCCGCCCCGGATGGTGCGCACGACATTGGCGTAGTCGCCCAACCGGCGGCGCAGGCGGCGCACGTGCACGTCCACGGTGCGCTCATCGGGTTCCTGGGCATCGGCCGACCACAGGGCCTGGATCAGGTGGGAGCGGTCCAGGGTTTCGCCCGGGTGGGACACCAGGGTGGCCAACAGGTCGAATTCCTTCGTCGTGACGTTCACCTGGACGTCGTCGATGTGGACCTCGCGGCGGGGGATGTCCACGCGCAGGCCCGCGGTGGTCCGCTGTGCCTCTGTATCCTCGGTGGGGCGCGGCGGGCGGATATGGGCCGGGATGCGCGAGCGCAGCGGTCCGTGGCGCACGGCCGAGCCGCCGGTGGCGGCGGGGGACCCGGTGGCCACGGCGCGCACGGCGTCGAGGTCCCTGCCGGGGCCCTCTGGCGCCAGGGCGATGACGGCCTGGGTTTCGGCCCGTGCGGCGAGTTCGTGCGCATAGGACTGCAGGGCCTCGGCGATGGCGGTGAGGTTGGTGCCGTCCTGCGAGGCCTTCTCCTCGTCCAGGCCGATGTAGAGCACGATGCCGCGGGCGGCCCGCGGGGTGGCCTGGACCCCGGCCGGGGCCAGCGTGCGGGGAGCCGCGGCAGGGTCAACGGCGGTCAGCCTGGCGCCCTGGCGGCGCGTCGCCGCCGCGGAGCGGGGATGGGGGGAGGTAGTACGGGCGGTCAGGTCCGTCGGGGTGGTGCTGCGCTGTGCGAATGGCATGTCGATCCTCGGGTTTCCGGTGCTGCGAGTGGGTGGACGATTCCCGCCGGGCGGGATGATTCGTGCGGTGACTCGTTCGCGATCATGCCGCACTCGGTGCGGCGCAGGTGATCAGTGATCGCGAACGCAGAGCATCTGCATGCTCTGCGCGGATGCGCGGGGCCGGCGACAGCTGCCGCGCGGTGCGCATATGTGCATCGGGAGGATTCGGGTCATGACTGTCATTATTCTTCATGCAGGTGTCATATGGAAGAGCCGGGGCCCCAATGTGACAGAATATGACAGTGCGGGTCGTTCGCGCGCCGCGCCCGCTGGGCGTCGCGCGTCGATCACACCACGCCGTAGAGGCGATCGCCGGCATCGCCCAGCCCCGGCACGATGTAGCCGTTCTCGTTGAGTCGTTCGTCCAGAGCAGCGGTGTGGATCGTGATGTTCGCCTGCCCGTCGTACTTCGCCTGGATGGCCTCGACGCCCTCCGGGGCGGACACCAGGCACACGGCGGTGACCTCGTGCACCCCGCGTTCCAACAGGAAGTCGATTGCCATCTCCAGAGTGGCGCCGGTGGCCAGCATCGGGTCGATGATGTAGACCTGCCGGTGCGTCAGGTCCTGCGGCAGGCGCTCGGCGTAGGCGGTGACCTCCAGGGTCTCCTCATCGCGCATCATGCCCAGGAATCCGATCTCGGCGGTGGGCAGGATGCGCAGCATGCCCTCGAGCATCCCCAGTCCCGCGCGCAGGATCGGCACGACGACCGGCCTGGGGGTGGCCAACTGGACGCCGGTGGTCTGTGCCACGGGGGTGGTGATGACCTTGGGCTCGGTGCGCACATTGCGGGTGGCCTCATAGGACAGCAGCGTGACCAGCTCGTCGGTCAGCTGCCGGAAGCGGGCCGAGTCCGTGCGCTCATCGCGCAGGACGGTGAGTTTATGGGCGATGAGCGGGTGATCTGCCACGTGGAGTTCCATAGCAGAAGAATATCGCCTGAAAGGAGGGGTCCGAAAGGTGGTCGGAGCCGCTCGGAGGCTACACAATAGAGGCATGTCCTACTTCACCGCAGTACTGAATGAAAACGGCTCCACCTTCAAGCTGGTCGATATCGACGTCGACGACGCCTCCAGCCTGGACGACCTCATCGACATGATGGTCAACGCAGGCGAAGGGGACGGCGATTCGGTGGCGGTCGTCGAACACGAGGACGAATGGTTCGCCATCGTCCGGCTGTTGCCCAGCGATGAGATCAAGGTGTTCATCTCCGATATCGATGCGGCCGCAGCCAGTCCCTATGCCGAGCTCTTCGTCGACTACCTCGATTCGCCCAAGGACGAACAGTACGAGGAGGAGGATTTCGCAGAGGAGGACTTCGCGGACTCCGACGATTCCGATGATGAACCGGAGGACGACCAGGACGAGGACCTGGAAATGCTCGACTTCGAATCCGATGGCGAGACCGGTGGGGACTCCGATATCTTCGCCGACCGTGGGGTCGACGCTGCCGAGCTCCTGGAACAGGTCGAGAAGTACCAGTCGGACCCGGCGCGCATTGTGGCGCACATCGGCGAGGTCGTGGGCTTCGCGGATTCGCTCGAGGCCGCGCGCTGAGTCCCGTATCCGGCCTGAGTCCGCGGAGGGAGCACCTGGAGTGGATGGGCCGGGCCCTGCGGCTGGCCGAGCACAGCCTGGACTCCGGGGACGTGCCCGTGGGCGCCCTGGTCGTCGACTCCGCCGGCCGGGTGCTGGGCGAGGGGTATAACGAGCGCGAGCTGACCGGCGATCCGACCGCCCACGCCGAGGTCCTGGCGCTGCGGCGCGCGGCCTCGGCCCTGGGGCGGTGGCGACTGGAGGGTGCGACGCTGGTGGTGACGCTCGAACCGTGCCTGATGTGCGCGGGTGCCGCGCTGGCCGCGCGCGTGGACACCATCGTCTACGGGGCCCACGACGACAAGGCGGGCGCCTGCGGTTCCGTCTGGGACCTGCCGCGCGACCGTGCCGCCCTGCACCACCCCGAGGTCTACGCCGGCATCCGCGCCCCTGAGGCCGCGGCCCAGTTGCGCGACTTCTTCACCTCCCGCCGCTGAGCAGCCGTTTTGGTCCGCTCCTGGGCCCAGACCCGGACCAAAGTGACTGCTCAGTGGAGCGGGTGCTGAGTGGGCGGAGCGCGGTGTGATGAAGCTCGCGTCGATGGAGTGGCTGCTGGTTTGCCCCGGATGGTCGAGTTGCCCTAGAGTATCTAGCGGTAGCGTGTCCGAGCGGCCGAAGGTGCAACACTCGAAATGTTGTGTACGGTAACCCCGTACCGAGGGTTCAAATCCCTCCGCTACCGCGTTTGATAGAAGGACCCCGTCTCCTTGAGGCGGGGTCCTTCTGTTTTGCCGACTGCGGCCAAAACCCGGATCCTAGTCCCGGGGACTTCCCAGTGGAAGTCCCCGGGAGGGCGGACTTCTAGAGGTCGACCTCGATCAGGGCCGGGCCGTCGGTGGCCAGCGCGGTGTCCAGGGCCGCGGTCAGTTCCTCCATGGTGGTGGCACGTTCTGCGTGCACGCCCATGCCGCCGGCCAGCTTGACCCAGTCCAGGTTCGGATCGGACAGATCCAGCAGGCGCTCGGAGCGTTCCCCGAAGGTCGCACCGACGTTCGCCATCTCATTGCGCAGGATCTGGTACTTGTTGTTCGAGAAGATCAGCGTGACGATGTTGAGGTTCTCGCGGGCCTGGGTCCACAGGGCCTGCAGCTGGTACATCCCCGATCCATCCGACTCCAGGGTGATGACCTGTGATTCCGGTGCGGCGATCGCCGCACCCACGGCGACCGGCATGGCGTAGCCGATCGAGCCGCCGGTGCCGCTGAGGTACTCGTGCGGACGGGCGGTGGCCGCCAGTGGCCAGTACCAGCCGCCAGAGGTGATCGACTCATCGATCAGCACGCTGTTCTCCGGCATCCGGTTGACGACGAGTTCGGCAACCGAGCGAGGCGTGATTGCTCCGGTGGTCGGGGGTTCGGGCAGCTTGAGTTCCGGCAGGTCCGGTTCGAGGTCGGTGGCGCCCAGTTCGGCGGCCAGTGCCTCGAGCGCACCGCGCTGATCCGAGACCGAGGTGGCCAGTTCCTGGATGAGTGTGCCCTGGGCGAACTGCTCGCTGGGCTTGTCCGGGTAGGCGAAGAAGGACACCGGCACTTTGGTGCCCACCAGCACCAGGTTCTGGAAGTCCGCCAGGAATTCCACAGCGTCGTTCACGGCGTAGGGGATCCGCTCGACGGCTACGCGGCCGGCCCCGTGGGATGCGACACCGGTCATGTTGAGCAGCAGCAGGCGGGCGCCGGTGGCCTTGGCGATCCGGCCCGCGATCTCGAGGGATTCGGGGTCGGTGACATTGCGCGAGAGGATGAGGCCGGCGCCCTCGCCGCGTTCCTTGGCGCGGGTCAGGATTTCCGCCACGGCCTTGACCTTGGACTGGTCGACCGGCTGCGGCCTGGGTACCACTGCGTCCGGCAGTGGGGCATCGACCTGGGGTTCGGTCCAGGCGGTGTCCGCCGGCAGGATGAGCGAGGCGATCTGGCCGGGCATGGTCTGGGATGCGGCGATGGCGGCCGCGGTGTCCGTGGCGATCGAATCGGCGGTCGGCGAGGTCCGGACCCAGTCGCTGAAAGGCCGTGCCGCACCTTCGATATCGCTGGTCAGCGGGGCGTCGTACTGGCGGTGGTAGGTAGCGTGGTCGCCGATGATGTTGACGATCGGCGAATCCGCGCGCAGGGCGTTGTGCAGGTTCGACATGCCGTTGGCCAGGCCCGGGCCCAGGTGCAGCAGGGTCGCGGCGGGCTTGCGGGCGACCCTGGCGTAGCCATCGGCGGCACCGGTGACGACGCCCTCGAACATCGCCAGGACGCAGCGGAGCTCCGGCACGTCCTCGACGGCGGAGACGAAGTGCATCTCCGAGGTTCCGGGGTTGGCGAAACAGACCTCCACCCCGTTCTTGACCAGAGTGTTGACCAGGCGATTTGCACCGTTCACGGGCGTCCTTCCATAGGCTGAATGCGATATACCGCACAGCCTAGTGAACGCCTCCATCCGGGACAATCCCCGGGTCACCTGCCGATACGAACGAGCCCGGGCGAACAGCGCCATTACGCGCCGAGGCGGTGCGCACCGGAAGTCACAGCCTCCGGTGCGCACCGCCTCGGTCCTTCGGATCAGTCCTCTGCGAGGATGCGGTAGATGCCCTTGCGGGCATCGGCCAGCACGGTGGCGGCGGCCTCGGCCTGTTCCTTGGTTCCCCCGCGCATGATCTGGCTGGTCGCCTGTCCCAGCTTGGCCAGTTCCTTGCCCAGCTCCATCGTGAAGCCGGAGCCGAACCCGCGGCCCGCCGCCTGTTCCCATGGCTTGGGCTCGTCGGCCTCTTCCGCGGCGGCGGAGCGGCCCGCCTCGGTCAGGGAGTAGACCTTCTTGCCCGCGTCCTCAGCCGCCTCCAATAGGCCTTCATCGGTGAGCATCTGCAGGGTCGGGTAGACCGAGCCGGCGCTGGGCTTCCAGGTGCCGCCGCTGCGCTCCTCGAGTTCGCGGATGATCTGGTAGCCGTGCATGGGCTCCTCCGCCAGCAGGGCGAGCACCGCCTGGCGGACGTCGCCGCGGCTCATCCGGCGCCCGTGCCCGCGGCCGCCCCCTGCCATCTTGCGCATGACATCGGAGATGCCGAAGGGGTCGAAGCCACCGTTGCCGTCCCAGGACCCGAAGCCGCCGAACCCGCCGGGCCCGCCGAAGCCGCGTCCGCGTCCGCCGTGGCCCGCATGGGTGCGGGGGAAGTCGTCGTCATTGTCGTGGATGTTCATGGTTCCTCCTCTGTGACTGTATTGCGATCACTCACGACTGTATTACGACATATCGTTAAAGACAATGGGAGAGGGCTGGGCGTTTCGTGTGGGGTGTGCGGTGGGGGTGGTTTCGGGCCCCGTGGGCGGGTCCGGAGAAATCATGGGGCGATTTGTTTCAGATGAGGCCGTTCGAACAGTCCAATCTGAAACAAACCGCCCCATGTTCGAGGGCCGGGGATCAGCGCACGGACTCGATGGCGCCCACCAGCCGGGCCACGCCCTCGGGCATCCGCTCGATCGGGGTGCGGGAGAAGGACATGCGCAGGTGCTCGCTGCGGCGCGCATCGGCGTAGAACGGTGACCCGGGGACGAATGCGACGCCGTGGGAGGCGGCGGCTGTGGCCAGTTCCTTGGTGTCGATGCCGGGCAGGCGCACCCAGGTGAAGAAGCCACCGGCCGGTTCGGTCCAGGTGGCGTCGGGCACTGCCGGGGCCAGGGCCTGGGCGAATGCGCCGATGAGGGCCCGGCCGCGTTGCCCGTAGGCCTCGCGCAGGCCCGGCAGCGCCTGCGTGTAGTGGCCGGTGCGCAGCATGTCCTCCAGGATGCACTGCCCCAGGGCGCCGGCGCACTGATCCGTGTTGGTCTTGGCCTCGGCCAGGGCCGCGATCACCGGTGCGGGCCCGGCCGCCCAGCCCATCCTGGTGCCGGGGGTGAAGGTTTTGGAGAAGGTGCCGATCTGCACGGTGACATCGGGGCCCAGCTCCCAGATCGACGGGCGGGTGGTGCCGTCGAAGGCCAGGTCGCGGTAGGCGACATCCTCGATGATGAGCAGGCCGTGGCGGCGGGCCGCATCGATGATGGCCTGCCTGCGCTCGGTGGACAGCCACAGGCCCGAGGGGTTCTGGAAATCGGGGATGACGTAGAGCATCTTGGGTTCGGCTCCGCGGGCGCGGGCGGTTGCGACGGCGGGGCCGATGGAATCCGGGTCCAGGCCCGCGGCGTCGCCTGCCATGGGCACGCACACGCCCTCGTGGGTGCGGAAGACGCCGAAGGCGCCCAGATAGGACGGCGACTCGACCAGCACCGCGTCGCCGGGATCCAGCAGCGCCTTGCTCAGCAGGGTCATGGCGTCCACGCCGCCCGAGGTGACGATGAGTTCGTCCTCCTCGGGCACCCGGGACTGGGTGCGGGAGAAGTCCGCGCGCAGGGCCTCGCGCAGCGAGGGCAGGCCCAGATTGGAGGCGTACTGGAGGGAGACCTCGGGCCGGGTCTCGATCGCCTTGGCCGCGAGCTCGGCCAGCAACCCGGTGTTGAACAGGGTGGGATCGGGGAAGCCACCGGAGAAGTCGACGAGGTCGCCGCCGGCTCCCGAGAGCGCGAGCACTGCGGCCAGTTCACTGGGACCGCCCTGGGCGCGCCTGGCCAAGCGCGTTGCCCAGGCCGAGGCGGGGGTCGGGGCTTCGGGGGAGGCGGGGGAACCGGCCGGGGTGGGTTCGGAGGAGGCGGATGTCGATGTGGTGTGGGTCATGCTCCGATGATAGGAGGTGCGCGGGCAGGTCGCACGGGTGTCCGCGGCTCGGGTCCGTCCGAGTGGTCGCGGCTCAGGCATCCACTGCCCGGGAGTTCGTCGCCTAGGCGTTCAGATAGCCGCGGGCGAAGCCGGCGATGCCGGCATAGGCCCGGTTCAGCTGTTCCGGCGCCGAGGCGAAGACGTCGTGCACAGCGCCGGGAATCCGCTGGAGCACGACGGTGTCGCCGACCTCGGCGCCGGCGCGGCGGATCAGGTCCACGTTGAGCACGATGTCGGCGCGCGTCATCTTCGAGGAGTACCGCGGGGACTGGTAGGTCTTGGCCGAGGTCTGGATCAGCACCGGCACGCCCACGTCGATCCCGTCGTAGATGCGCTCCTGGCCGGCGAAGATGCTGGAGAGCCAGTCGGGATAGACGGGGAAGCTGCCGGCCGGTTTGAGGGCCAGATCGTACTGCGGACGGCCGTGGGTCTCCGCGGCGGCCAGGGTGTAGAAGTTCGGCATGTCGATCGGCAGCGGTTTGATGCGGTCATCGGCCCGGCGGGCGCTCAGCCGCATCACCGGCATCAGGATCTTGCGCACCGCCGTGGAGTACTGGAACTCCAGCCAGGGCGAGTTCAGGCACAGGCCCGCCAACTCGCCCAGGCCGCCCAGCGGGTCGGTTGCTGGGTCCGGGGTCGGGGTCCCGACGGTGGGTTGTGCGGTGTCGCCCGCGTGCGAGGTGGCGCGGCCCGCGTGCAGATCGGCGGCCCATAGTGTGGCGACCAGGCCGCCCATGGAATGCGCGGAGACGATGAGGCGCGCGTCGGGGTGCAGCCCGCCGATTACGCGCAGGGCGGCGGTGATGTCCTGGTTGTACAGCGCGATGCTGGAGGCATAGCCGGGGCGCTGGGACGGTTCCGGGGCGGCCTCGGCGAGTTCGCGGGTGCCGTATTCGTTCCACTGCGCGGCCAGGTAGGCGGCGATCTCCGGATCCTCATCCCAGGACTGGCCGAGCAGCGGCCAGGAGGCGTCGGGGATCAGATTGCGGCCGTAGTTGCGGAAGTCCAGGGCGAAGAAGTGGGTGCCGCGGCCGGACCAGAACTCGGCGAGTTCGCGGTGGAAGAAGTAGTCGGACCAGCCGTGCAGGTGCAACACCACGGTGTCGCGGGGTGGGGTAGCGGCCGGTTCCGGTGCTGTGGGCATGTGCCTGACCAGGGTCGCGCGGGCCGCGTCGGGCAGGTCGAGCCGGGTGGCCTCGAAGTCCGGTCCCAGAATGTCCTCGCGCCACTGCCGCTGCTCATCCATGTGGCCCATCGTAGTGGTGGGGCGGGGATGCCGGGCAACGCCGCGGTTATGACCGAGGATGTACGCCTGCTGCTGTGCACCACAAGGCAGCATCGAGGAGGCGTAGAGGTTCAACATCGATAACGACACGCGTACCTTTTGCAGCCTCCTTTATCCTCGTGATTGTTTGCGCCAATTCGGATTGCACTTCGGTATCGAGAAGAAGCTGCTGATAGACGAACCAGTCTTTGGCCCGGTCGCGGTTCGATGTGATTTCCAGGTAATTGCATACGAGATTATCCCGGACAGGGAAGAGATCGGGTCGTTTTCGTGCGACCAACTTGCTGGTTGTAACCCATGGATTTGGCTTGATCGAATCAGGACTGCTAAGGACTTCTTTCACGCGGTCGTAGAAGTCTTCCATTGCGGGGAAATCGGATGCCGTCGATTCCTGTAAATTACAGCTTGGTAGGCGAGAGTAAAGGTCGGCCAACTCGTCTCTAAGCGGCTCGTCTTGCAGGAACAAGCGTAAAGCGCGGTTCGGGATGGGGACGGCTAGAGTGGTCACGGCCAAGAGGTCGGCTGGGGTTATGTGCGGATCGTTTCCGGGCCCGAGGTCGATGAACGTCGCGCCGGCGAAGTCGGTAGTGGGATCGTAATAGCGGGCCAGACGTAGGGGAGTCTCTGGATCACGAAGTGTGTGCAGTACTTTCTTTTTAGCCGTGTTGATAACTTTGAGGGGCACCTGCGGAAATGATGAAGTCATGATTTCAGCATAGTTGAGCTTACTGGGCTTGGTCGGTATCGATTGGAACCCTCAGCGCTTGTCCGGCGAATTGAAGGCGACGCCGAACAGGCAAGCGGCCACGGCGAACGTGGCGATGCCCGACAGGTGGCTGACCTCGTCGAACAGGCTGTAGCCGACGATGAGGACGGCGAAGGCCATGATCAGTGGGGTGATGCGGGGCTTCTTCATGCGGGCCGCTCCTTTGCTGTCCTGCATTCAACATGTATAGGCCTACATCTGCGGGCGACCGTACAGTGGCGGCGAGGTCTTGCTTGCGAGTGTACGCAGAATCACCGGAGTCGTGGTGTGGAGTGCTGCTGAGGTTGCTTTCATGTTCCGCGGGCGCATGCGACTGTACAAACGCCTACATGTGCATTCCACCTGGCCTGGAGCGCGGTCCGGGGACTCGGTGGACTGAGTCGTCTCAGCTGGTGTGTCGTATGCGAAGATGGAGGAATGAGTCAAGTCCGACTGCGCTCAGCGCTGGAAAACACCCCCGCATATGTTCCCGGCAAGCCCGCCGCCCCCACTCCGGGCGTGCAGACCTACAAGCTGTCGAGCAATGAAAGCCACCTGCCGCCGCTGCCGCAGGTCGCCCAGGCCATGGTGGACGCCGCCGTCCTCCCCGCCAACTATCCCGACCCGGGGGTCACCGCACTGACGGAACAGACCGCAGCGCACTTCGGCGTCTCCACCGACTCCGTCATCTTCGGCGCCGGAGCTTCGGAGATCCTCACCGCCGTGTTCCGCCTGGCCGCCGACGAAGACCACAATGTCGTCTTCCCCTGGCCGTCCTTCGAATCGTATGCGCAGCTCGCCGCCCTCTCCGGCACGCAGGCCCGTCCGGTCCCTCTGACCGCCGACTACCGCCAGGACGTCGATGCGCTCGCCGCCGCAGTGGACGAGGACACCCGCCTGCTGGTGCTGTGCAGCCCCAACAACCCCACCGGTCCCACCCTGCACCAGGACGAACTCGACCGCCTGCTGGCCGCCGTGCCCGATGACCTGCTGGTCGTCCTCGACGAGGCCTACATCGAATTCGCCAACGACCCGCAGACGGCCGCCGGCCCCGCCACCCTGCCCGCGCACAAGAACCTGGTCGTGCTGCGCACCTTCTCCAAAGCCCACGGCCTGGCCGGGCTGCGCATCGGCTATGCGCTCGCTGCCCCGGAGATCATCCACGAACTGCACAAGGCGATCCCGCCGTTCTCCGTCTCCGCCGTCGCCCAGGCAGCGGCATCCGCCTCGCTGGCGGCTCAGGGCGAGGTCGAGGTCCGTGCCAAGGAAGTCGCAGCACTGCGCGACGGCCTGGTCGACCGCCTCCGCCAACAGGGCTGGCCGGTGCCCAGCGCCCAGGGCAACTTCGTCTGGCTGCCCGTGCACGAGGACTCCGACCGGATTGAGGCCGCGTTCAAGGCCGCGGGCCTGGCCGTGCGCAATCTGCACGATGGAGTGCGCATCTCCGTGGGCCCCGAAGCCGCAATGGACCGGGTGGTCGAGGTCGCCTCGGGCCTGGAATCGAAGTACCGGACCGCGCCGGGCGCCCCGGCCGCCACCGATGGAGGTATTGCCTGATGGAATTGGTAGATCTGACGCAGCCGGAACAGCAGGGCCTGACCCCCGCGACCACCCCCGTCGACCTGGGCCCGCTGCGCGCGGCCCTGAGCAGTGAGCACGCCCTGGTCACCGATGCCGACGTCGTGGCCTCGTATTCCATCGACCACGCCATGTTCTGCCCCTTCGGCACGGCCCGCGGCCTGGTCCGCGCGGAGACCATCGAGGACGTCCAGGCCACCGTGCGCTTCGCCGCGGCCAACCGCATCCCGATCGTCCCGCAGGGGGCGCGCACCGGCCTGGCCGGCGCCGCCAATGCCGTGGACGGCAGCCTGTTGCTGAGCCTGCACAAAATGGACCGGCTGCTCGACGTCAACCCCGTGGAATCGACGTGCACGGTCCAGCCGGGCATCATCAACAAGGACCTGAAGGATCAGCTGGCCCCGCACGGCCTGGCCTACCCGCCGGACCCGGGCTCGGTCGCGATCTCCACGATCGGCGGCAACGTCTCCACCAACGCCGGCGGCATGTGCTGCGTGAAGTACGGCGTGACCCGCCAGTACGTGCGCAGCCTCAAGGTGGTCCTGGCCGACGGCACGCTGACCACGGTGGGCCGGCACACGAAGAAGGACGTCGCGGGCCTGGAGCTGTCCCAGCTGTTCATCGGCGCCGAGGGCACGCTGGGCGTGGTCGTGGAGATCACCCTGGACCTGGTGCCGCTGCTGCCGGCGCCCCTGACGGCCATGGTGCTCTTCGATGACCAGGTCGCCGCCGTCGGCACCGTCACGGACTTCCTGGCCGCCGGCAACAAGCCGAACCTGATGGAGTTCATGGACGGCAAGACCGTCGCGATGGTCAACGACTACCAGGACTTCGGCCTGCCGGACGGGATCGCCGGGATGCTGTTGGTGCAGTCCGACGGTGACGGCTCGCTGGAGCGCGCCAAGGACGAACTGGCCCGCCTGGAAGAGGTCGCCAAGGCCAATGGCGCGCTGGACGTCATGTACTCCGACGACCCGGCCGACTCCGACATGCTGGTGGCCGCCCGCCGCGCAGTGTCGCCGGCCACGGAGAAGTACGTGAACAACCACGGCGGTGGTTCACTGGTCGACGATGTGTGCATTCCGCGCGGGAAGATGCGGGAGTTCTTCGCCGCCCTGCTCGAACTCGACGCCCGCTTCACCGATGCCGAGGTCACCACCTGCGCCCACGTGGGCGACGGGAACATGCACCCCACGGTGCTGTTCGACGCCTCGGACGCGACCTCGACCGAACATGCGCGCGAACTGTTCGCCGCGATCATGCAGCTGGGCCTGGACCTGGGCGGCACCGTCACCGGCGAGCACGGCGTGGGCTACCTCAAGGCCAAGTGGCTGGGCGAGGAACTGGACCCGGCGACCAAGCACATCCACGCCGTCATCAAGCACGGCCTGGATCCGCTGGGCATCATGAACCCCGGCAAGATGCTCTACCCCTTCGTCAACGAGCCCGTGAAGATCTCGGAGGATGCATGAGCACGGACGCGCCCACCACTGCGGCGGGGACCCTAGCGGGACCGGCCACCCTGGCAGGTGCCGCCGGCACAGTGCCGGCAGCGGCCTCGGCCGCCGAGGCCCCCGTCAACGACCGCGCGAGGTTCGGTTTCGAGGTGGGCGCCACCCTGCCCACCGGTGGGCGCACCGGCGTGATCCACACGCCGCACGGCGATATCCGCACCCCCGCCTTCATCCCGGTGGGCACGAAGGCCAGCGTCAAGGCCGTCCGCCCCGATGAGATCGAGGACCTCGGTGCGCAGGCGGTGTTGTCGAACGCCTACCACCTGTACCTGGAGCCGGGCCCGGACATCGTCGACGAGGCCGGCGGCCTGGGCCGGTTCATGAACTGGCACGGCCCCACGTACACGGATTCCGGCGGCTTCCAGGTGATGAGCCTGGGCGCGGGTTTCAAGAAGGTCATCTCGATGGAGGCGACGGGGGAGCAGAACGACGACGCGGTGGCCGCCGGCAAGGAGCGCCACAGCTTCGTCGACGACGACGGCGTGTGGTTCAAGAGCCATCTGGACGGCAGCCGCCACCGGTTCAGCCCCGAGGTCTCCATGGGCATCCAGCACAGGCTGGGCGCCGACATCATGTTCGCCTTCGACGAATTGACCACCCTGGTCAATACGCGCGGCTATCAGGAGGAGTCACTGGAGCGCACGCGCAAGTGGGCCGTCCGCTGCGTGGCCGAACACCAGCGGCTCACCGCCGAACGCAGCCACCGGCCGTATCAGGCGCTGTTCGGGGTGCTGCAGGGTGCGCAGTACGAGGACCTGCGGCGCAAGGCCGCGCGGGACCTGGGCGCCATGGACTTCGACGGCTTCGGGATCGGCGGGGCCCTGGAGAAGGAGAACCTGGGCACGATCATCCGCTGGGTGTGCGAGGAGCTGCCGGAGGACAAACCCCGACATCTGCTGGGTATTTCGGAGCCGGATGATCTGTTCGAGGCGGTCAAGACCGGTGCGGACACCTTCGACTGCGTCTCGCCCTCACGCGTGGCCCGCAATGCCGCGCTGTACACCAATGACGGCCGGTTCAACATCTCCGCTGCCAAGCACAAGCGGGACTTCGGCCCGATCGACCCCGAATGCGACTGCTATACCTGCCAGAACTATTCGCGGGCCTATTTGCGGCATCTGTACAAGGCCAAGGAGATGCTGTTCTCCACCCTGTGCACGATCCACAATGAGCGCTGGACGGTGCGCCTGGTCGATTCCATGCGGCAGGCGATCGAGGACGGTCCCGACCGCTTCGCGGAACTCGAGGCCGAGGTCCTGGGCCGCTACTACGCCTAGGCCCCTTCTGCGTCTTCTACTTCTGCTCCCTTGGCACCCCTGATCTCAGCGGTGCCAAGGGAGCAGAAGTACAAAACGCGGGGTGACCGATTTCAGTCCAGGCGCCAGAAACCGGAGAAGGTGATCCGGTCCTTGCCCAGGCCTGCGGCCACCAGGGCGCGGCGGCCCCCGGTGGCCAGCTTCGATTCGCCCACCACGAAGCCGTAGGCGCCCGGGCCGACGGCGTCGATCTTCTGCATTTCGGCCAGCGCCAGGGAGCCGGGACGGATCATGTGATCGTCGCGCGGCAGCCAGGTCAGCGACAGGCCCGCCGGGCGCTCCCAGGATTCGATGTCAGCGGCGTGGGCCACCTCGACCAGTATTCTGCCGCGGGCCGATTCGGGCAGGTCGGCGACGATCTGCCGTGCCGCGGGCAGGCCGGTGTCGTCGACGGCGATGACGTATTCCTCCGTGTCCTCCGGCGGCAGGAACAATAGGCCCTGGTCCAGGATGGCGATGGGGGTGCCGGCAATGCAGCTGGTCGCCCAGGCCGAGACCGGGGCGGAGAAATCCCCGCGCTCATCGGGGTGGAGGACCACGTCGATGTCCATCTCCGCGTACCGCTCGGCCGGAGTGCCGGGGGCGGCCGGAGATTCGACGATGCGGAAGTCCGCGACCGTGTAATTGCTGATATAGGGGTATTCGTCCGCGGGGAACTTCTGCAGCTTCTTCCACCAGTCGCGGCCGTGGATGCCGGGGAGCTCGAAGGCCTCGGGGCCCTGGCCCGTCCTGGGGATGAACAGGCGGAACCAATGGTCGAGGCCGAGCCAGTGGAAGTCGAGCATTTCGGTGGAGCGGACCGTAACGCGCTGGAAGGTCGGTGAGAGGCGCGTCGTATAGGCGACCGTGCCACGGAACAATTGCGGATCGTCCGGGATTCCGTCGAGGGAGCGGGTCATATACCCCATATTAGCGGTTCCCTTTAAGGGAAACATAACCTTGTCGGTATATGGGAAGGCTCAGGCCCTGTGGCGTACGGCCCGAGCCGACCAGCGGCCCTGTGTGCGGGTCACCGCGATCGGGTATTCGAAGGCGCGCGTGATGATCTCATCGGTGATGACCTCGTCCACCGCACCCTGGGCGAGGACCGCGCCGTGGCTGATCACCAGCGCATGGGTGGTCGTCTCCGGCAGCTCCTCCAGGTGGTGGGTCACCAGCACCGTGGTCAGTTCCGGGCGGCGTTCGGTCAGCTCGTCCACCGCCTCGAGGAACTGTTCGCGCGCCGCGACGTCCAAGCCGGTGGTCGGTTCGTCGAGCAGTAGCAGCTGCGGGTCGGCCAGGATCGCCCTGGCGATGAGCGCCTTGCCGCGCTCGCCCTGGCTGAGCACCGGCCAGGGCGCGTCGAGGCGTGCGCCCAGTCCGAATTCCTGCGCGAGCGCGCGGGCGGAGTCCACCTGCTCGGCGGTGGGGGTGAAGCGCGGGGGCAGTTCCACCGTGCCGGTCAGTCCGGTCAGCACGACCTGCGTGATCGTCAGCGCGCTGCGCACAGGGTGGCGCGGATTCACGTGCCCGATGTCCCGGCGCAGGGTCTGCATGTCGACGCGGCCCAGGCGATTGCCCAGCACGTCCACGGTGCCGGAGCTGGGATGCGTCTGCGCGCCGGCGAAGCCCATGATGGTGGATTTGCCCGCACCGTTGGGGCCCAGCAGTGCCCAGTGCTCGCCCGGGCGGACGGTCCAGTCGATGCCGTGCAGGATGTGTGTCTGACCGCGGCGGAACGTCACCTGCTGCAGGTCCAGAACGGGAGTGGTCGTGCGGATGTCTTCGGGCGTGGGTGTTGTGACAGTCATCGGAGTGCACGTTACTCCAGATGACCCGAAACCGGGGGAATGCCCCCGTGTACCGGGTCATCCCTCCGGTTTCGGGCCATCTGGCTAGACTGAGGGCCATGCCCCAGCCGACCGTGCCCTCAGCGCCCGCAGCCCGGGCCGATGCGCAGGCGCAGCCCGGCCGCGGGGCTTGGCGGCGCGAGCGCAGGACCTTCGTGCTCGAGGAGGTCGATTCCCCCGAAGCCATCGCAGCGCCCTTCGCGATCTTCGCCGAGCAGGCGCTGGCCCCGGTGCCACTGGAATTCGAACCGCATGCACACGCGCTGCACGAACTGGTGTGGGTGCGTGGGGGCACCATGACGGTCCGCCTGGCCGATCGGGTGTTGACCGTGCCGGAGGGACAGGGTCTGTGGATCCCCGCTGGCACTGTGCATTCGGGCCGGATGACTGCGCACACCGAACTGTGCGATGCCTATTTCGACACCGAGCGGTCCCCGGTGGTCTTCGCCGAACCCACCGGGATCCAGATGACGCCGGTTCTGGAGTCCCTGCTGACGCACCTGGAGGATCCCGACCTGGAGTCAGGTCCCCGGCTGCGGGCCGAGGCGGTGGTCTTCGATGTGCTGGCGCCGGCCACCCGGCAGATCTCCTTGCAGGTGCCGCGTGGCCGGCGCGTGGCACCGATCGTCGCGGCCCTGCTGGCCGATCCCGCCAATGACCGAAGTCTGTCGGACTGGGCGGTCTCACTCGATGTGAGTGAACGCACAGTGACCCGTGCGTTCCGGCAGGCCACCGGTCTGTCCTTCGTGCAATGGCGCCAGACCCTGCGGGTGCACCGGGCCCTGGAGTTGATCGCAGCGGGTCTGGAAGTCCAGGAGGTCGCCGAGCGCCTGGGCTACGCACAGCCCAGTACCTTCATCGCCTCGTTCAAACGGGTGCTGGGGACGACTCCGGGGGCCTACGCCACCGGCCGCTGACTCTGTCCGAAACTCCGTATCGAATGTCTAGGCATCATGATTGCGGACATAGCGCGATCTTCTTACACTTGCCTAGGCACGGCTTACCTCACCAGCGATAGGCGATACATGACTGCACTCGAACCCTTGGACGCGCGGACTCCGCAGCGCTTGGCGGGTCACGACCTGGTCCTGGGCTTCGGCCGCACCGAGGTGGTCCACGGTGTCTCCATCGAATTGGTCCCCGGCCGGGTCACCGCCCTGGTGGGTCCGAATGGTTCGGGCAAGTCGACGCTGCTGCGCACCCTGGCGCGCCTGCACTCCCCGGAATCCGGAGGTGTGAGCATCGGCTCCGGCGAGCGCGATGCGCTGAGCATGAGCCCACGCGAGTTCGCCCGCGAGGTCACGCTGTTCGCCCAGACCCGCTCGGCCCCGTCCGGACTGTCCGTGCGCGAGGTCGTGGAGTTCGGCCGCCACCCCTACCGCAAGCGCTTCGCCGGGCTGAGTCCCGCCGACCACGCAGCGGTGGACCGCGCCCTGGACATCACCGGGGTCTCCGCGATGGCGGAGCGCTCAGCCGGGGAGCTCTCCGGCGGGGAGCTGCAACGCGTCTGGCTGGCCTGCTGCCTGGCCCAGGAGACCGGCATCGTGCTGCTCGACGAACCGACGAATCACCTGGACCTGCGCTATCAGACGGAGACCCTCGACCTGATCCGCGATCTGGCCGAGGACTACGGGGTCGCCGTTGGAGTGGTCCTGCACGACCTGGACCACGCCGCGCGCGTCGCCGACGATGTGGTCCTGCTGCACGCCGGCCGGATTCTGGCGGCCGGCCCCGCCCTCGACGTACTCACTGCGACCAATATCAGCACCGCCTACGACTTGCGGGTCGACGTACACCTGGACGAATCCACCGGACACCTGCGCATCGATCCGGTGAGCCGGCACGACCTGCGCGTAACCGAACACCACCAGTCAGAAGGAAACACACGATGAGAAGAATTCAGACCCGCCACGGCCTCGCCCTGGCGGCACTGGGCGCGACCGCCCTGCTGCTGAGCGCCTGCGGCACCACCGATGTGGACGCCGGCGCAGATGCCTCGGCGAGCCCCGCCTCGGCCAACTGCGCCGACGACAAGACCCAGACCTCGACCGACCCGGTCGATATGACGGATATGCTGGGCCGCCAGGTCAAGCTGGACAAGCCGGCCAGCCGGGTCGCGGTCCTCGAATGGCAGCAGACCGAGGACCTGCTGAGCCTGTGCGTGAACCCCGTGGGCGCGGCCAGCACCAAGGACTACACGACCTACGTCAGCGCGGAGAAGCTGCCGGATTCCACCAAGGATGTGGGCGAGCGCGGCGAACCGGACCTGGACGCAATCTACGGGACCAACCCCGACCTCATCATCGTCGAGGCGTACTCCAAGGACGACAAGATCCTGAAGAAGCTCGAGGAGCGCGATGTGCCGGTCCTGGCGACGGTGGGCGCCGACGCGAAGAACGGCCAGCTGGACAATATGCGCAAGGTCTTCAAGCAGGTCGCCGAGGCCACCGGCCGGACCGAGCGCGCCGACGCCGTGCTCTCGGACTTCGACTCCCACCTGGCCACGGCCAAGGAGAAGGTCGCCAAGGTCGATATGCCGGTGAAGGACTTCGTGTTCTTCGACGGCTGGAAGGAGGGCGGCAATGTGGTGGTGCGCCCCTACGGCAAGGGCGCGCTGTTCACCGAGCTGGGCGAACAGCTGGGCATGAAGGGGGCCTGGACCGACGAGGTCAACAAGGGCTACGGCTCCGGCGGCGTGGATCCCGCCTATGGCCTGGCGCAGACCGATATCGAGGGCCTGACCGCCGTGGGCAGCGCCAACCTGTTCTACGGCGACGACGGCCAGGCCGACAATTACGTGACCGATCTAAAGAAGAGCAAGATCTGGAAGAACCTGCCGGCTGTCAAGGACAACCGCGCCTACGCCTTCCCAGCCGGCGTCTGGGGCGCCGGCGGTCCGAAGTCCGGCGAACAGGCCATCGACGCCTTCGTCAAGGTCATCCAGGACAACGCGGCCGGCGCGGGCGCCGATTCGGCCTCTGACTCCGCCTCCGATTCGGCATCCGGAGCCGCCTCCAAGTGATGCAGCGCAATGGGGCCCGGCCGGCCGGTCCGGAAAGGGCCGCTACCGACCGGGAGGGCGGCGCTGCACAGGCCGAGGCACCGGCACGGGGGATCGCCCCGGAACAGGGCGGGGCCCCCGAGCGGGTCGGCGCGGCCAGGGCCGCCGGCGGGATCGTCCTGCTGGTGGTCCTGGCCGTGGCCGTAGCGGCCACCGGACTGTGGCACCTGACGCAGGGGACCTCGGGCCTGGGCGCCGTGGACCTGGTGCGCGGGCTGTTCGGCGCGCGCGTCGAGGTGGGTGGCGTGGGCGCAGACGAGATCTTCTCCGGGTCCCGGCTGCCGCGCCTGGCCGCGGGCGTCCTGGTCGGCTTCGCCCTGGGTGTGGCCGGCTGCCTGCTGCAGTCGATCACCCGCAACCAGCTGGCCAGCCCCGACACCCTGGCGGTGACCGCCGGGGCCTATTTCGTTCTGACCCTGGTCGCGGCCTTCGTTATCACGGTGCCGCTGCTGGCCTCCTCGGGGGTTGCCTTCGTCGGCGGTCTGCTGGCCGCCGCGCTGGTCCTCGGGATCACGGGCCGGACCTCGGGCACGGGGACCACCCGGCTGATCCTGGCCGGCTCCGCGATCGCCATGGCCTTGGACGCGGGCACCGCGATGCTGCTCATCCTGTTCAAGGAGAACACCACCGGCCTGTTCGCCTGGGGTTCGGGTTCCCTGGGCCAGCTCAACATCGACGCCTCGCTGCGCGCGGTCCCGCTGATCGTCGTGGTGCTCGTGGTGGCGCTGCTGTTCGCCCGCCGACTCGATGTGCTGGGCCTGGGCGAGGACAGCGCGGCGGGCCTGGGCGTGCCGGTGCGCTCCACCCGGATCGTGGCGATCCTGGCCGCGGTGTTGCTGGCAGCCGTGTCCGTCACCCTGGCCGGGCCGATCGCCTTCGTGGGTCTGGGCGCGCCCGTGCTGGCACGCCTGCTGGCGGTCAAGATCCGGGCGCTGAACCGGCACATCTTCCTCATTCCCGCCGCCGGACTGCTGGGCTCGCTGGTGATCCTGCTGGCCGATGCCGTGCTGCGCGGGATCCTGGGCGCCGAGGGCGCGACCTCGATCCCCACCGGCATCCCCACCTCGCTGCTGGGCGGGATCGTCATCGTGGTCCTGGCGCTGCGGATGCGCGACGCCTCGGCCGCGGGTTCCTCCGCCGAGGCCGCCCCGGCCGGCCGCCCCGCGCGCAGTGGCAGCCGCTCCATGCGCGGTGGCGCTCGCCCGGGCGCGCGCCTGTGGGGGAGGGGACGGGCCTCTGCCGCCCGCTCGGGTCCCGCACGGGCCCGCCGGGTCTTCACCGCCGCGGTGATCGTCGCAGCGGTGCTGCTGGTGGCCTGCGTGCTCATCGCCCTGCTGGCCGGCAGCCTGTGGCTGAAGCTGGGCGATGTCTCCCTGTGGATCCAGGGCCGCGCACCCGGGCTCATCGACTATGCGCTCGACGACCGCGCCGCCCGGATCGCCGCCGCCGTGTTGGCCGGTGCCGCCCTGGGCCTGTCCGGCACGGTGGTCCAGGGGACCGTGCGCAATCCGCTGGCCGAGCCCGGACTGCTGGGCATCACGGCCGGCGCCGGATTGGGTGCGGTCTTCGTCGTCACCACCGGATTCCTGGGCGGGGGACAGGGCGCGATGGTCCTCATGGCGGTACTGGCCGGTCTTGCCACCTTCGCGTTGATCACCCTGCTGGCCTGGCGCGGTGGACTACTGCCCGACCGCTTCGTGCTGGTGGGCATCGGCACGGGCTATGCGCTCAGCGCCCTGACGACCTATCTACTGCTGAGCAACGACCCCTGGCAGACCCCGCGGATCATGACCTGGCTGTCGGGCACGACCTATGGTCGGACCCTGGCCGATGTCTGGCCGGTGGCCATTGTGCTGGTGCTGGCGATACCGCTGCTGGCCGGGCTGCGGCGGGACTTGGACCTCATGTCGGTCGACGAGGACACGCCCCGGATCCTGGGGATCCGTCCCCAGGCGACCCGCCTGACCCTGCTGGCGATCGCCGCGGTGCTGGCCGGGGTGGCCGTGGTGGCGGTGGGCACGGTGGGCTTCGTCGGACTGGTCGCCCCGCATTTGGCGCGCAGTCTGGTGGGCGCCAGGCATGGGAGGATCATTCCGGTGTCCATGCTGCTGGGCGGTCTGCTGGTGCTGGTCGCCGACACCCTGGGGCGCACGCTCATAGCCCCCTCCCAGCTGCCGGCCGGCCTGATGATCGCACTGGTGGGCGCGCCCTACTTCGTCCACCTGATGCGCCGGATGCGCGGGTAGCAGAGGTCCGTCGCCCAAACACGTCGTTCCCCCGTGAACACGTCCCTATAGCAGCGTGTTCACGGGGGAACGACGTGTTGTGTCGGAGGTCACTGTTAGTCTGAGGCCCATGATGTACGGAGGATATCCACAGCGGCCGCAGAAGAAGCCCTGGACACCGCTTGGCAAGGCGGCGCTGTGGCTGCTGGGGTCGGGCGTGGGCCTGTGCATCATCGGCGTCATCGTAGCGGTGGTCATGGTGGTGCTGACCCCCGGATTCGGAGTCCTGGGAAAACAGACGGATCAGGAGTTCACGGAGACGATCGAACTGCGGCTGGAGTCCGGCGACCGGTTCTCCGTATATGCGGACGAACGGACGGACGCGGATGAGTGCGAGGTGGTCGATACCAGGGAGCAGAAGCTCTCCCCGTTCGCCCGAGTCGACTCCTCGTACAGCTATGACGACGACTCCGGCACCCGGTGGTACGGCTCGGCCACCTACGAGGCCCCCGCGGACGGCACCTATATCGTGCGCTGTGACGGGGCCGGGACCTACAAGGTGGGCGAGCCCATCACCATAGGACAGACCCTGGTGGAGGGCCTGCTGATCGGCGGCGCGGTGATCCTGGGGTTCTGCGCGGCGCTGCTGGGCCTGGTGCTGTTCATCGTCTTCTGCGTCCAGACCGGCAGACTCAGGCCAGTGTCCGCCGGTCGCTGAGCGCGGGCTCAGCGCTCGCGGTGGCCGCCGAACTGCTGGCGCATGGCCGACAGGGTCTGGTTCGCGAAGTGGTCCTGACCGCGCGATGCGAAGCGTTCGAACAGCGCGGCGGACAGGACCGGCACCGGCACACCCGTGTTCACTGCGGCCTGCACGGTCCAGCGTCCCTCGCCGGAATCGGACACCCGCCCGGCCAGGCCATCCAGCGTGGGGTTCTCCTGCAGGGCTGCTGCGGTCAGGTCCAGCAGCCAGGAGGACACGACGGAGCCACGGCGCCACAGTTCGGTGACCTTGGCGGTGTCGATGTCGAACTCGTAGAAGTGCGGATCGGCCAGGGGCGCGACCTCGGCGGAGTCCTCCGCTGTGCGCAGGCCCGCATCCGCGTTCTCCAAGAGGTTCAGGCCCTCGGCGAAGGCGGCCATCATCCCGTACTCGATCCCGTTGTGCACCATCTTCACGAAGTGCCCGGCGCCGGCCTTGCCACAGTGCAGATAGCCCTGTTCCTCCGGGGCCCGCTCGCCCTCGCGCCCTGGTGTGCGGGGGATGTCGCCGGTGCCCGGCGAGATGGTGGACAGCAGGGGCTCGATCGTGTCGAATGCGCGATCCGATCCGCCGACCATCAGGCAGTAGCCGCGGTCCAGGCCGAACACTCCGCCTGAGGTGCCGATGTCCATGTACTCGATGCCGGATTCGGCCAGGCGGCCGGCGCGCACGACGTCGTCGCGGTAGTTCGAGTTGCCCCCGTCGATCAGGATGTCGCCGGGCTCCAGCAACGCTGCGACCTGGTCGACCAGCGCATCGGTCAGCGAGGCCGGCACCATCAGCCAGACGACGCGCGGGCTGGGCAGTTGCGCGATGAGGTCGCCGAGGTCCGCCGCCGGTTGTGCTCCCTCACCTGCCAGTTCCGCGACGGCGTCCGGGTTCACATCGCTGACCACACAGGTGTGGCCGGCGCGCATCACGCGCCGCACGATATTGGCGCCCATGCGGCCCAGTCCGATCATTCCAAGATGCATATCTCTATTCCTTCCGAGCGGAGAACGACGATGACGATGCTGTGGGGGCGGAAGCCGGTTCGTCCGGCGCGCTGTGACCGGCGGCCGCCAGGCCCAAGCGGGCCAAGACCTCGGCTGCCTGGGCATCCGGGGACAGTGCCAGGTCCACGACGATGCCGGATTCATCGGCGGCCAACTGTTCTAAGTCCGCGTACTGGGAGTCCAGCAGGGACTCGGGCATGAAGTGGTCGCGGCGCCGGTGCATGCGTTCGTGCACGGTGGCCCGCGGTCCGTGCGGGTGGACGAAGATGACGCCAGGTGCGCGCAGCCTGTCGCGGTAGCGGCGCTTGAGGGCGGAACAGGCGACGATTCCGGGTCGGCCGGCAGCTGTGTGCTCTGCGATCCAGGCGGCGATCAGGTCCAGCCAGGGCGCACGGTCGGCGTCGGTGAGCGGGTGACCCAGCGCCATCTTGTCGATATTGGCCTGCGGGTGCAGGTCATCGCCCTCGGCCAGGTCCCAGCCCAGGGCCGTGGCCAGGCGGGTGGCCAGGGTGCTCTTGCCGCTGCCGGAGACGCCCATCACCACGAGGATGGGCGGGGTGGTGGCGTCCGGGGCCTGGTCCGTTTCGGACGCAGTCGCCGGCACCGAGGTCCCGGCCGGGTCGCCGGGGACCATTTCAGTTCCGTTCACGTCCGTTTCCGTCCTTTGCTGGGCTGAGTTGGGGAGGGGGCTGCTGAGCCGGGCTGTCGGTGTATCGCATTCTGACTATGCCCTGTCCATCTGCCTATTCATAGAGTATGGTGACAATACTCATACTATTTAGAGATCCATGCATAAGTAATCATATGCAGGAGAGGTGGGAGAAGTGAAGAAGCACTTCTTGGCCCTGGGCGCGGCCGCAGTGACATCGGCGTTACTGCTGTCCGCCTGCACGCCCAACAACGGTGGAGGCGAAGCGGCCTCCGGCGGCAGTGGCGATGACGGCGAGATCAAGATCATGCAGAGCGCGGCGTTCTACTCGTCGAACCTGAACTCGACCACGGGCAACAGCAACTCGGCCAACGGTACGATCAAGTACTTCATGGACGACACCTTCAGCTACACGGACTCGGACCTCAAGGTGCAGCCGAACAAGTCCTTCGGCACGGTGGAGAAGGTCTCCGACAGCCCCCTGAAGGTCAAGTACTCGATCGCGGACACGGCCAAGTGGTCCGATGGCACGCCCTATTCGGCGGCGGACCTGGTCCTGGCCTGGGGTGCGCGCAGCGGTAACTTCAACACCAAGGACGCGGACAAGGTCGCGGACAAGACCGGTGCGGTCAAAGCGCAGAAGGGCGAGAACGTCGTCTTCAACGCCGGCGAGCCCAGCCTGGCGGTCATCAAGAAGTTCCCGGAGATCGCCGATGACGACAAGACGCTGACCTTCGAATACGCGGAGCCCTTCGCCGACTGGCAGTTCAATCTGACCCAGATGGACTCCGGCCTGCCCGCCCACATCGTGGCGAAGAAGGCCCTGGGGATCGACGACCCGGCCAAGGCCAACGCCGCAGTGCTCAAGGCCTTCAAGGACGACGACAAGACCGCTCTGGCCAAGCTGGCGAACACCTGGAACACCGGATTCGACATGACCAAGATGCCGGACGATCCGGATCTGCTGGTGGGCACCGGCCCGTACAAGATGACGGAGTTCCAGGAGGGCCAGTTCCTCACCCTGACCCGCCGCGATGACTACGAGGGCGAGCGCAAGCCCGCGTTCAAGACCGTGACCTTCCGCTTCAACCAGGACCCGACCGCTGCGGTCCAGGCCCTGCAGAACGGCGAGGTCGATCTCATCAACCCGACGGCGACCGCCGATATCCGCAAGTCGATCGAGGCGCTCGACGGGGTCGAAATGCAAAACGGCGACAGCCCCGTCTTCGAGCACATCGACCTGGCCTTCGCCAATGGCGGGCCCTTCGATCCGAAGACCTACGGCGGCGACAAGGCCAAGGCGCTCAAGGTCCGCCAGGCCTTCCTCAAGACGGTTCCGCGGCAGAAGATCGTCGATGACATCATCAAGCCGCTCAACGACAAGGCCGTGGTCCGCGATTCGTACCTCAAGGTCCCCGGATCCGATGGCTACGATGAGATGGTCGCGGCCAACGGCCTGTCCAAAGAGTACAGCAAGAACGATCCCGAGGCGGCCAAGAAACTGCTGGCCGAAGCCGGCGTCTCCAAGCCCAAGGTGAGGATCCTCTACACCAAGGGCAATGTCCGCCGCGAGCAGCAGTTCCAGATCATGAAGGAGAGCGCGGAGAAGGCCGGTTTCGACGTCGTCGACGGTGCCGATGCGCAGGCCAGCGAGCACCTGTCGGACTCCTCGCGCTGGGACGCCGCCCTGTTCGGCTGGAGCGCGGACAATGCCGGCGCCACCCTGCCGGAGACCCGCCATATCACCACGGGTCAGGACAATTACACGAAGTACAGCGATCCGCAGGTCGACAAGCTGTTCGGCGAGCTGCACCGCACGCTCGACACCTCGAAGCAGGGCCAGTTCGAGGCCAAGATCGAAAAGCAGCTGGCCGATGACGCCTACGGCCTGCCCCTGTTCCAGGCCCCCGATCTGGTGGGCTACAAGAAGGGCCTGACGGGGATCAAGCCCACCACGGTGGCCCCCGGCATGCTGTGGAACTACTTCGATTGGAAGATGCAGTAGGAGAATGACAGTGACGAACAATCCCGCCGACGCGAGCGAGCTGCCCAGCGGAGTCGACCCGAACGCCCCTGCGGGCACGATCGAGGAGCGCACTCTGGCGCCGGGGAAGTACTTCCCCGGGGTTCCGCACGAGTACGCGATCTACCGCCCGGCGCCGCGGGCCGACGGAGTGCCCGACGGCCCGCTGCCCCTGCTCATCGCGCTCGACGGGACCTCGATCCGGAACAAGGAACTGGTGCCCCAGCGCCTCGACGCGCTCATCGCGGCCGGCGACGTGCCGCGGATGGCGGCGGTGTTCATCGACCCGGGCGTGCTGCCCACGCTGAGCGGCAAGCACACCGACGGGACGTACCTGGGCCGCTACGACCGGTCGTACGAGTACGACTCGCTGTCGCCTCGGTACGCGAACTTCCTGGCCGAGGAACTGCTGCCGGCCGTGCACGCGGAGATTCCGCTGTCGAACGATCCGAACGATCGCGCGATCATGGGCTCGTCGACCGGCGGCATCGCCTGCTTCCTGGCCGCCTGGCACCGCCCGGACCAGTTCCGGCGCGTCATCCCGCAGGTTCCGACCTTCGTCGCGATGCGCGGCGGGGACACCCTGGCCGAACTTGTCCGCAAGACCGAGGCCCGCCCGCTGCGGGTGCGGATCCTGGCCGGCGACGGCGACCACCTGTCCGCGGCACAGCCCTGGGGCACGTTCTACGCGGGCTCCTGGCCCAATGCCGCGCAGACCATGTACGAGGCGTTGAAATTCTCCGGCTACGATGCGGAACTCGACTTCTTCGAAGGCGACCACTCCACGGTGCTCGCCGGGGAACTGTGGCCCGATGCGATGCGCTGGCTGTGGCGGGACTACCCGGCCCCGCTGGAATCGCATGAGCCGCCGGCGCGCGGCCAGGCGGGCTGGGACACCCGCGGCAGCGTCTGGGAGACGATCACCGGCATCCGCGACTGGCAGCCGATGACCGGGCTGCCCGCTGGACGCGCCACCGGTCTGGCCCAGGCGAGCGACGGCAGCGTGTACGCGAGCCTGGACGACGGCGTGTACCGTGTCGCGCTCGGCTCCACCGGTGCCGGGAACGCTGCGTCTGCTGAGGCAGCCGAGGCCGCCGGCACCCGGGTGCTTCCGGAACCCGCCGCGGTACTCGCCGCCGCGGGAGCGGGCCGCCTGGTGACTGCGGACCCCGCACGCGGGGGCCTGACGGTCTGGGACCTCGGCACCGGCCCTGCTGCAGATAGCGGCGCCGAGGGCCCGGCCGGCCGGACGATCCTGCCGGATCTGCACGTGCGCGCGGCCTGCTGGCTGGGTGGCGGCGACCTGGCCGTGATCGACGAGGTGGCAGCGGACGCGGTCCGGCCCATCACCTCGACCGAGGCCATGACGCCGGGTTCCGCCGCCCCCGGAGCCAGGCGCGCGGGTAGCGTGACGGCGGTGCTGCGGGTCGTGAACCTGGACACCGGCGCGGTGCGCGGCGAGGTCGCGCTGCCGCAGAAGGAGGCCTCGGCCCTGGCACTGGGCGCGGACGGTTCGATGCTCATCATCGCCGATGCCGAGGACCGCAATCAGTGGATCTACCAGCTCGACGAGGCGCGGCTGCCGCAGTTCGGGGCGCCGTTCTTCCGCCTGGAGACTTATGACGATTGGGGCGGCAGCGCCTCGGCGACCTTCGACACCGCGGAATGGGCGTACTTCGCAACGCCCGCCGGAGTGCAGGTGTGCGAACCTATCGGGCGCGTGGCGATCTTCCTGGCCGGGCCGGTGGTCCACCACGGGGTCGACGCGGCGGCCTTCGGTGGCGCGGACCGGCGGGACCTGTTCATCGTGCAGGACGGCACGGTGTACTCCCGCCGGTTGACCACCCAGGGCGCCTCGGTGGACGATCCGTCGATCCTGGAGCCCCCGGGACTCTAAGGGGTCCTACCCGCTGCGGCCTCCGCGGCCGGACCCGCCGCCGATGGCGAGGGCCCTGCCGGTTTCGGTCCATAGCCACCCAGTTCGTATCCTTGAGCTATGACGACGATGGGTGGCTATGGCACTGACCGGTAGAGACCTCCACACCTCGGTGGTGGAGCAATGGGGCCAGGAGATCGTGTCCGGTGAGCGCCCGGTGGGGGCCATCGTGTCGACCGATGCAGTTGCAGCCCAGTTCGGGGTGTCGCGCGGGGTGATCCGCGAGGTCGTGCGGGTACTGGAGTCCATGGGCCTGGTGGCCAGCCGCCAGAGGGTGGGCATCACGGTGCAGCCGCAGGAGTCCTGGAGCCCCTACAACCCCGATGTGCTGCGCTGGCGGCTGGCAGGTCCGCAGCGCGCCCAACTGCTGGGGACCCTGGCCGAACTGCGCGCGGCGGTGGAGCCGAGTGCCGCGCGCCGAGCCGCTGAAAGGGCCTCGGGCGAACAGTGCGCGGCACTGGCCGCCGCCTATGTCGGCATGGTCGCCACCGCGCGCGATGCCCGGACCGAGGACTATCTGCGCCATGACATGGATTTCCACCGGGTGCTGCTACAGGCCTCGGGCAATGAGTTCTTCGCCGGCCTGACCGGTGTGGTCGATGCGCTGTTGGCCGGGCGCACCCATCACGACCTGATGCCGCAGATAGCCAATGCCAATGCCCTGCGCTGGCACGGTGACATCGTCGCGGCGGTGCAGTCGGGCGATGGGCAGTCGGCCTTCCGGGCGGCCCTGGCGATCGTGGAGGAGTCGGACAGTGCGGTGCAGGGGGCCGGTCCGGCTTCCTGAACACGTCGTTTCCCCACGAACACGCTGCTATAGGGACGTGTTCGCGGGGAAAGGACGTGTTCGCGTGCGGCTTGGACTCAGGGCTCGCGCAGGTACGCCCGGCGCACTGCCGGCCAGATCGCGTGGGTCCACAGGCGGTAGCCGGCCGCATTGGGGTGGAAGAAGTCGCCGCCCGTGCGGGCAAGATAACTGCGTAGATCCAGCGCCGAGGTGATGGCGAACAGATCTGCCAGCTCCAGATCGTGCCGGGCTGCCAGGGCCCGGATCACGGCGTTGGCGTCGGTCACCCTGCGGTTGACCAGGTCGAATCCGAAGCTGGGGATCGTCCCGACCACGGTGCCGGCGGGCAGCTGTGCGTAGAGCCGTTCGGCCGTCCAGATGAAACCGTCCAGCGTGTATTCGCGGCCGGCGATGTCATTGGCGCCGATGATGCACAGGGTGACATCGGCCGGGCCGACCCGCTCCCGCAGTGCGCGGAACCTCGGCAGCTGATGTTCCATGAGCAGCCACGAACTGGCCCCCGGGATCGCCAGGTTGGAGGTGCGCACGCGCCGGCCCGCCAGATTCTCCAGACGCTTCTCCACCAGGCCCACGTAGCCCTTGCGGGGATCGATGAAGCCCGGGCCCACCCCCGCAGCCGCAGAATCACCCACCACGTGCATGGTCACCGGTGCCGGGAGCCCCTTGGATCGTGGCTCTGGTCCCTCGGGATAGGGGTGGGTGTTCCAGTAATGGGGGTAGAAGCGCGATTGCAGTTGGGCCCTGGCCACGTCCAGGCCGTAACCGGCGGCCACTCCCGCAGCGAAGCCCGCAATCCGCAGAGCCAGGCGGCCTTCCCGATCAGGGCTCGACATCGATCTCCTCGCCACCGGTCAGGGCGAGCAGCTGTGCATAGCTCAGCGGGAACATCGCATCGGCGGTGCCGCCGGCGGCCCACAGCACATCATGGTCCCGCAGTGCCCGGTCGACGTAGATCGGCAGTGGCGCCGGGTGCCCACAGGGCGACACCCCGCCGATCACCTGGCCGGTCGCGGCGCGCACCTGTTCGGGCGTGGCCCGCTTGAGCCTCGCGACCCCCAGCCGGGCCGCCGCATAACCGGTATCGACCCGGTGCGCGCCCGAGGTCATGAGCAGCACCGCGAACGGCTCGCCGGCGCTGCCCGCCGGGTCGGTCGGCCCGGCCTCGTCGGTGGGAATCGGCTGCGCGCCGCCCGCGGGCCCGCAGGCGTCCGCGTTCGGCACCGCCATGAAGACGAGGCTGTTGGCTATTGCGCCGAGCTCGACGCCCAGTGCAGCGGCTGCGGCACGCGCCGATGGAGTGTGCTCGGAGAAGATCCTGATCCGCGCGTCAATGCCAGCCGCGCGCAGGTCGGCCTCGACGGCCCGATTGCGCGCGTGCATCAGGAGTCCCGTTCGTCCGGGCCCGCACCCGGGTTTCCCATCCTCGCGGCGTCTTCGGCCTGTCCGGCCCCGGTCCCGCCGCCAGTCCCGGCGACAGCGGCACCGTCAGCATCCGCATCTGCGTCCTCGACCGGAGCCAGGCCGCGGCTGCGCAGCAGCGGACCCACGCCCGGGTCCTCGCCGAAGAACTCGCGCACGTACTCGCTCGGATCAGCGGAGTAGCCGGGCGCCAGGATATGAGCGCGGAAGGCCTCGCCGGCCTCGGGGCTCAGACCGCGTGCGGTGAACCACTCCTGGGTGTAGGCGGCCAGCACCTCGGACCACAGATAGGCGTAGTAGCCGGCGGCGTACCCACCGGAGAAGATGTGGCGGAAGTAGGTGGAGCGGTAGCGCGGCGGAATGAGCGAATCGAATCCGGCGCTGTCCAGGACCGCGGCTTCGAAGGACAGTACGGCGTCGACCTGTTCGCCCGCCTGCAGCGAGTGCCAGCCCAGGTCCAGCAGCGCGGCGGACAGGAGCTCCACGGTGGAGAAGCCCTGCCCGAAGCGCTCGGCCGTGTGCAGGCGCTCCACGGTCTCCTGGGGCAGGCTGCGACCGGTCCGATGGTCCACCGCATAGTTCGGCAGCACCGCGGGGTGGAACATCCACATCTCGTTGAACTGCGAGGGGAACTCGACGAAGTCGCGTGGCACTGACGTCCCCGACCTGGTCGAGTACAGGGAATCGGAGAACAGCCCGTGGAGCACATGGCCGAACTCGTGGAAGACGGTGCGGACGTTGTCCACGCTCAGCAGCAGGGGCGCGCCCTCGGCCGGTTTGGCGAAGTTCGTCGACAGGGTCAGGATCGGTGCCTGACCCAGATAGCGGCCGGGGGAGACCAGCTGGTCCATCCACGCGCCGCCGCCCTTGATCGGTCGGGCATAGGGGTCGACACAGACCAACCCGGTGACGGCGCCGTCCTCCACCGCGGCGTAGACGGTCACATCGGGGTGCCAGCCGGACAGTTCGGTGCGGACGAATTCGACCCCGTAGAGCTGTGTGGCGGCATAGAACGCGCCGTCGACCAACACCCGGTCGAACTCGAAGTAGCTCCGCAGCTCCCGGGGGTCCAGTGCGAAATGGTCCTGCTTGTAGCGCGCCAGATAGTGCGTGACATCGGCAGGTCCCAGTTCGTCCAGGCCGTAGGCCGAGCGTACCGCGTCCAGTTCCGCAGCGGCCTGCGCCTGCGCGGGTTCGAGCATCCGGGACAACAGCGCCGAGGCCGCGTCGGGGGAGCCCGCGGCCTGTGTGGAAATCGAGTAGTCTGCGAAGCTGCGATAGCCCAGTTCGGCGGCCAGCGCGGCCCGCAGGGCGGTCAGGTCGGCGATGATGGTGCGCGTATCGTGCGCGCCCCCGCGACCGCCGCGGGACATGGAGCGCTCCAGCAGCGCGGCGCGGGTCGCCGGATCGTCCAAGTGCTCCAGGGCCGGCTGCTGGGTCGTGTTGACCAGCGGCAGGGTGTAGCCGGCTTCGGCTGCATCCCCCGCCGATGCCCCCGTCGGTTCGCGCAGCCCGGCCAGTGTCTCCGCGTCGAGGCCGGCCAGCGCCGCGGCCGCCCGGTCGTACGGCACCTGCAGGGCCAGGGAATCGGACTCGGCCAGGACCTCGACGTCGAAGTCCGTCTCCAGCCGGGTGATCTCCGCGGACAGGTCGCGCACACGGGCGCGGGCATCGGGGTCGAGTTTGGCACCGGCGTGGACGAAATCGGCGACCATGAGTTCGTGGTGGCGACGGTCCTCCGGGGTCAACGCGGCCGTGGGGACCTCGTCGAGCCTGGCGTAGAGGTCGGCGTCCAACAGCAGGCCGGTCTGCAGGGCGGCGAGCCGACGGAACACGGTGTTGACCGCGTCGGTGATGGCCTCGGTCATGATGTTCGAGCCGATGACGCGCGCCACCGCGGCCAGGCAGAACGCCGGAGCGGTGGCCTCGTCGATGCGCAGCGTGGTGTTGATGAAGGTGGGTGCGGCCGGATCGGCGAGGAGTTCGGCGAGGCGGGCGGCCTGGAAGGATTCGACGAACTCCAGGACCTCCAGCAGAGCCGCCGAGTCGATGCCGGAGAAGTCCGGCAGCGTCAGGTTCTCCGGGGCCACCACGAAGTCGTGCAGCGCCTGCCGGTGTCCGGGGAGCGCTGCCAGCGGGTCGGCGACTTCAGCGGTGGCTGGACCCTCGGCCACAGCCCCGGAAGCGGCCGTGGCTTCCTCCACCTGTGGGATCTGCGCGGTTGTGGCTTCCCCGGCCGGGCCCGGCGCGGGGGTGGAATCGTCGGTCACTCTTGTCTCCTCGATCGCGGCGCCCGGGTGCCCCCGTTGCGGGCGGGAGGCGGGCGCCTACCATGGACGTGTGAGCGAATTCGCCGGATACCTCAAGGGAGAACCCGCAACACGGAGAATCGAGGCCGGCCTGCTCATGGCTGGAATCGCGACCTTCGTCCTCCTCTACAACACTCAAGCCATTTTGCCGTATTTCGCGCGCGATTACAGCATCAGCCCCGCTACGGCCGCCCTGTCGGTGTCCGTGGCGACCGCAGGCCTTGGCATCGGCCTGATCCTGGCGGTGCCCGTATCCGAGCGGATCGGGCGGGTCCGGCTGATTCGCTGGTCCCTGGCCCTGGCGGTCGTGCTCAGCATCGTCGTTTCCCTCATCCCCAGCTGGCCACTGTTCCTGTGCGGGCGCTTCTGCATGGGCCTGGTGCTGGCCGGACTGCCCGGCACAGCCGCTGTCTACCTGCGCGAGGAGATCCACCCCTCCTATGCCACCACCGCCACCGGCCAGTACATCTTCGGCACCACGATCGGCGGCCTGACCGGCCGGTTGGTGTCCGCCGGGGTCATCGAACTGCTCGGCCGACTGGGAGTGAGCCACGTGGCCTGGCTCGACACATCCCATTTGGCGCTCGCGGCCACGGTTCTGGTGTCCGCCTTGTGCGCCGCCGGCTGCTGGATCCTGCTCCCGGAATCCCGAGGCTTCACCCCGCACCGCGATTCCGTCGCCGAGCTGGTGGCCAAGTTCGGTCGCGCCCTGCGCGACCCCGTGCTGATCGGCCTGTATCTGCTGGGCGCACTGGGCATGGGCGCCTTCGTCGGAACCTTCAACGTCATCGGCTTCCGGCTGGAACAGGCGCCGTACCTGCTCAGTGTGGGCGTGGTCGGGCTGTTCTACCTGGTGTATCCGATCGGGGGCCAGGCCGGGGCATTCGCCGGGCGCCTGGCGGATAGGACCAGTCTGCGTTCCGTCGTGGTGTTCGGACCGGTCGTCGCCCTATTGGGCGTGGCGGCCCTGGCCATGCGGCCCCTGTGGGTGATCATCCTGGGCCTGCTGCTGTTGAGTACCGGGTTCTTCATGGTGCACTCGCTGGCCTCGGCGTGGGTGGCCCAGCGCGGGGCCGCCGGAGCCGGGGTCCCCGCGCAGGCGGCATCGCTGTACATGCTGTTCTACTATGCGGGGTCCTCGCTGGCGGGCAATGTCACGCCGCGGGCCTGGGAGCTGGCGTCCTGGCCCGGCGTGACCTGGGTGATCGGCGCGTGCATGGTGATCTGCCTGGTCATCACGATTCTGTTGCGCCGCAGCCGCTCACTGCTGTAGCCGCTTCCCGCTGCGCCGCGGCTGCTTCCCACCGTAGCCGGGCACGGGCCGGGTCCGCCTATGCTGGGGTTCATGAGTGACGAATCGTCGGATTCCCCGCTGCCCGCGGCCGCGCGCCCGAAGAACCTCGTGGGCGCGGTGCTGGCCCGGCCGGGCCAGGCCTTCCTGGTGGGCTTCCTGCTGGTGCTCGGCGGGGGTATGGGCTGGTGGCTGCTGCAGGGCATCGACACCCTGTCCACCGTCGTCACCTATGTGGCCATCGCCTTCTTCATCACCCTGGGCCTGGACCCGATCGTGCGCTTCCTGGCCAAACGGGGGATCAAACGCTCCATTGCAGTGGTCATCGTGGCGGTGGCCTTCCTTCTGGTGGTCACCGGCGTCCTCCTGTTGATCGTGCCGACCCTGGTCGCGCAGATCCAGGCGTTCATCGGCAATCTGCCCACGATCATCGGCGATATCGCCGAACAGGAATGGGTCAAGGACCTGGAGAGCAGATTCGGCGGTTCGCTGGACGTCGACACGATGGTCGCCAACGCCACCACCTGGGCCAGCGATCCGCAGAACCTGGTGAGCGTGGGCGGTGGGCTCGTCAGCGTCGGCTCGACGATCGCCAACGGCACGACAGGCGTGATCATCGTGCTGATCCTGACCGTCTACTTCTCCGCGACCCTGCCGACGATCAAGTCCTGGGCGTTTGCGCTGGTCCCCGCGTCCCGGCGCACCGGGACGGAATCCGTGGCCGAGGAGATCATGCGCTCGGTCGGCGGCTACGTGCTGGGCCAGGTCAGCCTGGCGGCCATCAACGGAGTCCTCTCCGCGGTGTTCCTGGTCATCCTGCAGGCGCCGTTGCCCGCGCTACTGGCCCTGATCGCCTTCATCGGCTCGATGATCCCGCTGGTGGGGACCCTGTCGGCATCCGTCGTCATCGTCGTATCGTGCCTGTTCGTATCGCCGACCATGGCGATCATCGCGGGCATCTACTATCTGGTCTACATGCAGATCGAGTCCTATGTGTTCAGCCCCCGGATCATGCGCGCGGCCGTCAACGTGCCGGGTGCCCTGGTGATCATCGGGGCGGTCGCCGGGGCCACGATCGCCGGGGTGCTGGGCGCCCTGCTGGCGGTGCCGGTGACGGCCAGCCTGCTCATCATCATCCGGCGCGTGGTGGTGCCGCACCAGGCCGCGCGATAGGGGCCGGCAGGCGTTAGGGTTGGACCATGAATGCCAAAGACGACATCTCACCCACTTCGTTCCCACCCGTCGAATTCCCATTGCCGGACCCGGCCGACATTCCCGAGGACATCCGCGAGTACCTGGCTCAGCAGACCGAGAAGGCGGGCTTCACCCCGAACGTCTTCATCGCCCTGGCCCGGCGCCCGGCGGAGTTCTGGGCCTTCGTGAACTACTACGACGCGCTCATGACCAAGGAGACCGGCAACCTGACCAAGGCGGACCGCGAGCTCATCGTGACCGCGACCTCGGCGGCCAACGGCTGCCTGTACTGCGTCGTGTCCCATGGCGCCTTCCTGCGCATCTATGCGCGCGATAAGCACATTGCGGACAAGGTCGCGGTCAACCCGCGGCACGCCGGTCTGGCGCCGCGCCAGCAGGCGATCGTCGACTTGGCAGTCAAGCTGGCGCGCTCGCCCGAACTGGTGCGCCAGGCCGACTATGTCCCGGTGCTTCAACAGGGCCTGGACGCCGAGGACATCTGGGACATCGCGGCGGTCACCGGTTTCTTCGGCCTGTCGAACCGCATGGCGATCGTCGGCGGGATTCAGCCGAACCCCGAGTTCTACGTGATGGGGCGCGTGCCCAAGGACCAGATGATGGACCTGGCGTAGCCGGCCGCGCCCGAGGCCTCAATCGAGCAGGTGCCGCAGATAGCGTTCCGGGGCCTGAAGATAGCGACACCAGTGGTCGACCAGCTCGAGGTCGCGCCACTGCACCTGTCGCATGCCCCAGTCGCCCACCTCGATGACGGTGGCCCCCGGCAGCGAGGCCAGGATGGGGGAGTGGGTGGCGATCAGCGCCTGCCCGCCGGCGGATCTGATCTGGTCCAGGATGCGCAGCAGGCGCAGGGTGGAGCCGAAGGACAGCGCGGCCTCGGGCTCGTCCATGCAGTAGAAGCCGGGCCGGGAGAAGTAGTCGGAGAAGAGCTCCAAGTACGATTCGCCGTGGCTCATCTGGTGCAGTCCAGTTCCGGGCGAGACCTCCTCCAGATAGGTGTAGAGGGAATGGGTGGTCTCCGAGCGTAGGAAGAAGCCCCACCTTTTGGTCCCGATCCCCCGCTGGATGTACAGGCGTGTATACAGGTCGGACTCCGATGGCCAGGTGCTGTGCTGGGAGTGGATCGACCCACCCTCGGGGGCGAAGCCGAAGGCCAGGGAGATGCCCTCTAAGATCGTGGATTTGCCCGAGCCGTTCTCGCCGACCAGGAACGTCACCCCGGGGTCCAGGGTCAGGCCCTCGGTGAGCAGCTGGGCCACGGCGGGGATCGAATAGGGGTAGGCCGCGCCTGGTTCTGCCCCGGCCGATCCGTTCTCGGCGCCACCAGTGGTGTCCCGGCTGATGCGGACGACGGGCGGTTGCTTGAAGTCCATGCCCCGAGCCTAGTGCTTGAGCGCGCAGACACCGCCTGAGCGCGGAAACGACTCACTACAGCCGGTCGTTCCCGTGCTCGCGTGGTGTTTACGCTTGTGTTGGGAGCCGGCCCTCCCAGAAAATCCATGCAACGCGGGTGCAACTGTGCATGAGCAGACTTACAGTGGACATACCCGCACAGCGGGACCACGATTACTCAACGAGGAGACATCATGGCGGTTTACGCAGCACCGGGCACGCCGGGCGCACTCATCGACTTCAAGCCCCGTTACGAGAACTACATCGGCGGCGAATGGGTCCCGCCGGTCAAGGGGCGCTACTTCGAAAACGTCAGCCCCGTCAACGGCAAGCCCTTCACAGAGGTCGCACAGTCCGATGCCGAGGACATCGAAGTCGCGCTCGACGCGGCCCACAAGGCGAAGCTCACCTGGGGCAAGACCAGCGTGGCGGAGCGCGCGGTGATTCTGAACAAGATCGCCGACCGGATCGAGGCGAACCTGGAGAAGATCGCGGTCGCCGAGACCTGGGACAACGGCAAGGCGATCAGGGAACCGCTGGCAGCGGACCTGCCGCTGGCCGTCGACCACTTCCGCTACTTCGCCGGCGCCATCCGCGCGCAGGAGGGCAGCCTGTCCCAGATCGACGAGGACACGGTCGCCTACCACTATCACGAGCCGCTGGGCGTGGTCGGCCAGATCATCCCGTGGAACTTCCCCATTCTGATGGCCGTGTGGAAGCTGGCGCCGGCCCTGGCCGCCGGCAACTGCGTGGTCCTCAAGCCGGCCGAACAGACCCCGGTCTCCATCCTGGTGGTCATGGAGATCATCGGCGATCTGCTGCCCCCGGGCGTGGTCAACATCGTCAACGGCTTCGGCGTGGAATGTGGTAAGCCGCTGGCCAGCAATAAGCGGATCTCGAAGATCGCCTTCACCGGTGAGACGACCACGGGTCGCCTCATCATGCAGTACGCATCCCAGAACCTGATTCCCGTCACCCTGGAGCTGGGTGGCAAGAGCCCGAACATCTTCTTCGAGGATGTGGCGGCGAAGGACGATGCGTTCTACGACAAGGCACTCGAGGGCTTCGCGATGTTCAGCCTGAACTCGGGCGAGGTCTGCACCTGCCCCTCGCGTTCGTTCGTTCAGGATTCCATCTTCGACAGCTTCGTCGGAGCCGGCATCGAGCGCGTTCGCAATACCAAGATCGGCAACCCGCTGGACACGGACACGATGATCGGCGCGCAGGCCTCGAACGATCAGCTGGAGAAGATCAAGTCCTATTTGGACATCGGCAAGCAGGAGGGCGCGAAGGTCCTGATCGGCGGCGAACAGGCACACCTGGATGGGGACCTGGCCGATGGCTTCTACATCCAGCCCACGGTGTTCCACGGGGACAACAAGATGCGGATCTTCCAGGAGGAGATCTTCGGACCGGTGTTGGCGCTGACCTCGTTCACCGATTATGACAATGTGATCGCACAGGCCAATGACACCCTGTACGGTCTGGGCGCCGGTGTGTGGAGCCGCAACGGCAACACCGCCTACCGGGCGGGCCGGGACATCCAGGCCGGTCGTGTATGGGTCAACAACTACCACTCGTACCCCGCACACGCGGCCTTCGGCGGTTACAAGTCCTCGGGCATTGGCCGCGAGAACCACCTGATGATGCTCGACCATTATCAGCAGACCAAGAACCTGCTGGTCAGCTATGCCGAGGGCAAACAGGGCTTCTTCTAAACGGAAGGGATCGATCGGTGTCGTCATGAATACCGATTTCGGCGCAGCACCCGTGACGGGGGACACCCCCGCCGCGGGTGTCGGCGCATCTACGAACGAACAGGACACCGGCGTCGAGGCCGTGCTCGCCTCGGAGTCGGCGATCGAGGGTGAGACCCGGCCCCGGGTCGATATGACGGCTGCGGCACTGGAGCTGTTGCAGCAGCTGGTGGGGCAGCATGGGCAGCTGATGTTCCATCAGTCGGGCGGGTGCTGCGATGGCTCCTCGCCCATGTGCTATCCGGCAGGCGAGTTCATCACCGGCGATGCGGACGTGTTGTTGGGACGGTTCACTCTGCCGGGGGTGCCGGAGGATCAGGCGGAGCTGGAATTCTGGATGTCAGCCGAACAGTTCGAGTACTGGAAACACACGTACCTGACCCTGGACGTGGTGCCCGGGCGTGGTTCGGGGTTCAGTGTGGAGTCGCCCACGGGCAAGCGCTTCCTCATCCGTTCGCGGCTGATGGAGGCCTGAGCACCAGGGCCGTCGTGCCCGGACGCGAATCGGTCCCTGTGGGACGGAATCCTCGATGGATCCGTCCCACAGGGACCGATTGGCTTGGAAGGGCCGGTCGGCTGACCGGTCGGGCCGCTGTCTGGCCGGCCCCTCGCCCGGCCGATCCGCTGTAAACGGCACCGGCGCGGGTGTGTCTCAGATGCCGGTGGTCAGGTAGCCGCCGTCGACCGGGACCACGGTGCCGGTGACGAAGGACGCGGCGTCGGAGACCAGGAAGGCGATGACCTGCCCGACCTCTTCGGGGCGGCCGAAGCGGTTGGCCGGGGTGCGGGAGAGCAGGCGCTCCTTGCCGGCGTCGTCCAGGGTGGCCAGCAGCGGGGTGTCGATCCAGCCCGGGGCGACGGCGTTGACGCGAATGCCCTCGGGGGCCCAGGCCTCGGCCAGGGACTTGGTGATCTGGGCGACGGCGCCCTTGGCAGCCGAGTAGGCGACGCGCTTGCCGCCTCCGAAGAACGAGTACATCGAGGCGATGTTGACGATCGAGCCGTGCGAGGCGGCCAGCAGATCGTGGGCCAGTTCGGTGATGCGGTAGACGGCGTTGAGCTGGATGGACAGGACCTTGTTGAAGGCCTCCCATTCGACCTCGCGGTCGCCCATGCTGATGCCGGCGGCTGGGACCAGGATGTCCAGGCGGTCCAGGCTGTCGATCAGGGCCTTGACGCCTGCATCGTCGGTGACATCGAGTTCGCGCAGGTCCAGGGTGACGTCCTCGGGAACCTGGGTCTTATCGGAGCCCAGGCCGACGGCGATGACGGTTGCGCCCAGGCGGGCCAGGGTCGACGCGGTGGCCAGGCCGATGCCCGAGGTGCCTCCGGTGACGACGGCGACCTTACCGGCGAGCATGTCGGGTGCGAATGACGGAACAGCAGTCATAGTATGTTTCCTTTGTCTTGTGGGCTGGGTGTCTAGGCGCAAGGCAGTATCGTTATGACGATCTGTGCGTCTTCACTTGTTCCAACCAGAAAGTCATCGGATGTATTCCCAAAGTGGCCGAGGCCGCACCCGGTTGGGTGCGGCCTCGGCCACTAGGATCCTGCGCTGTTCGGAGTGAGCGCGTGCTGCTTAGAGCGCGGACATCTCCTTGTACTCGTCCCAGTCGTAGACCCAGTCGATGACATCGCTATTGGACTTCGACAGCTTCACCGAGGAGCCCTTGATGATGACGGGGTCGCCATAGAGAGCCGACTTGTAGTACTTGTACGCGCGGCTGTTGGACAGGTTGATGCAGCCGTGGGACACGTTCGCCGAACCCTGCGAGCCCTCCGACCAGGGAGCCGCGTGGACGAATTCGCCGTTGTTCTGGATGCGCACGGACCACTGGGTGGGGGTCGTGTAGTTCCAGCGCTCGGACTTCATCGTGTAGTTCGCGTGTTTGGACATGACGACGTGGACGCCGTTGTAGCTGGGGGCGGCGGGGCGGCCCAGCGAAGCCGGCCAGTTCCAGATCTCCTTGCCGTTGCGCTCGACCTTGAAGCGGTGGGTCTTCGCATTGCCGGTGGCGATCTGCTCGCGGCCGACCTTGAAGCTGAAGTTCACGTCCTTCTTGCCGAAGCGATTGGCGGCGTACTGCACGTTCTTCAGCGGCAGCTCGACCTTGACGTTGGTGTGGGCCGGCCAGTATTCCTTCGGCCGGTAGTTCAGGCGGGAGATGCCGTCCTCGACCGGCAGCCAGGCCCAGGTGCCCTCGACATTGCGCTTCTTCCCATCCTTGTCCGTGGCCGTGACCTTGAGGCGGGATTCGACGGCGGCCTTGTTCTTGTCGGTGACGATGGTGTTGAAGTACAACAGGATCGGTGCGCCCACGCCCACGGTCTGGCCGTCGGAGATGATCGGGTTGATGCCGGTTGCCTCGCCCTTGGGCTTGGCGGTCTTGACGGTGCCGGTCTTCTCCTGGGTGTTGCCGTTGTCGTCGACGACGGTGGCCTTCCAGTTGTACGTCGAGCTACCGGCCAGGCCGTACTTCGAGCTCCACGTGGTGCCCTGTTCGGTGGGCTCCGCACTGGCCTGGGTATCGGAGAGCGAGCCGGAGTCGTCGGTCGCTGCACTGGATTCCGCATCCGAGGTGTCCGTCGGATCGGTGGCCGCTGTGGTCTGGTCGGTCGACGTCAGAGCGAGGTTTCCGCCGGCCTTGGCGGTTTCCGTCGCTGTGGCGGTCGACTTGGTCTTGGGGTTCATCACGCCGGTGTCGGCCGGGGCGGAGGAATGATCCGCATCGGTGACTTCGACCTTCTGGAACTTGCCATTGGCCACGCTCAGCTTGAGCTTGCCGCCTGCCTTGATGGTCTTATCGGGAGCGGTGACGCTGATTTCGGGGGCGTCCGCTTTGGCACCGGCCTTCTTCGCATCGTCACCGCCAGGGGTCGTGCCGGTGCATGAGCTCAGGGCGACAACCGCCGCAAGGGCTGCGGCGATCGGGTAAAGACGACGTGACACGGGGGCCTCTCTCCAGAAGGTGCTCAGTACCTGCCCTCCACACGGATGTGCCCGGGTGGAAGAAGGCGATCAATTCATGTTAGGAGGCGGTCCTGTACGGCGATAGGTATTTGTGATGCGAATCTCCGACGTTTTCCAGTGAGAACTCGTGCATCCGACGCCTGGGGGCGGCAAACGTTCTCAAAGAGCAACGGGAACTGTTGCGGAATCGTAATATGCCGATGGGGGAGGCGGGGAAGGTGGTTACAGGGGCTGCCGCGGGGAGGGGAAAGTAAAGGACTCTCCGTGCACCCGCCAGAGCTTCCTTACCCTTGCTACCTTTCGGTCCTGGGGGATTCGCAAGATGACGCCGCACGAAGAGCCACTGACAAGTGTAGTGGATCGAGCCCGTGGAAGCGAAACGGGGCGGCGTGCGTCAGGCGGGTGGCCAGTTGCTCGCCGGGCGGCCGTGCGGTCTGTTGTGTGTTGTCTCACGTGGGGCCGTTTCGATTCGCGCCGGGGTGGTGGGTCATGTAGAGTTATCTGCGGAGGATTCGCCTAGCGGCCTATGGCGCACGCCTGGAACGCGTGTTGGGTTAACGCCCTCAGGGGTTCAAATCCCCTATCCTCCGCAGTGAGGTTGAAGCCCGGAATCATTGAGATTCCGGGCTTCTTCTGTTTCATGGCTGTGTGAGCCGTCGGGCGGCCGTGACCACGGAAGCACGGCGACGCGCGTGTTCGGCCTCGGTCTCGGGTCCTGTGATCATGCGTGCGACCTGCGGGGCGGCTGACCACCAGCCGGCCAGCGACAGGATGAGGAACATCATGTGGTCGGCGTCAATGGACTCGGTGACCGTGCCCTTGTTCTGACCGTCGCTGACGGCCGCGGTCTTATGAGCGTAGTAGTCGCGCCTCTGCTCCTCGTCCGGCACCTCGGCATCGAAGACCAGCCCTTCCCAACGCAAGAGGCGCGTTAGCTCGGGCCGCTCGCGGTGATAGTCGTAGACCCGGCCCGCGTATTCACCTATATCTTCAACAGCGAAGGACTCCACTGGGACCGCCTGGGCGACCTTGGCGAGCTCGTTGCGCAGTACCCGGGCAAAGAGGTCGCGCTTGCCACCGAAGTAGTTGTAGATGCGCTCCTTGTTGATTCCGGAGGCCTTCGCGATCCGCTCGATCGTCGTGCCATCCGGGCCGTGTGCGGCGAACTCCGCTACGGCGGCATCGAGAATCTTTCGTTTGGTTCCCTCGGTATCCCAGGCCATCGTGCCACTCCTATCGACTGCGCCAGAACGCAGTTCCAACGCTTGCGTTGCTTCTTGTCGACAACGGTACTACAGTCAATTTCCAACGACTACGTTGGAAAGGTGTTTTATGGTCCCACAACCTGTTCTGGAAACCCCTGCTCTGGAATCCACTCGGAAACGCATAGCTCCGTTCGGGGTGACGTCCACGGTGGTCGCCGTCACGGCGGTCGTGGTGCTCTCACAGCTGTATGGAGCGATCCCGCTCTTCGGGCCGATCGCGAAGACGTTCACCGTCGACACCGGGTCGATCGCGTGGGTGCAGACGGCCTTCGGCATCGCCTATGCGGCCTCGTTCATCGCATGGGGGCCGGTGGTCGACCGGTTCGGGCCGCGCCGCATCATGCTGATCGGGCAGGGCTCGCTCATCATTGCCACGGTCCTGACCTCGTTCGCCCCCTCATTCGCCTGGCTCATCGTCGGGCGGGTGGTGCAAGGAGTGCTGGCAGCGACGTTCGCACCTGCGGCTTTCAGCTACCTCGGGTCGCGCATCGCGCCTGCACAAAGGCCTCTCTCGATCACCGTGTTGACGAGTTCGTTTCTCGCCTCCGCGGTGCTCGGCCAGGTCGCCGCACAGGTGGTGGCGACGGCATTGGACTGGCGCTGGTTCTTCTGGCTGAGCACGCTGGCGCTGGTGCTCACAGCGGTGGCGATCCGGCTGGTGTTCCTGCCAGATCTCACAGCCGTCGGGATGTCCGGTAACCCGGTTGCCGCGTTCGCCCGGCTGTTCAAGCGCGTGCCGGTGGTGTTGCTGCTCGTGGCGACGGTGGTGATCCTCGGGCCGATGATCGCGCTCTACACGGCAGTGGGCAGTTCGGGCCTCGCGACGGGAAACGCCCTACTCGGACTGCGCGCCAGCGCACTGCCTGCGCTGATCTGGGCACCGTTCGGCAACCGGTGGCTTGCACGATTCGCGCCGCACCAGCGGCTGATCAGCGCATTCATCGTCGCAGGGCTTGCGGCCTCGGCCGTCGCCGTGGTCCCAGGCAGCGCGATCGGTACTGGACTCGCGATGTCCGTCGTCGCAGCCTCGGCGGCCGTAGCCGCTCCGGCGATGATCCAGACGCTCGTCGGGTATGCGCCCACACAGGGCGGGTCGCTGACCGCGCTCTACACCTGCTTCCTGTTTCTCGGGGCCAGCATCGCACCCTCCTTCGTCGGTGCGGCCAGCGCGTCGCTGTCCGAGACGGCGATCGCCGCCGGGGCGGTCGCACTCGCCGGGGCTGTGCTCGTTCTGTTCACCCGAATCCGTCCGCACAATCAGGAGAAGAAATCATGACCAAGACGTCCACGATATCCAGGCCCCCGCTACCCGCCGGGTTGGTGATTCCCGAAGACTTCGTCCATACACACGTGCGTCACGAGTTGCACGAGGACATCCCCGTCACTGTCACCCGGCATCAACGCATCCATGATCTTGCCTATGGAGGTGAACATGTCACCACCGTGATCGGCGCCGACAATGGCATTCTCTATGGCTACACTCGCCAGATCGCCACGCGCGCCGAGGGCCGTCTGCCCGATACCGATATGGCCCGCGAGATCGCGTTCGACCTGCTGAATCGCGTGGATGCCGACTACGCGCTAGGGCTGCGCGAACTGTGGATCGACCGGCATGACGAGTCGGTCCTAACCGGCGCCGGAGACCCCGCGACCGTGGCGGGCGTCAAGGTCAAAACCGGTCATGACAACGGTCTCTACACCTGGGTGATCGTGGGTGAGCATGGCCGGGTCATCACCTATGAACGCGACGTGGTCTGGAACAGTGCCGAGTCACGACGTCACACTCATATGTGGCTCCACGATCGATGGATCGCCGCTCATGATGCGGGCGGCCCCGAGCCCGTTCCGCCTTTTGCGCACCTGGCCCGGTAACCGGGCTCATTCCATCGCTGCGCACTCAAGCGGCGTCCCATGAAAATAGAAAGAGGGAAGCATAAAATGCCGATCATCAACATCGATGCCTGGGAAGGCATCAGTGACGACCGAGCGCAGGAACTGCTGACCGAGGTCACCGAGACCGTGCACCGTGTCACAAGCGTCCCCCGTGACAAAATCCTCGTGCTGTTCCACGCCAACCCCGTCAAATACTGGGCGCAGGGTGGTGTCTTTGCCTCCGATCCGGAGTTCCTCGACAAGTCACGTCAATACTGACTCTGGCGCAGTCTCGCTTCAAAGAGGCCTGGCTGACGGCGGCTCTCTCCGATTCCGCGGAGGGGGTCGCCGTGCCCGTGCCCTGTTCTCGTAAGTCTCCTCTGTAAGCTCTGGTATACCTAGTGGTACTTGGGTACCATTGAGTGCAGGTGCAAGCCTGCACTCAACCGTGGAGTTTTACCCGGGAGGTCATCTCATGTCTGCATCAGTAGCTCCCATTAAAGTCGATGCCAAGACCGACCAGCTCATTGGCGACGCCGCCCATTTCCTGAAGCGATCGAAGAAGTCGATCGTGGATGATGCCGTTCGCGAATATATCGCGGCACACCGTGATGAGATCCAGGCCGCGGCCCTTGAATCGCTCAAACTCCTTGATGGGTCGACGAAGCGCTCCGTCTCATTGCTCAGCGGAATGTCGGCTGACGAACTTGATGCGCTAGGCGGATTCGAACAGTCAGCCGAGCGATGACCGAGGGCGTCCGTCCGACAAAACGAGTCCTTGACGCTCTTGATGTGGGTTTTCCACCTCTAACGTCTCCGCTGGAGGAACTTGCTCATCCGCTTGTGTTGCATGCGCAGATGGTGCCGGAGCAGGTTGCCGCCGGTGGGGCGGAACGTATCCGGTCCTTGCAGGATCGCGTATGGTTCAAGGTCAAGACGGAGGCATACCGCGGTGCAGTCGGGGAAGTCGATTCTGATGATCGCGATGCCCCGGTACCCACGGACTTAACCGGATGTGGGACTTCATGGTGGTTGGGCGCAGCTGGCCGTCGTCAGTCGGACTCTCCCCAACGAGACTTTTATGCGAGCTTGTCGGACGAGTGCGTGCGAAGGGGGAAGGAGCTCGGCCAATCCGTCTCGACGAGGCACCTGCTCCCACGTCCTGTCGATTTCAAGCGCTGGGAAGCCGAACGTGTGACGCTGGCGACAACCGCCTTGCAACAAGTCGTGCGTGAGATCGTCGCTCGGGCTGCGCAAACCGGCAAGTGGGCAGTTGCCGAAGCTGATCGACATGAGCTGCGTGCACGGGTCCACGTAGCGGATGGTGAAACGTATCTGGTAATCAGCACGGAGGGGTACCTCGACCCCAAAGTCATCGCGGTCATTCTCGCGGCAGTTCCGGGCGTTCCCGCTGATGATTGGCAGGCCGAACCGGGCAAAGTGTCCGGTGTTGAGCCCGGGCCTGCTCAGATAGTCTTCTCGACGTTGCTGCCTGAAAGCACTCTCGTCCAAGTACTCGATGATATTGACGGGACCTTCCTGTGACAGCACGGTCGTTGGCATATGTTCAAAACGTGTTCAGAAATGTCTGCCGAATCCCGCTCACCCAGTAACGGCACGGGATTCTCCCTCTGACGTTTGGGGTTCAAATCCCCTATCCTCCGCAGTGAGGTTGAAGCCCGGAATCGTTGAGATTCCGGGCTTTTCCCTTGTCTGGACTGGGGGCGCGGGGTGCGTTGTCTGCAATAGACTCGCGATCAACCCCTGGCGTACCAACCCGTCACTACGTCAATGTCAAACTGCAAACGCCTCTTGGAAATAGCTGTTGAGCTGTTGAGTGGCTGGTGTAGGAGGTATGGGACTCCATACGAGCGCAATATCGCGGCTGTAGGTCGTGTCGCCGGTTAGCGGCACCTCGACCACGCCAGGTGTCGGCCGGTCGTTGTGTGGCAGGAGTGCGACGCCGAGGCCGCGGCTGATGAGCTCTCGGATCGTTGCGAACTCGGTGATTTCGATTGAGACGGCTGGTGAGAACCCAAGCTTTTGACACCATGCTTCAGTCAGTGCGCGGAGGTTGTAGCTGGAAGGATTCGCGATGAACGTCTCGCCGTGAAGTTCATCAAGCCGCAACGATACGCGCGTTGCGAGGGGGTGCTCTTGAGGGAGTGCTGCGCAGATGGGCTGGTTATCGATGATGACGTGCTGAAGATCGTTCGGCGGCGGGATCGTGATTGCCAGATCCAGGTCGCCTGATCGTAAGTCGGCCATGAGTGCGGAGCCGTGAGCCTGTTTCAGGTGCAGCCGGATGCCAGGATGATGTCGGTGAAACGCGGCCAGAAGATCAGGTGTTTTTCCTGATCCCATCGTCAACGGGAACCCGAATCGGACCGTACCGTGCTCGGGGTCTGCTGTGCCGGTCGCAGTTCCTACTGCGAGTTCCAACTCGTGCAGTGGGCCACGCACTTGGGCGACGAGTTCACGGGCAACCGGGGTGAGCGTGACAGTACGCCCGCTCCGCAAGATGAGGGGCACGCCAAGCTCGGCTTCGAGGGAGTGGACTCGGCGGCTCATCGAGGATTGCGGGACGCCTAGCGTCGATGCCGCCTGTGTCATGTGGCCGTCTTGCACTACGAGTTCGACCAACGCGCGAAGCTGTGGAGCGAGACGCGGCACCCATTTATCCATATATGGATGCTATCAAGCAAAACATACATTGGACGGAACAGTGGTTGGTCGGTAACTCTGGGATAAGTAGTCAGTCGATCTGAGGTGGGTCAAATGAACACAACCGATCAGTACCGGAGTAAGACAGTGCAAGACGCCGATGTGGTGCTCATCGGGGGCGGTATCATGTCAGCCACGCTGGGGTCGATGCTCGCGGTGCTCGAACCGAGCTGGCGTATCGTCCTGCTGGAAAAGGGTGACGAGCCGGCGACCGAGAGTAGCGGCCCGTGGAACAACGCAGGCACCGGCCATTCGGGATACTGCGAACTCAACTACATGCCGAACCCCGAGGACGGTACCAAGGCAGCCACAATTGCCCAGCAGTTCCACACTAGCCGCGAGTGGTGGTCGTACCTCGCCCGGCATGGTCTTATCGACCCAACTGCATTCATCCATTCGACTCCGCATATGGACGTGGTGTTCGGTTCCCGCGACGTCGAATATCTCCGCCGCAGGCACGCAACCCTCGTGAACGATCCGTTGTTCGCAGACCTCGATTACTCTGAGGATCGAAGCACCATCGCTCAATGGGCACCGCTCGTCATGGCAGGCAGAACCGATGACGAAGAAATCGCAGCTACCAGGCACTCACAGGGCACAGACGTGGACTTCGGTGCACTGACACGCCAGCTCACCGGCCTCATCAACGCGCGCGGCGGCACTGCCCTGTACGGTCACGACGTGCGGGCACTCGACCGTGCAGAAGCGGGTGGCTGGATCGTTTCAGGTAACGGTCCAGGCCGAGCCCGATTCTCGATCAACGCCAAGCACGTGTTCGTCGGAGCTGGTGGTTTCGCGCTCCGCCTCCTGCAACGCGCGAAGCTGCCCGAGGTTCGCGGTTACGCGGTGCTGCCGGTCGGCGCAGCGTTCTACCGCTGCTCTGCCTCTGATGTTGTCGCACAGCATGAAGCGAAGATATACGGACAGGCCGCTATTGGTGCACCGCCCATGTCGGTGCCGCACCTTGATAAGCGGGTCGTGAATGGAGAAGGGCATCTACTCTTCGGCCCCTACGCGACGTTCAGCACCAAGCTCTTGAAGCGCGGAAAGCTCACCGACTTCTTCACCACCCTTCGCTGGCCCAACCTGCACGTCATCGTCGCAGCCGGGCTGCAGAATCTTTCATTGGTGCGCTATCTCATCACCGAGCTTGCTGCCAGCCCACACAAGAAGTTTGCCCAGCTCCAACGCTTCTATCCCGAGGCGAAGTTCTCAGAGTGGGAACTCATCCTCGCGGGTCAGCGCGCCCAGCTCGTAAAACCGGATCGTCGCAAGATCGGCGTGCTGCAGCAGGGCACCGAACTCGTCACCAGTGCCGACAACACCATGTCGGGGCTGCTCGGTGCCTCGCCCGGGGCATCCACCGCCGTACCGATCATGCTCGATCTGCTACGACGGTGCTTCCCCGACTCCTGGGGAGATGCTTGGCATAGCGTTCTCAGTGAAGCGATCCCGAGCATCACGAGGGAGACCTGGGATGCAGCAACTGTTTCGGCTACGACTGACTGTACGGAGAAGGCCCTCGGACTCTGAATCCTGTCCCGCTGAGCATTGGCGTTCTTGTAGTTATTGCACTTGGGAGGACGGAACAAGTGCTCAGTCGCTCGCAACTTAAGGTGCCCGTCCAAGAACCAGTCGGGGTAGATCGTCGTAGTCTGTGCTCATGGCGCACACTTCCCTCCGTTGAGCATTTCCACTCAGGCAAGAAGAGTGTCCTCAACCGATGTTGTGCCTCCGCCAGTAGCGTCCTTATTCGCCAAAGCGGTCCTGGACATCCGGCATCATGCGTGCAGTCGGCGTCTTGAGCGACATTATGAGGGTCGCAGTCCGCGATGGTCGTATCCCGCACAATCCCGCTGAGGCGAAGTTGTTGACGCTGCCGACGAAGCCCCGGCACGGGAAGGTGGGGGGCTCGTCGGTACCTGACAGCTGCGGAAGTACTGAAGCTGGCCGAGGCTTCATACGCGGACCTGGCGATCGTAGTGTAGCTGGCCGCTGTGGTGGGCCTCAGATTTTCTGAAATCAACGGCCTGCAACCTGGTGACATCGACCCGGAAAAGTGCCGTATCCGAGTAGTGCGTGCGTGGACCCAGGACGAGACTGGCGCTTGGCATCTGGGGAGCCGAAGCACGGCAAGAGGCGCACAGTGCCGGTGCCGCGGTTCCTGGTCCCTGTGCTGGAGACGCAGAAAGAGGACAAAGCCGACGGCGACCGGCTCATCAAGCGCCGCGATGACAGTGACAAACCGCTGCCGTGCCCCGGCAAGGCGAACGGAAGGGGTGAGGCCAGCTGGCTGGAACGCGGCCTCGAAAAGGCAGAGGTAGCTCGGCTGACGGTCCACGATCTCCGGCACACTGCCGCCAGCCTGGCAGTGCAGGGAGCGAACGTGAAGGCATTGAGCCGGATGCTGGGCCATGCGGACGCAGCAATGACCCTGAATGTGTATGCCGATCTTTTCGACTCGGACCTAGATGACGTCGCCTCCCGGCTGGACCAGGCGTTCATCAGGTAGAACACGCGGCACGTTGGAGCGTTCGTCGTTCGCCGAACGGCAGACGTCCCCTCGCCTAGAATTGGAGGCAATACGACAGGCTCGCTTCTCTAAATGAGACGTGGGTCTGTTCTCTTTTGGCCGATAGCCTCTGCTAGAACGTGTTGCACCAGTACCGGCTTGCCTCTTCGAGGTCAGGGGCGGTCTTCTTTTTCAACGACGTCTGTGCTAGTTTTGGGATAACAAGACCGGTTCCGCTGCCCGCTTCGGTGGGAGTCCAGGGCCGGTCCTCGTTTTTCTTCCAAAGTGGTGACGATGGCGGACGCCAAGCAGTTCAAGACATATACGCAGCAGATTGCACTTCTTGAACAGCGTGGCATGACCGTCGAAGACCCGCCATCTGCTGTAGCGTTGTTGCGTCAGCTGAACTACTACCGTCTTTCCGGCTACTGGCATCCCATGCGGCGCTTCGATTCTGGAACTGGGCAGAGCCTCGACGTGTTTCGGCCGGGTGCGTCATTTGAGCTTGTCCACCAGTTGTACTTGTTCGACGAGCAACTCCGAAATGTTGTTTCTGGTGAACTCGCACGAATCGAACTGGCCGTTCGTGCGCTACTCGGGCATGCACTGGGTGCGATAGATCCCTTCCTCCACTTGAAACCAGAACTGCTTGGAGCCCCTGCTCGCCAGGTCGTCTCGAAGCGGGGAGATACTCGCTACGAGGTTTGGCTGAAGAAATACGAAGCAGCGCTGAGAGCATCGCGTGAAGATTTCGTTGCGCACCATAAGAAGAAGTATGGTGGCAAACTCCCGATCTGGGCGGCTGTCGAGGTGATGGACTGGGGCACCCTTTCACACCTCTACGGTATGGCGCCCGGGTGTGCACGCAACCCGGTCGCTGACGCGTGCGGGCTGAGAGCACCGCAACTTGAGTCATGGTTGAAGTCACTGAACATTTTGAGGAACTACGCTGCGCACCATGCGCGGCTGTTCAACCGTGTCTTCGACATCAAACCGAGATTCAGCAGCGATCCACGGCTGGCTGTGGCGAAGGGTAGCGAGAATCGCGTTTTCACGCAGCTCACCTTGATTCAGTACCTACACCATGAGCTGAAGCTGTCGGCCGCCACCTCGTTACCGGCCTTGTTGACGACGTATCCAGAGAACGGGGTCGTTCCGTTCAAACGAATCGGGGCGCCCGAAGGATGGCAGCAGTCTGCCCTTTGGTCGGCGCGCTGACGCTGAACAGATGTGTGGGGAATGTGTGGGTATGGCACATTTTGGTGCTTGCCAAGCCCTGCTTCCCCAGCAACGGCGCGGATCTCACCAACAGAACCCTGGGGTTCAAATCCCCCATCCTCCGCCGAATGGGAAGCCTCTTGCCTTCACGGCCACGACCGGGAAGCGGAATGTGTGGATCGGCTCGTCAGTCCCTGCGCTTCGCCCGGGAGGAGAGAATCCAGACGAGTCCCAAAATGGCCGAGGCCACTCCGACGGCCACGAGGACCAGCCACGAGTACGTGTTCATGAAGTTGCTCGGATTCACCACGGTGTTCCGATCCGGATTGGCGGGATCGTAGTAGACGGTCATCTGCACGCCTGCGGTGTGGTCGTTGCCGCATTGCCCACTGTCGGAGCCCGAGCCCTTGACCTTGGCATCGTCGTCACCCCGGCTGCCGGCGCGCTCCGGGATGAACTGGTAGGTGAAGTTGCACGTGTAACGGGTGTCGCACTTGGAATGGCCGCTGCCGCTACAGCTCGATTCCCGATCCTCGGAGGCGCCGGGAGCAAGTGTCGCAGTGCCGGTTTCCGTCATGTGCGCTCGGGCATCGACGCCGGTGTGGTGAACATACAGCCCGAACACGATCGCCACGACCGCGACCACCAGGGCTACGATCCCGTTGAACCGGTCTTTGCTGCGGGCCCGGGCCGCCATCTGTTCTGAGAAATCAAAATTGGGCGGCACAGGCACTTCCACGTGTGAAATCCGGGAACCTTGTCGGAAACATCATGAGCGAAACATATCAAAGTTCTCGATCCGTGTACGGGCGGCCTGCACGGGATGTGTCTGCACATGCCGGAGGGCCCTCCCTCCGGCATGTGCAGAAGCCCCGGACCCGGACACCGGAGCGCGTTACTTCTCCAAGGCCCCGTCCTCTGTCCGGGTGGTGGCCTTGTCCGCAGAGACGGTCGCGTCCTCGGCCGCAGCGGACCCGGGATCCGCCGGCACGGTCGGCGGGGTGACGACCGACTTGACCGCGTACGCGTGCGAATAGCCCAGGAACGACATGTGGCTTTCGTAGCGGTCCAACACATCGTCGATGATCTGCTGCCGGCCCAGGCCCATCAGGTCGTAGCCCTCGGAACCGGTCTGGGTGAACACCTCCAGGCGGTAGTAGACGTCGTCACCGCGCGGAGCATTGCGTGCGCCGAACGCCGGCGTGTGTGCTTCGACTGGGGCGACGCGGTAGCTGAAATCGCGGTGCTCGCCCATATCAACCGACAGTGTGTCCGTTGCGATGCCGGACTCCTGGTCGATCCCCTGCTCCAGATTCGTCGTGTAGCCCAGCCGGCGGAATTCGGCGGCGACGGACTGCAGCGCCGGCTGCACGACCTCGGCGACGAATTTCCGGACCTCGCGTTCCGATGGATGCGACCGGAACCGGGCCAGCCGTTGTCGCCAGGTCTTCTCCGGCGTGGGTCCGCCGTCGGTGGCGATCGCGTGGTGTCGGCGGGTCCGGCCCTCGCGTTCGGCGTTCTCCATGCGCAGGACCTTGGAGAACGAGGCCATGACGAGATAGGCGATCACCGTCACCGGCAGTGCGAAGATGAGCGTCGCGTACTCCATCGTCGTCACTCCGCCGGCCACGAGCATGGCGATGGTCAGGACCGCGGTGAGCAGCGCCCAGAAGATGCGCAGCCACTTCTTGCCGTCATCGGCGGGATTGGGGATGGAGGAGCTGAAGTTCGACATCACCATGGCACCCGAATTGGCGCTCGTCAGGTAGAACAACAGGCCGGACAGCGTGGCCAGGCCGATCAGGAACGGAGCACCCGGGAACGTCTCCAACAGCGCGTACCACCCACGTTCCGGGGAATCGATGGCAAGTCCGGCGAAGCCCTTGTCGCCGTCGAACACCTTGGACAGGGCCGAGTTGCCGAAGATCGACACGATGATGAAGTCGCACAGGACCGGGGCGGTGATGGCTGCGATCACGAATTCGCGCAGGGTCCGGCCGCGGGAGATCCGGGCCAGGAAGAGACCCACGAACGGCCCCCAGGCCAGCCAGAACGCCCAGAAGAACAGGGTCCACGCGCCCATCCACTCCGAGCCGTTGCCCACATAGGCCAGGGTCGACAGAGTGCGTTCCGGCAGGGTGAAGACGAATCGGCCCACGTTCTCGACGAAGGCATTGAGCAGGAATGCCGTCTTGCCGGTGACCAGGATGTAGAGCATCATCGCCGCACAGGCCCAGAGGTTGAGCTCGGAGACCAAGCGGATGCCCTTGTCCACACCGGAGGTGCAGGCGGCCACGGTCATCACCACCGCCACGATGACCAATGCGATCTGCAGCGCCAGGCCCTCCGGCAGGCCGAACAGGAAGGAGAAGCCCACGTTGAGCAGGACCACGCCGATGCCCATGGAGGTGGCCACGCCGAAGACGGTTCCGATCAGTGTGACGATGTCGATCGCATCGCCTGCGGCTCCGCGCACTCGCTTGCCCAACAACGGGTACAGCACAGCGCGGATGGACAGCGGCATGCCCCAGCGGTACGCGAAGTAGCCCATGGCCATGCCCAGCAGGGAGTACATGGACCAGCCGGCGATGCCGTAGTGGAACATGGTCCACACCACGGCGTCCTGTGCGGCGGCCGCGGATTCCGGAGTGGCTCCGGCCGGCTGCATGTACTGGCTGATGGGTCCTGAGACGGAGAAGAACAACATGTCGATGCCGACGCCCGCGGAGAACAGCATCGCTACCCAGGTGAAGAGTTTGTACTGGGGCCTCGAGTGGTCCGGCCCCAACCGCAGACTGCCGGATTTGGACAGGGCGACCCACAGGACGAAGCCGATGACGACGGTGACGGTGAGGACGTAATACCAGCCGAGGTTCTGGGCGATCCAGTCGACAACCGACTTCATTGTCGTTTGCGCACTGTCCGGCGCTGCGAACGCCCAGATGGAGAATGCCACGATGACGGCGGATGAGATGAGGAAGACTTTCCAGTTCACACGCGAGCCGCCGCTCGCCGGATCGGGGGCCAGATCCGCAGGCCCGCGCTTCATTTCAGTGCTGGAGATGGGAGGGCGCATCTTGGGGTCAGCGTCTTTGCTGCGCCTGCTGCTCCGTGCGGTTCCGCCGAACTGCTGGCGTTCCACTAATGGTTCCGTTGGTTTCTGAGGATTCGGGTCTTTCACGCAGTGCCTTCGGTAGGGGACAATGTACCTTGAGGCCTTTCTCAGGAAAGGACACCAAGTTAGCTTATATGCTCAGGGTTTTCCCCGGTTTGTCAGCCTTGCCTTCAAGGAGGCTTGAGGGTAAGTCCGGGCGGGACATCCGAGGGTATTCGCCATATGCGGGCGGCTTCGGAATCTTAAGCTGCGCTGTGGGAATCGGAGACGGCCCGAAGTACCGCGGCTGCCTCGGTGGCATCGTCGATGGTGACCACGATGCGGCTGCCGGTGTGCCGCACGACCTCCAAGCCCGGACCCTTGCGCAGCACGAACCCCATCGCGCGTCCGGCGCCGAATCTCCAGCCCCAGCCGCCGAATTGGGCGAACGGATCCACCTCGACGACGCGCACCTCGGCGACCTTTTCAGGGGGAATGTGGACTCGGGGGATACCGATGAGAGATCGCACGGTGATGCCGCCTCGCCCGATCACCACGCGGAACGTCAGACAGCTGGCACTGGCCAGAATCACGATTAAGAGGGTCGGACCGGTGATCCACAGGGTGGAGCGATCGACGACGATCCCATACACGGCTGCTCCTGCGGCCAGCAGGGCCCCCAGCCCCAGGATGATGAGGGGGCCTTTGCCCATCCGCGCCGTGCCGGTCCACATCACGCGCTCGCCCGAGGTCAAAGGGAAAGAGTGCTCATTCGGGCTGGCCACCCCGCTTGCAGCTCTGTCGCCGTTCGCTCCCTGCTCGGAGGCACCCTTGGCGGTGGTCCGTAGAACCAGCCAGACGGCGATGCCCAGCAGGGCCGCTACCCCGGTGGCGACGAGGATCGACGGGTCCACGGACCCTGCCTGGCGGGCATCGGCCAGGCCACGTTGCATGGCTACGCTCCAGCACATGGTGGTGCTCATGAACGCGGCCATGGCCAGGTTGAATGCCGACAACCAGGTTCCTGTCTGCGAGCCGGGGGATCTGCGCTCAGCCCCGTAAGCGACTGCGCCCATCACCACTGCCATGCCACCGCCGATAGCCAAGAGTACGGCTAAGTACGTTGAAGGTGGCCCAAACCCATCTGGTTCGGGGCCGTTGCTCCAATGGGTGGCTGCCGGGTTGGGCAGTTCGGGCAACCACAACCAGATCATGAAGGCACCCACCGCGATCAGTAGGACCGGCAGGATGAGTCCAATCCACAGGACGACGATGCGCTGTCGTCGAACTGCGGGGGCGGTTGATGCAGGCCGATTCGAATCGGGTCGGTTCCCGCTGAGCAGAGTCATGATCGGTTCTCCTCCTGTGTTCCCGTAATGAGTGCCGCCAGGGTTTCGCGGGAGATCCCGAGGGACTTCGCGCGGGCCACCAGATCGCTCACGTCCATTGACAGTTCCACCAGGGACGCCGCCTGTGGGGTGACTATGGCACCGCGGGCGCGCCGGAGCTCCAAGAGCCCCTCATCTCGCAATTGCTGGTAGGCGCGCAAGACGGTATGGACATTGACGTTGAGAGCTTGGGCCGTTTCCCGGGCACTGGGCAGTCTGTCGCCCGGGGTCAGGGACCCGCCGACGATATCCGCGCGAACGGAATCGGCGATCTGATTGTGCAGTGATCGGGCGTCGCCCACGTCTACCCGGATGAGCATGGGGCCTCCTCATTGATTAGCCGGTGTGTGCTCCCCACCGAAATGAATCTTTGTTCTAGTGTAACTAGAACAATCAATGTTGCACCGGATACCGGCGCGGCCGTGTGAGCAGATCATGCGCACAGGGTTTGATCAGGCCGGGTTCTTAGGGTGTGCGCATGTCGAAACTCGCAGCATCGCCATTGGACCCACGTGCCCGTGCCGTGGCAGACAGACTCCACGCCCGCAGCCGCCGACAGCTCGGCACGTCCTTGCTTCCACAGCTGGTGAGCAGTGTGCGCAGCAGGATCAAGAACGGCTCATGGGACAACACACAGACGGATGACGGCAAGCGGTTTCTGTCCGACAAGCTCGTGGCCCTCGACCCGGAGAAGGCCGCACTGTGTTACCTCCTGTGTCGCTCGCTGGGCGCTGTGCGCGTGGTGGAGGCCGGGACCTCGTTCGGGGTATCGACGATTTATCTGGCCGCAGCGGTCCGTGACAATGCAGCGGTCCGTGACAATGCGGCAGCTTCGGGAGGTGTCTTAGGCGACGGTGTGGAGCCCCTCGTCATCGGCACCGAACACGAACCGGCCAAGGCCGCCGCGGCGCACCGCACTCTGCGGGCCGCGGGCGTGGACGGTTATGTCGACATCCTGCAGGGCGACCTGCGGGAGACCTTGCAGGACATCGCAGGGCCGATCGACTTCATGCTCGTCGACATCTGGATCCCCATGGCACGCCCGGCGCTGGAACTCGTCACGCCCCATCTTCGGCCCGGCGCCCTCGTCGTCTGCGACAACGTGCTCAGCGGGTATTCCGAGTACGCCGATTACCTGGCATTCGTGCGCGACCCGGACGGGCCGTTCACCTCGGTGACGATTCCGGGCCAGGGCGGCATGGAGGTGTCGATGCGTCGCCGGTGAAATCCACGACCCGCCCACCTTCCCGCCCTCTTCTCCGCCCTCCTTTCCGAATGAACAGGGGCCACGGCGTACAGTTGCGGCGTGAACAACGCCCAGACTCATGATCAGGCCCGCGTGGAGACTCCCCGGGCCCGCAGATTCCAAAGCCGAATCGCACTCCTGGCGGGAGCCGGGATGTTCATCGATGGATTCGACGTCTCCGTCATCGCCGTCGCCCTGCCCGGGCTGACCTCGGCCTGGCACATCACCAGCGGCCTCGTATCGGGCTTGGTGGCCAGTTCGGTGGTCGTCGGCATGTTCTTCGGAATGATGTTCGGCGGCCGGCTCGTCGACTACTTCGGGCGTCGCAAGATGTACATGTTCGACCTGGTGGGCTTCGTCGTCTTCGCGCTCGTCGCGGCAGTGACACAGGAAGCCTGGCAGCTCATCGCCGCGCGCTTCCTGCTGGGTCTGTTCATCGGCGCCGACTATCCGATCAGCTCCTCGACGACCGCCGAGTTCACCACCCCCGCCCGCCGCGGCCGGCTCATCATCTTCATGTCACTGCTGTGGCAGCTGGGTGCCTTCACCGCCTACGTCACCGGCATTCTCCTGATGCCGGTGGGTGCCAATGCCTGGCGCTGGATGCTCTTCGTGGGTGCGGTATTGGCCGTCATCGTGATCGTCTTCCGGCACAACATGCCGGAATCGCCGCGCTGGCTGCGCACCCAGAACCGCGATGAAGAGGCCGATGCGATCGAGCGTGAGATGTGGGAGAAGCACGACCTGGTCATCGACTCCCGCGCCATGACCGCAGCAGAGCACAACGCCGCCGCCGAGGCCGCACACGGCGCCGCCGGCCAGGCACGGGCCGCGGGATCCGGGCGCTGGCGCGAACTGTTCAGCGCCCGCAGCATCAGGGCGACGGTGTTCTGCTCGGTGTTCTGGTTCGCCTTCGCCGTGTCGTTCTACGGCATCCAGATGTACACCCCGACGATTCTCGATCCGTTCACGAACGGGAAGCCCGCGCTGGCCTTCCTGGGCGCTGCGCTGATCGCGGCCCTGGGCGTGCTGGGCGCCGGCATCGGTATGGTCACCGTCGAACGGTGGGGCAGGCGCCGCCAGATCATCTGGTGCTTCGTCGGCATGGCGATCGCCCTGGTGATCCTGGCGGTGTGGCAGCAGCCCACCCTGGCCCTGCTGATCGTGCTGCTGGCTGTGACGATCCTGCTGGCGAACCTGGGGCCCGGTGTGCTCAATATGGTCTACCCGAACGAAATGTTCCCCACGCGGCTGCGCGGAACCGGCGTCGGCTTCGCCGGTTCGGCCAGCCGTGTCGGTTCGATCCTCGGCGTCCTGGTGTTCCCCATTCTGGTGAGCGCCTGGGGCATGGCCAATGCCACCTGGCTGTTCGCCGCGGTCGCCATCTTCGGCTTGGTGGTCTCGATCTTCCTGGCCCCGGAGACCAAGGGCCGCAGCATGGACGAACTCGAGGACCTGGCCGGCAACGGCTGGCGGGACGAGGACGGGGCGCGTGTGTTCTACGGCCCCTACCGCACAGGGAAGAAGTGAACGATGGTCACCGATTTCTTCGCCACCACGGTCGACGACTGGGACGATCCCTCGGGAAAGCTGCACGCCTATCTGGTGCCGGATTCCGCGACCCGGGACCGTCTGTGCCCTGCCCTGGGCCGGCTTGCCGATCTGCCCTTCCTGGCGCTGCAGCCACTGGATGCGCTGCACGCGACCGTACAGCGGTTCGGGTTCTCGGCCGATGAGTTGGGCGACGCCGGCCTGGCGGCCCTGGAACGCACTGCGGGCGAGGCGGCCGCCGCGCTTGCGCCGGTGACGCTGGAATTCGCAGGGCCCTCGGTGACCCGGGATTCCGTCCTGGTGCCGGCCGGCCCCGACACCGTGTGGGAGGCCCTGGTGGCCTCCGTGCGCGCAGCGGCGGGCGAGGCCCTGGGCCGGGAAGCAACGCACTACGCACCTCCGTGGGGCCCGCATCTGACACTGGCCTATGCGACCGCCACCGGGGACGATGCGCAGATCACCGGCAGGCTGGAGCGGGACCCCGCGGTGACCTCGGCGCTGGGCACCGTGACCTTTTCGCATATCCACTGGTGCGCGGTCCACCAGAACCGGGCACAGGGCACGTACACCTTCGATACCCTGTTCGCCACGCCCCTTGGTTCGTAGCGCCAGTCCGAGGCGGACCGGCCGCCCGCCGGTCGGACGCGGGGGAGCACAATAATCCTGTGCTGAAAATCAAACCCCTCCTCACAGCTGCCACCTCGTTCACGATGGCGGCAGCACTGGTGCTCAGTGGCCTCGGCGTCCCCGCCGCCCAGGCGAAGGCGAAGACCCACTACTGCACCGGGATCGAAAAGGACAAGAAGGTCACGGCCAAGAAGGTCATCGAGGTCCGCCACCAGAAGAAGTCGGGCAAGAAGTCCAAGCGGGACGACTCCCTGGTCTACCTGTGCCACAAGTCGGGCAAGCGCTATATCCGGGACTACGGCGGCTGGCACGCCAACACCGGCTACGGCGGGATGAGCGCGAAGAAGGTCGAGGGAGACGGCAAGACCCCCATCGGCGTGTTCACCATGGGCAATGCCTTCGGCGTGAATAAGCGTCCCGGCCAGTGGAAGAAGGGCGCGAAGAAATACACGAAGGTCACCAAGGATCATGTGTGGGTCGACGGCCGGGGCAAACGCAAGGGCTACAACACGATGCAGCGCAAATCCAAGGGCTATAAGGGCGAATCCCTCTATGTGAAGCCGGCCTATCGGTATGCCCAGGTCATCGGATACAACCCGAAGAATACGAAGAACAAGGGCTCGGGCATCTTCCTGCACGTCCACACCGGTTCCGGTACGACCGCCGGCTGTGTGTCCATCAGCAAGGCCAGGGTGCTCACGACCTACAAGTGGCAGGGCAAGGACAGGACCCAGATCAAGATCCACTGAACAAGGATCCACTGAATATGACGCCGGGCCATGGGCACCAGATCGTCGCAGATTAAACTAGCTGACCGTGTGACCAGGTAATGCACTCGAGCGGCGAGAGGATTCGACAGCATGGCGGACAGGGAAGCCCGGACCCCACAGGGGACGGGCGCCGCGAGCGCGGCGGCCACTGATCGGGGAGCGCCGAAGCTCGGCGCCAGGATGATCACCGGAGGCCTCATCGGCACCGTGGTCGAATGGTACGACTGGTTCTGTTATGGACTCCTGGTCAGTGTCTTCGCCCCTTTGATCTTCCCCTCCGACAGCGCGATCGCGTCGATTCTGCAGGCCTTCGCCGTCTATGCGGTGGGCTTCCTGATCCGGCCCCTGGGCGCGCTCATCCTGTCCCCGCTGGGCGATAAACTGGGCCGCCGTTGGCTCATGGCCTGGTCCATCGTGACGATGGGCATCGCCTCGCTCATCATCGCGGTACTGCCGACCTTCGACGCGGTCGGCCTGTGGTCCCCGGTCATCCTGCTGGTGGCCAGGCTGCTGCAGGGCCTGTCCGCGGCGGGGGAATTCCAATCCGGCTCCAGCTATCTGCTGGAGAACGCCCCGCGGGGCAAGCGCGGGATGCTCTCGGGCCTGTTCAACGCGGCGGCCGGTGTCGCGATCCTGTTGGCGACCGTTTCGGCCAATCTGGTCACCAGCCTGATTTCGGACCCCGCTCTTTCGGCCTGGGGCTGGCGCCTGCCTTTCGTACTGGGTGCGGTCCTGTCGGCATTCGGCCTGTGGGTGCGCTTCGGCGTACCGGAATCGCATGCGTTCACGGAGATCGCCGAGGAGCAGAAGGTCGCTCCGACCCCGATGCGCACGGTGGTGCGCACGTACCCGATGCGGCTGCTGCAGATCGCGGCGGCCCAGTTCGTGTGCGTGCCCTACTACCTGTGGTCCACGTTCATCCCGACCTATGCGAATCTGGTCAGCGGGATCCCCCTGTCCAAGGCCCTGATGGGCAATTCGCTGGGCCTGGTGCTCTACCTCATCGCCCTGCCCACTGCGGGCCGGCTGGCCGATCGATACGGGCGCAAGCCGTTGCTGTTCATCGGCTCGATCGGCCTGGTCATCATGGTCTACCCGTGCTTCCTGCTGTTGCACAATCCGTCGTTCGGCGCCTATCTGGCGGCGAACATCATCGGTTGGCTGCTGCTGTCCACGATCGAGGCCCTGACGCCGGCGATCGGCGTCGAACTGCTGCCCCCGCGGGTCCGCGTGTCGGGGATCGGCTTCTCCTATCAGCTGGTCACCGCGGTGTTGGGCGGCACCGCACCGCTGCTGGCCTCCTGGTTCATCTCGATCGGTCATCCGACGTTCATCGCCGGCTACGTCGTCCTCATCATGGCCGTCACCGCGCTGATCTTCCTGACCATGCCGGAGACCAAGGACGCGGTGGTCGACCACGATCCGGATGCTGTGCCCGAGGCCGCAGCAGACAAGGAGCACCCCGTTGACTGAGGACACTCCGGTTTCCACCCCGGCTTCCCCTGTGGCTCCCGCACCGGTATCCGCGAAACGGATCCGCGTGGGCATCGACGTGGGCGGCACGTTCACCGACTTCGTCGCCGTCGTGGACGATCCCGTGGCGGCCCCGGCGACGTCCACCGCCGCCCTGGCCGCTGGGCCGGACGTCCCCGCATCCCAGCGGATTCAGGTCAAGGAGCCGAGCACACCCGACGATCCCTCCCTGGCGGTGATCCGGGGACTGACGCGGCTGTTGGAACAGCTGGATGCGCGTCCTGCGGACATCGTGAGCATCGTCCACGGCACGACCATCGGACTCAACGCGGTGATCCAGCGCAAGGGCGCCCGCGTGGGCCTGGTGGTCAGCTCGGGCCACCGTGACATCCTCGAACTGGGACGCCGTCTGCCCAAGGAATACGATCTGCGCCAGCCCCGTCTGCATCCGCTGGTGCCACGGAACAACGTCTTCGAAATCGAGGCACGGCAGGACGCAGCCGGCCGGATCACGGCTGAACCCACAGATGAGGAATTGGTTCGGGTCGCCCAGGCGATCAGGGCCCGCGACCTGTCGGCCGTGGCGATCGTCGTGCTGGGCAGCTATCGCGCCCCGGAGTTCGAAGCGCGCATCGCCGAACGCCTGGCCGAACTCCTCCCGGACACCCCGATCAGCACCTCGGCGGGCGTGTGGCCGGAGATCCGCGAATACAACCGGGCCTCGGCCACTGCGCTGAACATGTACATCACCCCGCTGATGCGCGGCTACCTGGACGAACTCCAGCGCCGCCTGGCGCGGCTGGGCACCACCGCCCCGCTGTACATCACGGCGAACAACGGGGGAGCGATCGGGGTGTCCACCGCGCGCAGCCGCCCCGTGGACACGGTGCTGTCCGGACCGGCCTCCGGCGTGGCCGCGAGCCTGCACCTGGCGGAGGACAACGGCATCGCCCAGATGGTGTCCTTCGATATGGGCGGGACCAGCAGCGATATCGCCGTGGGAGTCGGCGGTGCCGCTGAGGTCACGACCCGCAGCGAGGTCGGCGGTGTCCCGCTCATCCTGCCGGTCATCGCCGTGAGCGCGATTGGCGCCGGCGGCGGTTCGATCGCCGGAGTCGACGCATCCGGAGGCCTGCACGTGGGTCCCGAGTCCGCCGGAGCCGTGCCGGGGCCCGCCGCATACGGACTGGGCAATCGGGAGCCGACGATCACCGACGCGTACCTGGCCTCGGGCATCCTGGCCGCGGATAAACCGCTGGGCGGGCGCCAGACGCTGGATCCGGAGCTGTCGCGGGCGGCCCTGGAACGGCTGGCACCGGCGCTGGGGCACACCGGCCCGCGGGCGGCCGAGGCCGCGGCCGCCGACGTCGTGGCCGTCGCCTCGGCGGATATGGCGGCCGGCCTGCAGAAGGTCCTGGCCCGCGGCGGCTACGAGGCCGCAGAATTCACCCTCGTCCCCTACGGCGGCGCGGGGCCGACCCATGCCGCACTATTGGCCGAGGAGGTCGGGATCGGGACCGTGATCGTCCCACTGACCGCCGGCACCTACTGCGCCCTGGGCGCGGTGGAATCCGAGCTGCGGCGCGACTACCTGCGTGGGATCGCGGCGCCGCTGACCGAGGAGTCGGTCCGGCGCGCAGACGACCTCCTCGCCGAACTCGACGCCGAGGGCCTGCACTGGGTCGCATCCGAATCCAGTTCCGCGGCAGAACGCGCCCGCGTGCTGCTGCGCCTGGAGATGCGCTATGCGGGCCAGGCTTTCAGCCTGGAACTGCCCGTCACGGCGTCCGATCTGCCCCTGGACGTCGCGGCCCTGACCGAGGAGTTCCACAGGCTGCACGAACAGGAGTTCGGGCACCGCGATCTGCACGCTCCCATCCACATCATCGCGGCCAAGGCCACGGCCACCGGCGGGGCGCCGGAGCGCAGTCATCCGGAACCCGCCCGTGCTGCGGCGCCGGCAGTGCGCCCCACCCGCCGGATCGTGCTCGGCGGGGTGGCCCACGAGGCCTCCGTGCTGACCGCGGCGGACCTCGGCGCGGGCCTGCACGTGACCGGCCCCGCGGTATTCGACCTGCCGAATACGACGGTCCTGGTCCCGCCGGGCTGGCGGGCGGGGCTCGGCCTGGGATCGACGCTGCGCCTGGATCGGGAGGAACGATGACGAAGGAGATGGAGACATTGACCGACGAGCCGCTGAACCCCGTCGTCCTCTCCGCTATCGCGGCCCGTCTGCCGGCGATCGCGGTGGAGATGGGCTTCACCCTCAAACGCACCAGCCGCTCCCTCTACGTCAAGGACGGCGAGGACTTCTGCGCCGCCGTGGTCGGGGTGGACGGCCTGGTGCTCGGCGCGCCGGACACCGTCGGATCCACCCTGTTGACCCTGGTGGACGTGACGGCGGCCATCGAGGCGGTGGGCGGCCTGGGGCCCGGTGATGTGCTCATCACGAACGACTCCTTCACCTCCGGTGCGCTCTCCAGTCATTTGGCGGACATCCACGTGGTCCAGCCGTACTACTGCGAGGACACCCTGGTGGGCTACGGCTGGGCGTTCATCCACTCCTCCGATGTGGGTGGCCGGGTGCCCAGCAGCATTTCCCCGCTGAACACGGATGTGTTCCAGGAGGGTCTGCAGATCCCGCCGGTGAAGTTCGTCAAGAACGGTGAGATCGACCCGGAGATCGAACGGATTATGCGGCAGAACTCCCGCACCCCGGACGCCAACTCATCGGATATCCGCGCGATGCTCGCGGCCCTGCGCCACGGGCAGCAGGCGGTGGCCGGGCTGGTCGACAAGTACGGCCTCGGCGCTTATCTGGCCGCGGGCGGGCAGATCCTGCAGCGCAGCGCCGAGAAGTCCCGCGCGCTGGCCCGGAAACTGCCCGCCGGACCGTTCGAGTTCAGCGACTTCCTCGACGACGACGGGCTGACACCCTACCCCGTGCGGTTCAAGGTGCGGGTGGGCGTGCGCGCGGACGGGGACTTCGATATCGACTTCACGGGCACCGACCCGCAGGTCGCCTCGGCCTTCAACATCGCCACGGCCGGCCGGTCGAATCCGATGACCACCGGGCGGATCCGCTCGACCCTGTCGACCCTGGATCCGGACTTCCCCACCGATGGCGGCCAGCTGCGGGCCCTGCACGTCACCGAGCCCGTCGGCACGGTGGTCCACGCCCAACGCCCCGCCGCGGTGGGTGCCAGGCACGTCTCGGGGGTGCGCCTGTCCGATGTGCTGGGCGGGGCCCTGTTCCAGGCCGCGCCGGGGGTGCTGCCGGCCGCCGGCAGTGGCGTGGTGGTGCCCGTGGTGGTGGCCGAGCGCACCGCCGCGGGCTACGGTTCGCAGGTCGCCATGACCCTCTACGGGGGCTTCGGCGCGGCCGAGGGGCTGGACGGACACGATGGCCGCGACAACAGCTACAGCATCGTCCAGCCGTCCCCGGTCGAGGCGACCGAGGCCGCGCTGGACGTGGACGTGGTCCGTTACGGGTTGCGCTGCGATTCCGGCGGAGCCGGGCGGTACCGCGGCGGTGCCGGCCTGGAGTTCGTGCTGCGCATCAAGGCCGACCACACCCGGGTGCTGGCCCGCGGCCTCGACCGGTTCGTGTTCCGCCCCTGGGGTGTGTTGGGCGGTCGGCCCGGCCTGCCCATGGAGGTGCTGGTGGACGCCGGCACCCGGGAGGAACGGCGCCTGCAGAAGTTCGACTTCCTGGAACTTCGCGCCGGCCAGACCGTCACCTTCCGCACTCCCGGCGGAGGTGGCTACGGTTCCGCGCTGCAGCGGCCGATCGCCGATGTGGCCCACGATGTGGAGCTGGGGCTGGTCTCGGTGGCCGCGGCCAGGGCCGAATACGGTGTGGTTCTGGACGTGGACGGGGTGACCGGCCTGGTCACCGTCGACGAGGACACGACCGCGCAGTGCCGTGATGAGGCCGGTCGGGCGAATGCTGCAGCGCAACCGGCCGGGGCCCCGGCCGCGGATGAAGGTGCGGCTCTGATTGGGGGCGCGGACGGCGGTGCAGTTGAGCTGTTCGACTTCGGGCCCGAGCGCCGCGCCTGGGATACGGTGTTCCCGTCTGCCTGGTACGACGATTTCAACCGGACGTTGATGGAGCTGCCCGTCGAACTCCGGCGGAGCGAACGCGCACGGGTGTTCGCCCGGGCACTGGCCGGCCTGCCCGAGGGCTTCCCCCGCATTCCGGCCGAACCCGCGGCGCTGCAGGCCGCGGCCGCTGAGGCCAGGGCCGGCCTGGCGGAGCTCACGGAGCTGCGGAGCGCGTAGCGGGCCCGGCGGGCCGACAAGTTTGGACTGTTCATTTCAGATTGGACCGGACGTCCGGTCCAATCTGAAATGAACAGTCCAAACCCGTTGTGGGTGGGGTTGTGGGGGGGCTGCTATGGTGGTGCGCATGAAGATGAATGACACGGATGAGGTCTCCAGGACCCGCTGAGGCCTGCACGGTCGTCGACCACCCTTCATCATCTCCACCCGGACCTGCCGCGTTGTACCGCGCTCGCCGGGAGAAACGCGAGCATCTTCATGCCAACCCATCATTCACACACCCCCGCCAAGCCCTCCATCACCCTGGTCGATCTGAGCTTCGACTGGCCCGACGGCACCCCGGCGCTGACCGGCCTGTCCGGCACCTTCACCCCCGGCCGCACCGGCCTGGTGGGGCGCAACGGCTCCGGCAAATCCACACTGCTGCGCCTGATCGCCGGCCTCCTGCAGCCCACGGGCGGCCATATCGACACGGTCGGCGAGGTCGGTTATCTGCCGCAGACCCTGACCCTGGAGGCCACGACCACCATCGCGGATCTGCTGGGCGTGGCCGGAACCGTGGCGGCCCTGCGCGCGATCGAAGCCGGGGACGTGGCCCAGGAACACTTCGATGCGGTGGGCGACGACTGGGACATCGAGGCCCGCGCCGCCGCTGCCCTGGAGCGGATCGGCCTGCCCGGCATCGAACTGGACCGCCGGGTCGTCGAACTCTCCGGTGGCGAGGCCATGCTCACCGCCGTGACGGGCCTGCGGCTGCGCGGCACCCCCATCACCCTGCTCGATGAGCCGACGAACAATCTGGACCGCGCCGCCCGCGCCCGCCTGTCCGGACTGATCGACGACTGGCCCGGCACCCTGGTGGTCGTCAGCCACGACCTCGAACTGCTCGAACGCATGGACGTCACGGCCGAACTGCACGACGGTCGGCTGGAGACCTTCGGCGGACCCTACAGTGCCTGGCGCGCCCACCTGGAGAACGAACAGGCAGCGGCAGAGCAGGCCGCCCGGACCGCCGACCAAGCGCTCAAGGTGGAGAAGCGCCAGCAGATCGAATCCCAGACCAAGCTGGCCCGTCGCGAGCGCACCGGTCGGAGGGCCCAGCGCGAGGGCGGCCTGCCGAAGATCGTGGCGGGGACTCTGGCGCGTAAGGCGCAGAATTCCGCGGCGGGTCTGCGCGCCGTGCACGAGGACAAGGTGCGGTCAGCGCAGGCCGCCGTCGATGCCGCCGACGCCCGAGTGCGCGAGGACGAACACATCCGTCTGGATCTGCCGGATCCGGCGGTGCCGCGCTCGCGCCGTCTGCTGGAATTGACGGACGGGGTCACCGAGGTCGTGCTGCAGGGGCCGGAGCGCCTGGCCCTGGTCGGCGGGAACGGCACAGGTAAGTCGACTTTGGTCGCCCGCCTGCTGGCCGGTACGGCAGCGGATCCGGCGCAGGGGGAGGCCGCAGGAGCCTCGGCAGGCGGAATCGGACGCCGCGGTGGCGAAGCACCCAGCCGTCCCGGCGGTCGGCTGTTGACCGAGCGGGTGGGCTACCTGCCGCAGCGCCTCGACGGGCTCGACGATGAGGCGAGCGCGATGGACAATGTCAGGGCGGTGGCCCCCGATCTGCCCGCCGGCGAGGTCCGCAACCGTCTGGCGCGCCTGCTGTTGCGCGGGGATACGGTGGACCGCCCGGTGTCCACCCTGTCCGGCGGCGAGCGCTTCCGCGTGTGCATCGCCCGCCTGCTGTTGGCCGATCCGCCTGCGCAGCTGCTGATCCTGGACGAGCCGACGAACAATCTGGACATCGCCAGCGTCGAACAGCTGGCCGAGGCGCTCGACGCCTATCGCGGCGCGCTGCTGGTGATCAGCCACGACCATCCGTTCCTGCGCCGGATCGGCATCGATGCGGTGGTCGAGCTCGATGCGGTCGGCCGGCTGCACCGCAGGGCCGAGCTGCCGGACTGACCGGACCGAGCCGGGGCTCGCACTATCATCGACTCATGGAGACACCGCAGGAGACCCCGATGGAGCGGCCGCCGGCCCTGACAGCCTCCCAGATCCGCCGGCGTCTGGACTTCCTCACCGTCCTGGCGTACGGACTGATGGAATCGGGCCAGACCAGTTCGCAGGTCGAGCCGGTGGTGCGGCGCACCGCCGTGGCGCTGGGCGTGGACAATCTGGGTTTCAACGCCTTCGGGCGGATTCTGCTGATCGATACGACGCGCGGCGACGGGTCGACCAGTTCTGTGTCGGGTGCTGCCCGCGGGCTGGACATGATCGACTGCACCAGGGCCCGCGCCCTGCAGGACGTGGCGATGGGGCTGGTACAGGCGGCGACCTCGGCCGATACGGCGGAGCTCGCGGTCGAAGCGCGCCTGGATGCGGCCAAGGACAGGGTGGACCGGCTGCGTGAGTCCGCCACCCCGTGGTGGCTGTCCATGGGCGGACTGACCATGCTGGCCTTCTTCATCAGCATGCAGGTGGGGGTCTCCTGGCAGGCGTGGGTGTCCGCCGCACTGGTGCAGTTGGCCTCGTCTCTGATGGGTGCGGCCACCGGCGCGGTGCGCATGCCGAAGCTCTTCGCCACCGCCGTGCAGGGCTGCACCTCGGGGGCGCTGGCCACGGTCCTGGTGCTCGTGGGCTTCGTCGACCCGGTGGGCGCGGCCGCCGCGATCGCGGTGAGCTGGCTGATCCTGGTGCCGCTGCCGCAGGTCATCGGAGCGGTCTCCGATGCGATCGCCTCCGACTTCGTCTCCGCCATGACGCGCACTGCGAGCCTGCTGGTCGCGGTGATTTCCCTGACGATAGCCGGGGCCTTCACCTTCATGCTGGGGGAGGTGCTGCACATGGAGCATCCGCGCCTGGACGAGCTGCCGTCCTTCCCCTGGTACCTGGTGCTGGTGTTCTGCGCGCTGGGCGCGGTGGCCAACGCCTTCGCCAATGGCGGCCGACTGCCACTGGTGCTGCCGGCGGCCGGCCTGGGCCTGGTGACGGGTGCGGTCAACCAGGCGCTGCTGATCGGGGCGGGGCTGCCCACCCTGTGGGCGAACTCCCTGGCCGCGGTGGTGCTGGGGGCTTTGGCCGCATTCTATGCGGTCCGCTCCGGCTATCCGCAACAAGTGCTGGCGCTCATGGGCTTCACCGGCGCGTTGATGCCCGGCATCCCGGTGTTCTTCGGGATCCTGCAACTGATGGGAGGGGGCCAGGGCATGTCCTCCTTCGCCGAGGCCGCCGCGATCTGCGTGGGCATCGGTACCGGGGTGGGACTGGGCGCCTACCCCGTCGACGTGGTGCGCAGGCACCGGCGCGGGACCGACGCCTGGCTGCACCGCTTCGGCGCCCGGGCGTAGGGATCGCCGCGGTGGCCGGCCTCGTGCGCCACCAATCGCCGACCCTCCGCATTGCGTGTCCGGATACCGGATTACAGTGGACGGGTGCCCGGGGGAGTCCGCGGGCGCATGATCGAATCCACCTGCACGCCGATCGGAAGGTCGAAACATGACGCATCGTTTGAGCACCGCAATCCTCCGAGGCCTGTCGGGAGCCTCCATCCTCAACGCCGGAATCGAGAAGCTCAGCCTGGACGACGGCAGCGCCGGCTTCCTCAAGGGCATGGCCGCCAAGGGCTTCCCCTTCCTGGACCAGCTCGATGACAAGGCCTTCGGCAAGCTGTTGGCCGCCGGTGAGATCGCCGTGGGCGGTGCGCTGCTCGCCCCGTTCGTGCCCAACCGGGTGGCCGGTGCCGGCCTGGCGATCTTCAGCGCCGGCATGCTGACCATGTACTTCCGCACCGAGGACTTCACCAAGGACGACGGCGTGCGCCCCGCCGGCGATGGCGTCTCCGTATCCCATAACGCCTGGCTCGCCGCGATCGCCGGAGCCCTGCTGGTCGAGGGCAAGTCCAAGTCCGCGCGCTGAGGTCGGCGGTCAGCCCAGCTCCACCATCACCACGCCGCAGATGATCAGGCCGATTCCTGCCAGCATGCGGCGGGACAGGGGATCACGCCAGATCAGGCGTGAGAGCAGTGCGACGCTGACGATGCCCAGGGCCGACCACATTCCGTAGGCCACGCCCAAGGGCATCCCGGCGTCCAGGGTCAGCCGGAGGCAACCGAAGGCCGCGGCGTAACCCAGGCCAATCGGTATGAACCGCCACTTGCTGCGGCGCTTGTCACCATCCTGGCCGATGCGCAGGCCCAGTGTCGCCGCGACCTCGCAGCAGACCGAGGCGAGTAGCCAGACCCAGCTCATGTTCCCTCCCGCCTGTGGTTCTCATCACCGCTCGCAGCATCATGATCAGCATCGTGCCCGGCACCATGATCAGCACTGAAATCGGCACCGAGATCGGTGCTGAGATCGACCATGTCATCGACCACGTCGTCGAGCGCGGTCTCCCAGTCCTTGGTTTCGGATTCGCCGGATCCGGTTTCCACCAGGACGACGCCCACGACTGTCAGCCCGATTCCAACCATGGCCGGTGGGCTGAGGGACTCTGCGAATACGACGGTGCTCAGCAGGGCGACGAGCACAACCCCGGCCGCCGCCCACGTTCCGTATACGACGGTGAGCCCGAGGCCGGTGCGCAGGCTCCGGGCGATGAGCGTGAACGCCAGGACATAGGCGACGACGACCAGCGCGATCCAGGCGGCGTGCTCGGAGCTGGCCCGCAGTGCCAGGGTGCCGACGACTTCGGCGGCGATCGCCGCGCACAGGAACAGCCAGGACTTCATCAGCCGTGTTCGTCCTCCGCTGCCCGTGCACGATCCACCAGCTCCAAAGCGTGGGAGCGCACGGAGTCGAGTTCCGCCGCGGGGAACATGCCGGTGGCCTCGGACATCCACGCGCCGTCGGCACAGAAGCGCGCGGTGGTGAGCCATGCCCGGGCGGCGGCGGACACCCCGGCCGTGGAGAACCACGGGTTCAGCCGGTCGTGCCAGACATGTGACAGTGCTGGATGGTAGAGGGCATCGGAGAAGATCCAGTAGTCGGCTCGCGACACCCGGGCCGAGGTCGCGACCCGCACATAGCCGCGGTATCGGGCGAATACGCTGAAGTCCGCGGGTTCCCCCGCTGGCTCCGGATCGTGTCCCGGTGCTCCGGCGCAGCCCGAATCCCCCGTCCCGTCCGAGGCCTCCACCGCGGCTTGCGTACAGGCGGCGGAGATCATCTGCGCCCAGTTCGCCGCGGCCGCGTCGACCAGGCCGGTGATCAGGGCCTCTTTAGTCGGGAAGTGGTAGAGCAGTCCCGGTTTGGTCAGCCCGGCACGTTTGGCCACGGCCTCCAGCGAGATGGTCACGCCCTGAATTGAACGGTTGTCCTGGGCGATCTGCTTGGCGGCCTGGAGGATGCGCCGACGGGTGTCGGTCGGATGCGCGGAACTCATACTTCGACACTTTACCATCCGGTAGGTAAAGTAGGGGCGTAGCTGGCGAACCTCAGGGGGTGCCTCATAGGATGAAGGGGACTTGTGAAGGCAACTTGATGTAATCGACTCGTCGTCCATAAGGAAGTAGGCCGTGTTTTGACAGAAGCAGCCCCGAGTTCTCAGAGGACCGGACCGCAAGAGGACCAAGAGGACGGAGCCAAGCCCTCATCGGGCACCTCTGCCGTCAACTGGCCGGTCTTCATCGGGGCGGCGGTCATCATGGTCGCCTTCGCCCTGTGGGCGATGCTCCTGCCCGAACAGGCGGAGACCGTGATCTTCGGTGCGATGGACTGGGTCGCCACGAACTTCGGCTGGTACTACGTACTCACGGCCAGCATCGTCGTGGTCTTCGTCATCGTCGTCGCCTGCTCCCGGGTGGGACGGACCCGGCTGGGCCCCGACCACTCCCGTCCCCACTTCAATATGTTCACCTGGTCGGCGATGCTGTTCGCCGCCGGCATCGGCGTGGACCTCATGTTCTTCGGCATCTCCGGACCCGCCACGAACTACCTGACCCCGCCGGACGTGGCGCCGGAGTCCGATGCCGCGGCCAAGTGGGCACCGGTGTGGACGGTATTCCACTACGGCATCCCCGGCTGGGCGATGTACGCGCTGATGGGCATGGCCTTCGGCCTGTTCGCCTATCGCTATCACCTGCCCCTGAGCATCCGTTCGGCCCTGGCCCCCATCTTCGGCAAGCGCGTCAAGGGCACCGTTGGCCATGTGGCCGAAATCGCCTCGACCATCGGCACCGTCTTCGGCATCTCCGTGTCCCTGGGCATCGGCGTGGTCTTCCTCAACTACGGCCTGTCGGCGATCTTCGGGATCCCGCAGTCCATCGGCGTGCAGATCGCCCTGATGGCCCTGGCCGTGTTCATCACGATCCTGTCCACCGTCTCCGGCGTGGACAAGGGCATCCGACGGCTGTCGGAACTCAATGTCTACCTGGCCGTGGCCCTCATGCTGTGGGTGCTGTTCTCCGGCAACACCCACGAATTGCTGAATGCCCTGGTGCAGAACGTGGGCGACTTCTTCGCCGGCTTCGCCTCGATGATGATGAATACCTTCGCCCAGACCAGCGGGACGGAGGGCTACCCGGCCGAACAGTGGATGAAGGACTGGACCCTGTTCTTCTGGGCCTGGTGGATCGCCTGGGCGCCTTTCGTCAGCCTGTTCCTGGCCCGGATCTCCCGCGGGCGCACCCTGCGCCAGTTCGTCATCGGCGTGCTGCTCATCCCGTTCGCCTTCATCATGCTGTGGGTGTCGATCTTCGGCAATGCCGCGCTGAGCTTCTTCCGCGACCCGAACAGCGACGGGGGCTTCCTGGATCAGGCGATCAACCTGCCCGAATCCGGTTTCTTCACGCTGCTCGAACAGTATCCGGGCTCCACCTTCACGATCGCGCTGGCGGTCATCACCGGGCTGTTCTTCTACGTGACATCTGCCGATTCCGGTTCGTTGGTGATGGCGAATATGACGTCGAAGTCGTTGTCGACCGATGATGACGGCCCCCGCTGGCTGCGCATCGTGTGGGCGGTCATCACCGGCGGCCTGACACTGTCGATGCTGTTCATCGACGGCGTCTACACTCTGCAGGCGGCCACCGTGATGGTGGGCCTGCCGCTGTCGATTCTCGTGTACCTCGTCATGTACAGCCTGTACAAGGTGTTGCGGCGCGAGCGCATGGTGCTCGACGCCAGGGCGGAATCGCTGCCGGACATCCTGTCCTCGCGGGCCGACGCCGGCCGCGACCCACGCCGGAACTGGCGCCAGCGCCTGGGCCGGCGGATGAACTACACCTCGGCCGCCCAGGCCAAGCGCTTCGTGGAGACCGTGGCCGCACCCGCCCTGGAGGAGGTCGCAGCCGAAATGGAGCGCAACGGCGCCGATGTCAGCTGTGAGCGCGGCGAGCATCCGGACTATCCGATCCCGTACACCGACCTGGTGGTCACCTTCAGCAACGGCGAGCACTTCAAATACGAGGCGTACCCCGTGGCCTATCCGGTGCCCAGCTTCGCGGTCAACGTGCGCACGGTCAACGATGTGTACTTCAAGCTCGAGGTGTTCTCCTCCACCGGTTCGCGGGGCCGGGACATCATGGGCTACACGAAGGAGCAGATCATCTCCGATGTGCTCGACGGCTACGACGCCAGGGTGATGTACCTGTCCAGCCTCGACAGCGCGTCGGACACCGGCCCGATCGACGGCCCGGCGCCGGAACAGTGGGACGACGTCGATCAGATCGAGGCGGAGAACCTGGCCGACGAGGTCGCGGAGTCGATCGTCGAAGCCAAGGACGCCCTGGAACCGGCCGCAGGCCCGCGCCCGCCGCAGCCGGAGGACCTCGGGGGCACAGGGGACCGGCGGGCAGCCGCCCGGCCCGTGAACCCCCGCCAACTACTCACAGAGACCGAGCCCGCTGCCCGGCGCTCGAAGGAGAATTCGAATGGGACGGAACCCAAAGAAGGAGAACGATGACTGAGCAGACTAACGGCGTGGCGACGCTGTACATCGACGGCGCATGGGTGCCGGCGGCCGACGGGGCGACGCGCACCATCCACTGCCCCGCGGACGGTTCCACGGTCGGCGTGGTGTCCGAGGCCTCGGCGGCGGATACCGAACGCGCCATCGCCGCCGCCCGAAGGGCCTTCGACGCCGGCCAGTGGTCGGCCACACCGGCGGCCCAGCGCGGCGATCTGCTGCTGGCGGTCGCCGATGCGATGAAGGAGCGCAAGGACGAATTCGCCCGTGCCGAGGCCCTGGACACCGGTAAGCGCCTGGTCGAGGCCGAAGGCGATATGGACGACATCATGGGTTGCTTCCGGTACTTCGGCAAGATCGCCGATCAGCATCCGGGCCGGCTGGTCGACACGGGCGATCCCACGGTGATCTCCCGTGTCGTCAACGAGCCGGTGGGCGTCTGCGGGATGATCACCCCGTGGAACTTCCCGCTGCTGCAGGCCTCCTGGAAGATCGCCCCGGCCATCGCCGCCGGTGATACCTTCATCCTCAAACCGGCGGAGCTGACCCCGCACACAGCAATCCTCATCATGGACGTGCTCGACAAGCTGGGCCTGCCCGCCGGTGTCGGCAACCTGGTGCTGGGCGCCGGCGCCACCGCGGGTGCGCCCCTGTCCAGCCATCCGGATGTGGACCTGGTGTCGTTCACCGGTGGGCTGGTCACCGGGCGCACGATCGCCCAGACGGCTGCACAGACCATCAAGAAGGTCGCGCTGGAGCTGGGCGGGAAGAACCCGAACGTGGTCTTCGCCGATGCCGACTTCGACGCGGCGGTGGACAATGCGCTCAATGCGGGCTTCCTGGACTCCGGCCTGGTGTGTTCGGCCGGCACCCGGTTGATCGTGCAGGACACGATCGCGGAGCGCTTCGTCGACGAACTGGTCCGCAGGGCCGCGGACATCCGCCTGGGTGGGCCCTTCGACGAGGCCGCGCAGACCGGACCGCTGATCTCCGCGGCGCACCGGAACAAGGTCACCGACTATGTGGAGCGTGGCGTGGCCGCCGGCGCCCGCCTGCGCGTGGGCGGATCCTGGGGCGGCGACGAACTCAAGGACGGCTTCTTCTACACGCCGACCGTGCTCGATCAGTGCGATTGGGACAATCCCGCAGTGGTCGAGGAGGGCTTCGGCCCGGTCATTACGGTGGAGACCTTCTCCACGGAGGCCGAAGCCGTCGAGATCGCCAACCACACCGAATACGGTCTGGCCGGTGCCGTGTGGACCTCGGATTCCGGGACGGCGAACCGGGTGTCGCGGGCCCTGCGCCACGGCACGATCTGGATCAACGACTACCACCCCTATGTGCCGCAGGCCGAATGGGGCGGTTTCAAGAACTCGGGCATCGGCCGGGAGCTGGGGCCCAGCGGCCTGGGCGAATACGTCGAGGCCAAGCACATTTACGAGAACACCGAACCGGCCGTGAGCGGTTGGTTCCCGCAGCAGAACGGAGAGTGACATATGACTGAGACCAACGACTCGCGCGACTCATACGACTACATCGTGATCGGCGGCGGCTCATCGGGTGCCGCGGTGGCGGCCCGGCTCAGCGAGGATCCGAGCATCACCGTCGCCCTACTCGAAGCCGGCCCCACGGATGTGGACAAGGCCGAGGTGCTCACCCTGAACCGCTGGCCCGAACTCCTGGAGTCCGGCTTCGACTGGGACTATCCGATCGAACCGCAGGCCAATGGCAACTCCTTCATGCGCCACGCCCGCGCGAAGGTGCTGGGAGGGTGCTCATCGCACAACTCCTGCATCGCCTTCCACACCCCGGCCGAGGACCTGGACTACTGGGAGTCCCTGGGCTGCACCGGCTGGTCGGCCGCCGAGGTCAGGCCACTGCTCAAGCGCCTGGAGTCCAATGACCGTCCGGGCGAGGGCCACGGCCACGACGGCCCGGTCGAACTCATGTCGGTTCCGCCGGAGGACCCGGTGGGCGTTGCGGTGCTGGACGCCTGCGAAGAAGCCGGGATCCCGCGTGAGTTGTTCAACGAGGGACGCACGGTCAGCCACGGCGCGAACTTCTTCCAGATCAACTCGAAGGCCGACGGCACCCGCGCCTCGTCCTCGGTGTCCTATCTGCACCCGATCCTGGATCGGGAGAATCTGGACATCCTGACCGATCGCCAGGTCACCCGGCTGATCTTCGAACAGGGGCCGGAAGGACCGCGTGCCACCGGCGTCGAGTTCGTGGACAACCCCTTCCACCGCTCGTCCCGCTTGCACGCCACCCGCGAGGTCATCCTGTCCGCCGGTGCCATTGGCACCCCGCAGCTGCTCATGCTCTCCGGGATCGGCCCGGCCGATCATCTGGGCGAACTGGGTCTGGACGTGCTGGTCGACGCGCCCGGGGTGGGCTCGAACCTGCGCGATCACCCCGAAGCGGTGATCTCCTGGGAGTCCCAGGTCCCGATGACCAGGGACGCCACCCAGTGGTGGGAGATCGGCATCTTCACGAAGGTCGACCAGGACGGCGCAGACGGCACCGGGCTGCCGGACCTGATGATGCACTACGGCTGTGTGCCCTTCGATATGCACACCCGCCGCTACGGCTACCCGAGTGCGGAAGAGGCCTTCGCGCTGACCCCCAACATCACCCATGCGAAGTCCACTGGCACGGTCCGGCTGCGCTCGGTGGACTACCGCGACAAGCCGATGGTGGATCCGAAGTACTTCACCGATCCCGAGGGCTACGATATGCGGATCGCCGTCGAGGGCATCAAACTGGCGCGCAAGATCATAGCCGAACCGGCGATGGCGCAGTACGCCGGGCGGGAGCTGTTCCCCGGGGCCCAGACGCAGTCGGACGAGGACATCGCCGAATACGTGTCCAAGACCCACAACACCGTCTACCACCCGGCCGGCACCTGCAAGATGGGTGCCGCCGACGATCCGATGGCGCCGCTGACCCCGGATCTCAAGGTCAAGGGTGTGGCGGGGCTGCGCGTGGTCGACGCCTCGGTGATGCCGCAGCTGACCGCAGTCAACCCGAACATCACGTGCATGCTGATCGGGGAAAAGGCCTCTGATCTGATCAAAGCGGAGCAGTGATCGCAACGGTGCGCTGACCGGTCGGAAAATGCCATAGGAGATTGCTCAGGATGCCCGTAGTATGTGAGGTGAACTACCTGCACTGAAAAAGGAATATCCATGCGTAGTCCCACAGCGCACCGGGAAGCAGCACTCGATGATGCCCTGTCCGCAGCGAATGCGGGCAGGGCACATCTGTTCGTCGTCGACGGTCCGTCCGGAATGGGCAAGACCGTGACCCTGGGGCGGCTGGTGGAGAAGGCCCGCGCCCACGACACCTGGCGGGTCCACCGCACCATCGCCGCCCACGACGAACAGTCCATCCCCTTCGCCTACATCGAACGACTGCTCAGCAGTCTGGGCCAGGCCGATGCGATCTTCGACGCCGAGGACCTGCCCCAGCCGGTGGCCGTGGCCAGGCGCTGCCTGCGCGCCCTGCAGGCCAAGGCCGACACCGGCGCCCGACTGCTGGTGATCGACGACGCCCAATGGCTCGACGCGGAATCCGAGCGGGTGCTGCGCTACGCCCTGCCCCGGATGATGCGCCCCGGCGTGCTGGTGGCCATCGGCATCCGCACACCCCACGCCGATTCCAGCCTGGGCTCCTTCCTGCTGGCCACCGCATCCGGTGGAACGGGCCGGGTGCTGCACGTCGAACCGCTGACCCCCGACGAGGTCCAGGCCCTGACACTGGACCGCTTCGCCGTGCGCATCGCCCGCCGCAACGCCGCAGACCTGTGCCGGGCCACCGGCGGATCCTTCCTGGGCATCGACGAGCTGTTCTCCCGCCTGACCCCCGACGAGGTCTCCCGCCTGCACCTGGTGTGGGACCTGCCGATCCGCCGGAGCCTGGACGCCATGAACCCCCTCACCGCCGAATACCGGGCGGCCGACTCAGCCGCGCGGCTGATCGGCGAACTGGTCTGCCTGGCCGGCGCCGAGGTCCCCGCCGAGCGGCTGCGCCAGGCCGCCATGCGCGCCGCCACCGACCCCGGGATCGACACCCAGGACGGCAGGCCGGACACGGAACCGGCCGACTGGGTCACCGCAGCGCTCGAGCGGGCCCTGGCGGCGGGGATCATCGTCGAGGCCGGGTTCGGCGCCACCCTGGCGCCGCGCCACGCCCTGGTCGCGGACGCGGTGCGGCAGGCCGTGCCACGGGAGCGCGCCGCCGCCGTGCACCGCGCTCTGGCCCAGGTGAGCGACGGCCACGCCGCCGTGGTGCACCGCCTGCGCGGGGCCTCGGCCTGGGACGAGGAACTGGGCCGCGATGTCGAATACTGCACGACGGCGGCGCTGGAACGCGGCCGGCCGGAGTCCGCCATCGAGGTGCTGCGCCTGGCCCTGGACCTGGCCGACGATCCCGTCAGGCGCGGTGTCCTCATCACCCGCCTGGCGCTCATCCACACCAAGGCGAAGAGCTGCTATGCGTGCCTGGACCTGCTGGGCGAACTCGAAGCTCTGCCGCAGTCCATTCTGCGGGAATTCCTCGTTCTCATGCTGCGCGCCTACCTGGTCGATCAGGAGTTTCCGCAGCAGCGGGCGCTGGCGGTCCTGCAGGCGCCGACCGAGGACCCCGACGAGCGCACGATCCAGTCGTTCATGGCCTTCCTGCTGGCGATGATGACCCTGCGCTCGCCCGACGGGCCGAACATCCTGCTGCCCATGGTGCCACTGGTCAGGGGCATCTTCGAGAGGGCTCCCAGCGACCCCGCGCAGGTGGCGGATCCGCTGCTGCACTGGATGGTCACCCCGCGGGAGTTCTCCGCCGTGGTCGACTGCTATACGATCGTCGCCGTCTATCGAGCCAATGACGTGCCCGGCATTATGGCCGCGCTCCCGCGGCTGCTGGAGCTGACCGCCGCACTGCCGGACACGCCCCTGAAGACGGACTGCCTGGTGCCCCTGGCCTCGGCGCAGTTGTTCAGCGATCAGGTGGTTCAGGCGCGGGATCTGATGGAGCAGGCGCTGACCCTGATGGACACGGTGGGCCTGCCCTGGGGCGCGGGCGCGCCCTATCTGCTCTACGTCGACGCGCAGATCCTGCTGGGGGAGTACGGTGCTGCGCTGGACCGCTTGGAGACCTTCATGAATGTCTTCGAGGTCCTGTTGGACATCGAGACGAGGCTGACCGCAGCGGCGCTGCGCGCCCTGCACGCGAGCATCACCGGCTCCGGCGAGGCCGCCGGCTTCCTGCGCGGGACCGAGCGCCTGGTGGAGATGGACTGGCAGTCCTTCGGCCACGACACGCCCATCATCGCCGCTTGTGAGGCGGCCAGAGTGGCAGGCGACCCCGAGGCCGCGCTGGCCGCGACCGCGGATCCGGCTCTGCTCACCTCGTACAACTCCCGGCGCGGCTATCTGGGCTACCGCGCCCATGCGCTGCTGGACCTGGGGTGCGTGGCCGAGGCCGCCGAACTGATCGGGCGGCTGTCCGGGCTGCGCGGCTCGGGCTGGTTCGAGTACTGGGGCACCCTGGACTGGCTGCAGGCCAGGCTGGCACAGGCCAGGGGTCTTGAATCGGACGCCGCTGCCGCCTATGCGCGCGCCCTGGAGGTGCGGACCTATCCGCTGCCGCGGGCACTGACCCTGGCAGACCAGGCGGAGTTCCTGGCGGGTCTGGGTGACTACAAGCGGGCCGAGGACGCGGTCTTGGAGTCGCTGAGCGAACTGGACCGAATCGGGGCCTATGGCTATATCGACAGGGTGGGCGAACTGCGCAGGAGGATCACGGCGCAGTCCGGGGATGTGGCCCAGCTGCAGCTGAGCCTGCTGACCGAGCGGGAACGCCAGGTGGCCAAGTTGATCGCCGCCGGGATGGGCAACCCGGCGATCGCCCGGGAGCTCTTCGTCTCCCAGGCGACCGTGCGCTTCCATGTGTCGAATATCCTGCGCAAGCTGCAGGTCGAATCCCGGGCCCAGGTATCCGCCGCTTTGGCGAAGGCCTGAGCCCGGGATTCCGGGCCTGTGCCGGTCCCACCCGGCTGAGCCGGTCGGCACCGGATGCGGTCAGCTCCGGCGGCGCCTGTAGCTCACCGCGATGGTGATGCCGCCGATGGCCAGCAGGGTCAGCCCCGCTGTCAGCGCCAGGCCCGCTTCCAGACCGGTGCGCGGCAGGCGATTGCCCTGGCTCTCCGGGGTGTCCGGCTGCTTCGGCTGTTCGGGCTGTTCCGGGGCCTCGGGTCCACGTGGGGCGTCCGGTCCCGCCGGGGGTGCCGCGGGTGCACTGGGCGAGTCCTCGGGGGTCGGGACGATGCTGGGCAGGACCTCCTCCTCGGGGGTCTCGCTTGGCTTCGGCGTCTCACTCGGAGTGTCGGCAGGCGTTTCCGACGGTTCCGGCGATGGGGTCTCCGAGGGAGTCTCGCTGGGTTCCGGGCTAGGTGTTTCGCTCGGCGTTTCAGATGGCTCTGGCGTCGGCGTCTCGGAGGGTTCCGGTGTCGGCGTTTCGCTCGGGGTCTCCGAGGGTTCCGGAGTGGGCGTCTCACTCGGCGTCTCGGACGGCTCCGGTGTCGGCGTTTCCGAGGGTTCGGGAGTGGGCGGTGGGGAGACGGTGACCGTCTGCCTGGCCGATGCCAGGTCCTCGTGCTTGGCCAGCTCCTTCTCCTTCGGCTCATCGGTCTCGGAGGAGAACTTGCGCATCCGCGTTTCCCCGGCCGGGACCTCGTCCGCGGATTCGGGCAGCAGGAACAGGCGCTCGAAGACGACCAGGGTGCGTCCGGCGTGCTCGGCCGGGATGTCGAAGTCCATGTGGGCCACCCCGGAGGACTCCTCCGGGGTGAAGTCGGCCATTCCGGTGATGCCGGTGGATTCGCCGGTCTCCTGGTCCATTACGGTCCCGCGCAGGCGGTAGGTGTCGCCCGGGCGCAGGCCGGAGTAGGACACGTAGTCGCGCAGCACGCCGCCGGTGGCCGGCAGCTGCTTGCCCAGCGTGTCGCGGTCCGGATCGGAGTCGGGGTCGTGACCGGTGAAGTCGTAGGCGTCCGTGTCGATGGCGGGCCGGTAAACGGTCTGATCCGCGTCCTCGATGTCGGTGTGCACGGCGACCTCTTGATCGTCCTGGTACAGGCGCTCGAAGACGACCACGACCTCGCCGCGCAGCACGTCGGCTGGAACCTCGAAGGTCAGCTCGACGGAGCCGGATGCCTCTTCGGGGGTGAAGGTCTTCTCCGCCGTGATGCCGGTGGGCTTGCCGTTGGCGGAGCCGTCGCGGACCATCAACTCGCCCCTGACGGTGTACTCCGTGCCGGGGCGCAGGTTCTGGTAGGCGACGGTGTCGACGATCGTGGCGGGGCCGGTCTCCGGGAGGAAGGAATCCTCGTCGTCCCCATCACGGGCCTCGGTGCCGATCTTGGGCACATCGGTCCAGTCGGCCAGGGCGGAGGCGGTGACCTCGGTCTGGTCGCTGCGGGCGATCATCAGGGTCTGGGCGCGCGGATCCGTGTTCGTCACCAGCATGCCCACCCGCTCCGGGCCGGTCAGTGAGGCGGTGATCGTCGCGGAGCCGGCACCTGCCGAGGCGGGTACGTCGAGGTAGAAATCGGTGCCGGCGGGCACTGCCGTGGCGTCGATCGCCTTGCCCTCGGCATCGACCAGCGGGTAGTCGGGATCGACGGTGACTGCGACGGTGGGAGCGGAGGCGGTGAAGCGGAACGGGCCGACCCTGCTGCCCGCGACTCCTGCGGTGTCCGGGCCGCTGGCGGTCAGCTGCGGTGCGTCGGATTCGGTTTCGCGCGTGTTCGCATCGCCGGTCAGGTAGGCGATGAGGTCGCCCACCTGTTTCGTCGCGGCGTTCGGAGCGCTGCTGGTCAAGCCGCGGTAGACGAAGTCATCGGTCAGCTTCCAGATGGCGGCCTGGGTCCCGGCGATCGCCGCCTTCTCCGACAGCCCTGAAATGCCGGAGGCCTGCCGCAGAGCGTCCAGGCTCATCTGCGGGTAGGAGTGGGAGACGATCCAGGCGACTTTCTCTCTGACCTCCAGGCTCTCGGCGAAGTTGTTCTCGCCCGGGAAGCTGTTCCAGTCGCCCACATTCATGCCGATGTCGTACTGGGCGTTGACGGTGAATTCCACACAGTAGGCCAGCTGGTCGGCTTTATCGCCGGCTTCCGTGTACAGCGGGAACAGGGTGGTGCGAACGGAGCTGGAAGCCGTTTTCACGGAGTAGCCGTTAACGGATTCGGACGCCTTGCCCATCTTGGGATAGCCATCGGGGAAGGTGAAGGCCTGGGCCGGTCCCGTGAACAGGGCCGGCGCCAGGGCCAGTAGGCCGGCTACCAGCAGGGCCAGGACGGAACGCAGGGTGCGGCGCACGGTGGCGCGGAACGCGCCGGAGGTGCGGTGTGACGATGAGTTCTTCGATGAGCTGCGGGGCGGTGGCGCGGCGGTGCGCGGGTCATTTCGGGTCATGTTTCGACGCTATTGAGAACCGCACGCGGGCACACTAGCCCACAGGACGGTTCGAGCGTTGGGATTGTGTGGGCGAAGCGTTGGGATGAGCAAGGGACGGCACAAGGGGTCGCGCAGGGCGGTGCCGCCCTTAGACTGTTTGCATGACTGAGAAATACACTCTGATCCCGAACACCGACCTGTCCGTGAGCACCATCAACCTGGGCGGCAACGTCTTCGGCTGGACCTCCGACGAACCGACCTCCTTCGAGGTGCTCGACGGCTTCGTGGCAGGCGGCGGCACCTTCATCGATTCCTCCGCGTCCTACACCGGTCCGGTCGGTGGCCTGTCGGAGACCATCATCGGCAATTGGACGGCGGCCCGCGGCAACCGTGACAAGGTCGTCATCGCCACCAAGGTGGGCGCCCAGCCGGGCCGGAAGAACCTGGAGCCTGCGAACATCGCGGCCACCGTGGACGAATCCCTGACCCGCCTGCAGACCGACTACATCGACCTGTACTACGCGCACTTCGACGACGACTACACCCCGATCGAGGACATCGCCGCGGCCTTCGACGCCACCGTCAAGTCCGGCAAGGTCCGCTATATCGCCATGTCGAACCTGAGCCCGGCCCGCCAGCGCGACTGGATGCTCACCGCCAAGCGCGAGGGCCTGGCCGCCCCCGTGGCGATCCAGCCGCAGTACTCGCTGGTCTACCGGCACGAATACGAGGGCCCGGCGGAGACCCCGAAGGCCGGCTACCGCAGCGTGGCCGAAGAGTTCGACCTGGCCGTCTTCTCCTACTGGTCCCTGGCCGCCGGTCTGCTGACCGGCAAGTACTCCACCGCCGCGGACTTTGAGAACGCCCCCCGCGCGCACTCGCTGAAGAAGTACGGCACCCCCGAGGGCCTCAAGCTGGTCGGCACCCTGCGCGAGGTCGCGGACGGCCTGAGTGCCCAGCCGGCCTCCGTGGCCATCGCCTGGCTGCTGGCCAAGGGGATCACGGCGCCGATCGCCTCGGCCCGCACCCCCGAGCAGCTGCCCGCGCTGTTCGCCGCGCAGGACCTCGACCTGCCGGCCGAGGCCGTCGCCCGCCTCGACGAGGCCTCGCAGCCGTTTGCCTGAGGGGTATTCGCGCGGTGTCCTGCACGATGGAGTGCAGGATACCGCGCGAATGTCTTCCGGGCCGGTTCGGTGGCAGCCGATGCGCGTCGCGTCGCGCACTGCGTCGCGTAGCGCGAGCACATCCCCGCGTCGCTGCGAGTCGGGATGTGTGGGGACGGCCAGGGTGACTCTCTAGGATTGAGTGCGTGGCTGAAGATATCCCCGCACCCGTGACCGAGTCCGTCCATCCCTCCTCCGGAGTTCCACTGGAAACCGCGGTCGGCCCCCACTCCGTGGCGATCGTGGGCGCGGGCCCGCGCGGGACCTCGGTCCTGGAACGGTTGAGCGCCTACGCCGCCACGGTTCCCGACCGCACACTGCACGTCCACGTCTGTGATGACGCCGAGGCCGGACCCGGCGAGATCTGGGACCCCGAGCAGCCGCGCGAACTGCTGCTCAACGCCACGGCCCGCCAACTCACCCTGTTCACCGATGAGACGATCGGTGCCGCACGCGTGCGCAACGGGCCCGACCTCTACGAGTGGACCCAGCTGATTGCGCAGCGCGCGGGGTTGGGTGGGGGCGCGAGCGTTCCCGCAGCCGCTGCCGAACTCTTCGCCGCCTGGACCGCGCCGGACTACGCCCCGGCCGCCGACATCTTCGCCCTGTGCGCCGCCACCCGGGAGGACACCTTCCTGCCGCGCGCCGTCTACGGCGAATACCTGCGCTGGTACTTCGCCGGGGTCGTGCGCACTGCGCCCGAGAACATGCGTGTGAGCGTGCACCGTGCCAGGGTCGTGGGATTGCGCCCGGTGGCGGGGTCCCGCGCGGATGCGGATTCTTGCGCGGAGGAGTCCCGCGCAGCGGCGGGGGAAGCCGGCTGGGAAGTGGAATTCGCCGGCTCGCCGGAGGTTGCAGGTCCGCCGGACTCTGCGGGCTCGCCGGAGGCTGAAGGTCTGCAAGGATCTGCGGGACGAACGCAGCGGGCTGCAGTGGCTCCTTCCCTGCGCGTGAACGATGTGGTCCTGGCCCTGGGCTGGGTGTCCAACGATCCGGGCCCCGCCCGTCCGGACGATCCCCGGATCGCCTGGCTGCCGCCGGGCCATGTGCTGCGCCACGACCTGGAGGCGATTCCTGACCGGGCGCGCGTGGTGGTGCGCGGCCTGGGCCTGACCGCGATGGACATCATCGCCCGCCTGACCGAGGGCCGCGGGGGCGTCTACACGGCCGCCTCCGCAGGTTCCGGCGGCTCCGAAGACTCGGCGCAGGCCGGCACAACTCAGGGCGACCCGATCGTGGACAGCCCGGTGACGCTGCCGCGCGGGCCCCTGGTCTACCGGGCCTCGGGCCGCGAACCCACCGTCCTGCTGGCCTCGAATTCGGGCAACCCCTACCGCTGCAAACCCGCCGACTACGGCCCCGAGGCCGCCGACCACACCCTGCTGCACGCTGCCATCGCCCGCGCGGGGGCCCGGCGCGCGGCCACCGGCGAGCCCGTCGATTTCGCCGCCGAGCTCTATCCCGCGGTGCTCGCCGATGCCGCCATCGCCTACTACCGCGCCCGTGTCCGGCTCGACGGCGCTCCGGTGGCCGCGACCGCGGAACTGTGCGCGGCCATCGCCGCCGGCGGGGACCTCGGCGCCGTGGACGAGGAACTGTTGGCCGCCGCCTGCCCCATCCCCGCCGAACGCTTCGATCCGGTGCGGCTGCGCCCCCGGGTGCCCAGCCCACTGCCGGCCGGGCAGGACTACACGGCCTGGCTGCGCGACTTCTTCGCCGCCGACGCAGCCCGCGCCGAGGCCGGACCCGCCGTGGCGTTCAATGCCGCCATCGGCTCGGTGTCCGCTGCGCGCGGCCCGCTTGCGGCCTTCACCCGCGGCCGCGTGCTCACAGAGGAATCCTTCCGTACCGCCTACCAGCCCTTCCGCACCCTGGGCGCCAGGCTGGGCGGCGGCCCGCCCCCGGAACGCTACCGGCAGCTGGCCGCCCTCATCGACGCCGAGGTCGTGGCGGGCCTGGGTGCCCGTCCCACCGTGCGAGCGCTGACCGACTCGGACGGGGCACTGAGGGGTTCGAACGAGACCCTGACGGGTTCGGACCAAGCGCCGGCAGCGCCGGGAGCCGCGTCCCACCCGAGCGGGGAGGCGCTCACGGGGTCGGTGTTCGTCTGCGAGTCCGCGCACAGTGCCGCGCCGGTGGCCGCGGACGTGCTGATCGACGGCTGGCTGGCCAATCCGATGCTGGTCCAATCGGCGGATCCGCTGGTGTGTGGACTATATGCGGCGGGCCTGGTCCGCTCATCGAGCCTGGAGGCGGCGAGCGGGGGCAGCATTCCGACGACCAGTATCGACATCACCGCAGACAACCGGGTGATCGGGCCGGCGGGCCGCGCGGTGCCGGGCTTGTTCAGCCTGGGGCTGCCCAATGACGATGTCAGCGGACACAGCTTCGTCAGCCCGCATCCGCGCTCAGGAGCGAACTTCCTGGTCGAGACCGACCGGGTGGCCCTGACGATCGTGGGCGCGCCGGCGGGGGAGTGAGGCTGTGCGTCGGGCGGGCCAGGTGATGAGCACATTGCTCGCGACGATGAGCGCGATCCCCGTCCACTCGGCCGTGTGCAGGCCCTGGCCCAGGAGCACCCAGCCGGCCAGTGCCGCCCAGACGGGGTTCACGCTGGTGAGGACGCCGAAGGCGTTCGCCGGCATCCGCCGCAGCGCCAACAGGTCCACGGCGTAGACGATCGCCGATGACCCGAGTCCACACGCCAGCGCCAGCAGGAGGGCGTGTTGGAAGGCCGGGTCGGCGAACTGTGCCGCGGCGCTGCCGCCCTGGCCGTCGGAAGCATTCCGTGGCAGGTGGAATCCGAACCAGTAGAGGGCCACGGGGGCCCAGGCCAGCGCCGAGATGAGCGAGGCGACCGTGGGCCCCGTGAGCCCTGGCAGGCGCCGGCCCAGGGACCGGTTGAGCAGAATATAGGTGCCCCAGGCCGCGCCGGCCAATAGCGCCAGCGCGATTCCGAGCCAGTCGGTGGCCGGCCCCGGCCGGGTCAGGGCGACCACCCCGACGGTCGCCAGCCCGGCGCCGGTCAGATCCCGCCCGCGCCTGGACCCGCCGATTGCCACGGCCAAGGGGCCCAGGAACTCCAGGGTGACGGCCAGTCCCAGGCCGATGCGCTGCACGGACAGGTACAGCGCCAGGTTCATCACCGCGAACATCACCGCCAGCAGTGTGCACCGCAGCCAGTCCCCGGCGTGCAGGCGGGTCAGGCGGGGCCGGGCCAGGGGGAGCAGCACGGCGGCCGTGACGAACTGGCGGACCACGACGACCCCCGGCACTCCGATCACCGGGAACGCCTTGGCGCCCAGCGCTGCCCCGGTCTGGTTAGACAGGGAGCCCGCCAGAGCCAGGGCGATGCCCGATGTGCGAGCGCTCGCCGGAGTGGGCCCCACGATCTGCGGGGCAGCGCTGCCGGGGATCTCGTGTCCTCTTCTCATGGCATCCAGCATCCGTCCGGGCAAGGCATTCGTCCAGTGCATATTGCGCCCCTGCTATACGCTTTGATTATGGCTGAGGAGCAGGCGCTGAGGCAGGCGCCGGAACAGGCGTCGTCGCAGAGTCCGAAACCGGGCCCGGAGCAGGGCCCGGGTAAACGGCGGCACCGGGGGTGGACGCTGCGGGATCTGCGCGTCTTCGCCACCGCGGCACAGCTGGGCTCGTTCACGGATGCGGGCGCGGAACTCTACATCTCCCAGGCCGCGGTCTCGCGGACCATCGCCGGGCTCGAGGCCGCTGTCGGCGAACGCCTCCTGTTGCGCACGGCCCGTGGCTGCGAACCGACGGGGGTGGGCCTGGAGGTGCTCGAGCACGCCAGACGGTTGCTGCTGGAGGCCCAGCACTTCGACGACTTCCTGGCCACCCGCGGGCAGACCCTGCGTCTGGGGTATTCCTGGGCGGGCCTGGGGCGGCACACCGCCTCCTTCATCCGGGCCTGGGAATCGGCCCATCCCGGGATCGGCCTGGAGCTGGTCCGCTACGATTCCGCCTCGGCCGGGCTGGCCGAGGGTCGCTGCGATGTGGCGATCGTGCGCGCGGAGCCCCATGACATCCGCTTCGATACGACGGTGGTCGGCTTGGAACGGCGGATGGCGGCCTTCGCCTCCGACGATGCGCAGTGGGCCAGGCGGCGCAAACTGAGCATGGCGGAGCTCGCCGAGCGCACGGTGCTGGTCGATCCGCACACGGGAACCACGAGTGCCGCGCTGTGGCCGGCCGAGGGGCCGCGGCCCAAGACGCGGGAGACGCACAATATCGACGCCTGGCTCGATGCGATCGCCGCCGGCCGTGGCATTGGGACCACGTCCGAGGCGACTGAGGCCCATCATGGGCGCGCCGGGATCACGTTCCGGCCGGTCAAGGACGGTCCGCCGATCGCGGTGCGGCTCATGTGGTGGCGCGGCCAGGCGCCGCCGCAGTTGGCGGAACTGGTCGCCGCCGTTTCCGGGGTGTACGCGGGGTAGGCCCGGCGCTTGACTCATGTCCTAATAAGTGTTCGAATACATGCATGAGGTGGAGCGGACAGGCAGAAGGAGCTCCCGGACTGGTGAGCGTCAAGGGCCTGCTGCGCACCGTACAGACCCCGGAGTTCGCAGGCCTGACCTTCCACGAGATCACGGCCAAGTCCCTGTTGAACAAGGTGCCGGAGACATCCTCGATGCCGTTCCGGTGGACCATCAACCCCTATCGCGGCTGTTCACACGGCTGCGTCTACTGCTACGCCCGCAACACCCACACATATCTGGACTTGGACGCCGGGCGGGACTTCGATTCGCAGGTCATCGTCAAAGTCAATGCGGCCCAGGTGCTGGAACGGGAACTGGCGCGGGCGTCCTGGGGCCGCGAACATGTGGCGCTGGGGACGAACACCGACCCCTATCAGCGCGCCGAGGGCCGCTACCGTCTGATGCCGGGCATCATCACCACCCTGGCCGAACACCACACCCCGTTCTCCATCCTGACCAAGGGCACGCTGCTGCGCCGTGACCTGCCACTGCTGGTCCGGGCGCGCGAACGCGTCCCCGTGGAACTGGGCATGTCGATCGCGATCGTCGACGACGAGCTGCAACAGCAGATCGAACCCGGCACCCCACGCACCTCGGCCCGGCTGGCGACCGTGCGGGCCGCCGCGGATCTGGGCTTCAACGTCACCGTGTTCCTCATGCCGATCATGCCGGCGCTGACCGATTCGCGCGCCCAGCTGGAATCCCTGGTCGAGGCGGTCGCCCGGGCCGGGGCCACCCGGGTCACCTATGGCGCGCTGCACCTGCGCCCCGGCGCCAAGGAGTGGTTCATGCGCTGGATCGGCCACACCCGTCCGGATCTGTACCCGCGTTACCGCAGGATGTACGCGGACTCGGCCTATGCCTCGCGGGAGTACAGGGACTGGCTCGACGTCCGGATGCAGCCGCTGCTGGAACGCGCCGGGCTGGACTGGCTGCCCGACGACGACACCCCGGAGGCCCGGCGCTTCGCCCGCGACCTCGCGCAGAACGGTGCCGCCGAGGCCTCGCCCCCGGGGAGCGTGGTCCCGCCGCCAGGGAGCGCCGGTTCGGCACCCGCCGCACCCTCCCTCTTCTAGTCGACCCCGCGGACCCGGGTTCAGACGCGGCCCAAATGTAGGGAGGTGTCACGAAAAGACGGTCGTCCGGGCTCCTGAGCACTGATTTGTGACACCGGCCCGCCTTTGCGACACCTTCAGCCCCGCCCTTACTCCTTATTTCCCGTAGGCCGCCGATTCGAAGCGCATATAGCCGCCGAAGGAATCGGCGTCGGCGAACGGCAGGATCTGGGTGGCCCAGAAGCCGCCCAGTCCGTTCTTCCTGTCGATCCAGTAATACAGGTTCGCCAGCCCCGCCCAGCCCTGGGAGCCCGCGGGCCGGCCGGTGGGCGCGTCCTCGTTGTTGATCATGAAGCCGTAGGACCAGGACTTCGGCTGCCCGGGGAAGAACTCGGCGTCGTTCGACAGGCTCGGGATGACCCCGGGCAGCGGCGTGATCAGCCGGTCGCCCAGGTGATTGGCGGTGGCGAAATCGACCGTCTCCGGCTTGAGCACCTGCGTGCCGTCGTCGGCACTGCCATCGTTGAGCCACATCCGGATGAACTTCAGATAGTCGCCCACCGTGCTGTACAGACCCGCGCCGCCCAGGTGCACCTGGGGTCGGATAGGGATGACATAGCCGTCGATCGGAGTGAGCGATCCGTCCTCCCCGCGCTGGTGGATCGACGCGACCCGCTCGGTCATCTCAGTGCCCGGCTCGAAGCTCGAGGACTCCATGCCCAGGGGTGCGAAGATCCGTTCGGCGAACACCTCGCCCAGTTTCTTCCCCGTGATCCCCTCGACCACCTGGCCGGCCCAGTCGAGGTTCGTCCCGTACTCCCAGTTCTCGCCCGGATCGAAGACCAGCGGGGTCTGCAGTGCGGCCATGGAGGCGTCCGTGACCGGTGGCTGTCCGCATTCCTCGGTCAGGCGCAGGTAGTCCTGATCGAAGAAGTTATAGGCGAAGCCCGCCTGGTGGGTCAGCAGATCGTGAGTGGTCACGGGCCGTTTGGGCGCGCGCAGCCGCGGCTTGCCGGGCCCGTCCCACCCGTCGAGCACCTGGACCTCGGCCAGCCACGGCGCGTACTGCGAGGCCGGCGCCTGCAGGTCCAGATCGCCCTGTTCGTACAGCTGCATCGCAGCGGTGGCGGTGATCGCCTTGGTCGTGGAGAAGATCGCGTGGACCGTGTCGACTGTCATCGGCTCCTTCGTGCCCAGGTCCCGCACTCCGGCCGCGCCCAGGTACAGGTCGCCATCGCGCCCGGTGGCCCCGGCGACCACCCCGGGCACCGTGCCGCCCACAGACGGGGCCAATTGGACGACCGCGTCGAGGCGGTCGGCGATGCCGGCGAAGTCGACGGCGTGTCCGGTGGATTGTGTGCTGTTCTCTGGAGTGTTCATGCTGACCGCCTTCATTGCCGGTTCGATGCTCGTATCGGTGCGGTGATCCCACCGATTCGGATGATTGTCCGCTGCCTGGTTGCCGTGGCGCCGGATGACTCAAAGGTAGCGCCAAGCCGGTGCATTCGCGTTGCATCGTGTCAGGTTGCATCCGGCCGGGAACTCCACGACATCCGGCGGTAGAGTCGAAGGCGAAGGTCGTCGCAGGCGAACGTTCACCCCACACCGACCATCACACGAACCACAACACAACAGGAGGAAACGCACATGGCCGAACACCTGATCCGCCAGATCATCCTGAGCACCGAGGACCTCGACGCCTCGATCGAGTTCTACGAGAAGCTGGGCTACAGCCTGAAATTCCGCGACGGCGCCCACTACGCCCAGCTCGACGGCGGCCCGGTCGCCCTGGCCCTGGCCACCTCGGTCGACCACCCGCTGCCCGGCAAGACCGTCGTCGCGATCAAGTCCGACGATCCGGATCAGGACGCCAAGGACATCGAGGCCCTGGGCGGTGCCGTGGTCAAGGGCCCGTACGACGACGCGCACGAACGCCGCACCGTCGCCTACGACAACCAGGGCAACGGCCTGGTCTTCTACAAGTCGCTGGGCCGCTGAGCCCAGCCCGCGCCCGCTGAGCCCAGCCGACAGTTGATCCCAACGGGCGTCCGCTGAGCCACTGGCCCCAGCCCATCCACCAACGAAAGGGAACCGCCCGATGACCACTGCCACCTCGCCTGCGGCCGAACAACTCCACTCCGAGACCCTGGAACTGCTCCAGGCACTGATCCGCAATGCCTGCGCCAACGACCTGACCCCGGATTCCGGGCAGGAGGTGCGCAGCGCCGAAACGCTCGAGGAGTTCTTCGCCGGCGTGGACAATGTGACGATCCAGAAGGTCGAGCCGCGGCCGGGGCGCACCACCATCATCGTGACTCTGCCGGGCACCGACCCGGCAGCGGAGCCGCTGACTCTGCTGGGGCACACGGACGTGGTGCCGGTGGATGCGGACAAGTGGACGAAGGACCCCTTCGGCGCGGTGGTCGAGGATGGGGCGATCTGGGGCCGCGGCGCGGTCGACATGCTGTGCCTGACCGCCTCGATGGCCGTCGTGACCCGGCAGATCGCGCGTGCCGCCCAGGCGGATCCGGCGGCGGGCCCGGCCGGCACGCTGACCTTCGTGGGTGTGGCCGATGAGGAGGCGCGCGGAGGGCTGGGCGCCAAATGGCTGTCGGAGGAATACCCCGAGCTGTTCTCCTGGAAGAACTGCCTGTCGGAGACCGGCGGCTCGCACCTGCCAGTGGCAGACGGCTCGGATGCCGTGATTCTGGGCGTGGGGGAGAAGGGCGCGGCCCAGCGCCGCCTGCACGTCACCGGCGACGCCGGCCACGGCTCCCTGCCCTATGGCCGGGACTTCGCGGTGGCCAAGATCGGCCGCGTCGCCGAGGCGATCGGCCGGTTCGCCCCGGCCGTCGCCCAGGATTCCATCTGGGAGGGATACGTCAAGGCCTTCCGCTTCGACGAGGACACCGAACTGGCCCTGCTCGAGGGCACGGACCAGGCGGCCTACGAGGCCTTCGGCGAACTGGCGCCCTATGCCCATGCGGTGTCCCATCTGACCGTTTCGCCCACCGTGCTGCGCGCCGGCGAGGCGATCAACGTCTTCCCCAGCGCGGCCTATCTGGAGCTGGACATCCGCACCCTGCCCGGCCAGACGGACGACGAGGTGGACGCGGTGCTGCGCGGGGCACTGGGGGAGCTGGCCGACGAGGTGCGCATCGAGCGGCTCATCAGCGAACCGGCCTCGGCCAGCCCGACGGACTCGGAGCTGTTCAAGACCATGGAACAGGTCGTGGCCGAGCACTTCCCGGATGCCGCGATCGTGCCGACGATCGCCAGCGGCGGATCGGATCTGCGCTTCGCCCGGAAGCTCGGCGGGGTGGGTTATGGCTTCGGTCTGCACCGCCGGTCGACCACGCAGGCCTTCATCAATGCGCAACTGCACCAGCACGATGAGCACCTGCCAGTGGAGGACCTGTACCTGACCGTCGACGCCCTGGACCAGGTGGTCCGCCGCTTCACCAAGACCGCCTGAGGTCCATTGGCGGGGGCGGGCTATGCGATGGCCGCTTCGATCGCCTCGAGTTCGGCCAGCCACAGGCGGGCGTTGCCGTCCGAGGGCGCCCGCCAGTCCCCGCGCGGGCTCAACGCCCCGGCGGCCAGGACCTTGGGCCCATTGGGGATCGCCGAGCGCTTGAACTGGGAGAACCCGAAGAAGCGCTTCAAAAACACCTTCTCCCATTTCAGGATCGTGGCCATGTCATAGGAGTACCGGTCGGGCTCAGGGAAGCCCGCCGGCCACAGCCCCGCATGCGGATCGCCCGCCCAGGCGTGCCGGGCCATGAACGCGATCTTCGAGGGTCGGGCCCCGTGCATGATGTGGAACAGCGTGAAGTCGTGCAGGGCGTAGGGCCCGATCGTGTCCTCGGTCGACTGCACCTGGCCATCGGGCCCCGCCGGCACCAGTTCGGGGCTGATCTCCGTGTCCAGCACCGACTGCAGCACTTTGGCACCGGCCTCGTCGACTACGTCCCCGCGCGCGATCACCCAGCGGATGATGTGCTGGATGAGTGTCTTGGGAATCCCCGAGTTCACCCCGTAGTGGCTCATCTGATCGCCCACCCCGTAGGTCGACCAGCCCAGCGCGATCTCGGACAGGTCGCCCGTGCCCACCACGATCCCGCCCAGGTGATTGGCCAGACGGAACAGATAGTCGGTGCGCAGCCCGGCCTGCACGTTCTCGAAGGTGACATCGTAGACGGGCTCGCCATCGCCTGCCGGGTGGTGCATCTGGCGCAGCATCTCCGTGGCCGCCGGCCGGATGTCGATCGTCTCCACACTCGCGCCGATCGCCCGCGCCAGGGCCAGGGCATTGGACTTCGTATGGTCGCTGGTGGCGAAACCGGGCATGGTGTAGGCCAGGATGTCCGAGCGCGGCCTGCCCATCAGATCCATCGCGCGGGCGATGACCAGCAGCGCGTGCGTGGAATCCAACCCGCCGGAGACGCCGATGACCGGCTTGGGCCCGCCGATCGCGCGCAGCCGCTGCACCAGCCCGGAAACCTGGATGTTGAAGGCCTCGTAGCAGTCCTGGTCGAGCCTGGCGGCGTCCGTGGCGATGAACGGGAAGCGCGGCAGCGTGCGCAGCAGGCCCACATCCCCGCGCGGCGGGTTCGCCTGGAATTCCACGGTCCGGAACGCCGAGGCCTCGCCCAGCGCCCGGCGGTTGTCGTCGAAGGTGCCCTGGCGGCGGCGGTCCTGGACCAGGGAGTCCAGGTCCACGTCCGCGATCGAATGCCCGGCGGTCTGCGGGAAGCGTTCGGTCTCGGCCAGTAGTGCGCCGTTCTCGTAGATCATCGTCATGCCGTCCCAGGACACGTCATTGGTCGACTCGCCCAGGCCCGCCGCAGCATAGGCATAGGCCGCCAGGCCCCGTGCCGAGGCCGCACGCGCCAGCAGGTGCCGGTCGTCCGCCCTGGCGACCGTGATGGGGCTGCCGGACAGGTTGGTCAGCACCGTGGCGCCGGCCAGGGCCGCCAGTGACGAGGGCGGTACGGGCACCCACATGTCCTCGCAGATCTCGGCGTGGACGACCAGTCCGGGCAGGTCCGTGGCGGCGAACAGCAGATCGGGGCCGAAGGGCACGGTAACGGGTGCCCCGGCCGCGGAGGATCCGGAGCCGGGCGCCGCCTCGGCCGCTGCAGCCGGCCCCGCCGTGCCGGGGTCGGGCAGGGTGATCGTGCCGCGCTGATCGTCGCCCGGGGCGTACCAGCGGCGCTCGTAGAACTCGCGGTAGGTCGGCAGATAGGACTTCGGGGCGACGCCGAGGACGCGGCCGGCTTTGATCGCCACCGCACAGTTGTACAGGCGGTTGCCGTGGGCCAGGGGTGCGCCGATCAGCAGCAGCGGCGAGTACGAGGCGGTCTCGCGGGCGATCCGGTGGATGGCCGCCAGCACGCCGTCGAGCAGCGCATCTTGGAGTACCAGGTCGTCGATCGCATAGCCGGACAGGCACAGCTCCGGGAACACCGCCACGGTGACGGAGCGTTCGTCCAGGTCACGGGTAGCGTCGATGATCGTCTGCGCGTTCGTCGCCGGGTCCGCGATGGCAAGGGGGACCGTGCAGGCTGCGATCCGCGCGAAGCCGTGGCCGAAGGCATTGTCGAATTCAGTTGCGTCACTCACCGTCTCAGTCTTTCACGCCCGGCTCCGGCTCGGCGGCCTCAGAGGTCGTTGACCAGCACCGCGGCACCGTCGAACCGTCCGGCCTGCAGATCCTCCAGCGCGTTGAGCGCCCGGCTCATCGGGTACTCGTGGGTCGTGGCCCGCACCCGGTGGCGCGCCGCCAGTTCCAGGAACTCCCGGCCCTGGTCCCGCGTATTCGAGGTCACGCTGCGGATCTGTTTCTCATAGAACAGCTCGTCCTCGTAGTTCAGCGGCGGAGTGTCCGACAGGTGGATGCCCGCGATCGACAGCACGCCGCCACGGTCCAGCGCCCGCATCGCCGGCTTGACGATATCGCCCACCGGCGCGAACAGGATCGCCGAATCCAGCGGCTCCGGAGGCATATCGTAGGCCCCGGCAGCCGAGGCCGCGCCCAGTTCCAGCGCCAGTTCCCTGGCCGCCCGGTCACGTGTCAGCACGTGGACGCGGGCGCCCTGGGCCAGGGCGAGTTGGGCGCACAGATGGGCGCTGCCGCCGAATCCGTACAGGCCGAGGCGTCCGCCGGCCGGCAGTTCGGCCTTGAGCAGGGCGTGGTAGCCGATGATGCCGGCGCACAGTAGGGGCGCCAGGGCGGTGTCGTCGACCTCGGGCAGTTCATAGGCGTAGGCGGCGGGGACCGTGGTGTATTCCGCGTAGCCGCCGTCGGCGTCCCAACCGGTGTAGGTAGATTCCGGGCAGAGGTTCTCGCGCCCGGTGGTGCACCACCGGCAGTGGCCGCAGGTGCCGCGCAGCCAGGCGACGCCCACTCTGCGGCCGATCCGGGTAGTCCCGGGATCGGCAGCACCGGGGCCGGCCGTCCCCGGGCCGCAGGCGACGACGCGGCCGACGACCTCGTGCCCGGGTGTGACATGGGGCCGGTGCACGGCCAGGTCGCCCTCGACCACGTGCAGATCGGTGCGGCAGACTCCGCAGGTGTGGACGTGGATCAGCAGTTCGCCGGGGCCTGGAGTGGGGACGGGCACCTCGCGCAATTCCAAGGGTGGAACCGGTGCAGGGGAGGAGCCATCAGCGGCGAGGACCGGGGCGGGGCCCGTTACGGTCCAGGCGCGCATGGTCGCGGGTACCTCTGGCGGTGTCGTGACCGGATTCGCCGGCTGTGCAACGCTCATGGTCTGAATCTACCCAGGTGTCGGGTCAAGGGGAACCCCATAACCGCGTCGAACCGCCGATAATGTGCGATTCCACCAGGGGCGGGGCACACATTATCGACGGTTCGGCGCGAAGGGTTGGGGAGGGGCGGGCCTCAGCCGGCGACGACCTCGCGGTCGTGGGGCTTATTGGCCGCTGACAGGGGACCGTGCAGCGAGAACACGAGCACGATCGCCACGATGAGTGCCGCAGTGCCGAACACATAGGAGGCGCTCCAACCGAAGGCATGGCCCAGGCTGGTGGCCAGCGGAGGGGCGATGGCGCCGCCTAGGAAGCGGATGCCGGAATACGCGCTCGAGGCGACCGGCCGCGGCAGGTCGGTGGACTCCATGGACGATTCGGTCAGGACGGTGTTCATCACGCCCAGGATCAAACCGGAGACCACGATGAGGGCGATGAGGGCCGGGACCACGTTGACGAGGAAGATCGCCAGGGCCACGACGATGAACAGGGCGACCAGGCCCGAGGCGATGATCGTGGTGCGCTTGAACCGGGCGGACAGCGCCGGTGCGCCGAAGACCGAGGTCAGAGCCAGACCCACGCCCCAGCCGGTGAAGGTCAGGCCGATGCCCAGCGCCCCGAAGCCCAGAGGATAGGGGGAGACGGCGAGGACGACGAAGAAGGCCATGTTGTAGAAGATGGCGATGAGGCCGAAGCTCAGTAGGGCCGGCTTCTTGAAGGCGCCGAACGCGGCGAAGACCGGGGTGTGCCTCTTCTCGACGGCGCTCTTGTCCAGCATGGTCAGGATGGCGACGAAGCCCGCGGCCATGAGGACGGCCGTGCCGATGAAGGGCGCTTTCCAGGAGATCATGCCCAGCAGGCCGCCGACCAGCGGGCCCAGGGCCATGCCGACGCCCAGTGCGGATTCGTAGAGGACGATCGCGCCGTCGGGATTGCGCGATTCGCTCATGATCGTCGACAGTGCGGTCGAGATGAACAGGGCGTTGCCCAGGCCCCAGACCGCGCGGAAGGCGATGATCCACGGAACGCTGGGGGCCAGGCCGGAGGCCAGTGAGAACACCACGATCAGGCCGAGGCCGATCAGCAGGGTGTTGCGCGCGCCGATCCGCCCGGAGACCCAGCTGGTGAAGAACATCGCCACGGCGGTGATGAGCAGGTACGAGGTGAACAGGAGCGAGGTCTGGGCTGGGGTGGCGTGCAGGTCCGCGCTGATCGCAGGCGGGATCGGGTCGACCAGGCCGATGCCCATGAAGGACACTGCGGCGGCCAGCGCCACCGCCCATACGGTCTTGGGCTGGATCCACCAGCCGGGCTCGACCTCGGCGGCGGTGGCGTGCGTGCCCGGTGGTGTCTGCCCGGTGGCTAGGTTCTCTGTCTCTGCGCTCACTTCTGTGACTTCCCTGGTCTTTCTGTCGGCTGCTTGTGCCAACAAGAATATCAGATAGATATATAAATAAGTGTCTGGAATGTTGCAGAGTTGTTGCCGTCTGCCTCTAGTCAATTAATACGTAATTACGTTATAGTGAGAATATGACGGATGCAGATGATGTCGAGCGGGATCGGGTCGAGGTGCTCGAAGACCGGATCGGAGCGCTTGAGGAACGGCTCGCGCTGCTGGAACGCGGCGGGAAATCGCCCGGTGCCGGTTTCACCGACTTGACTGGCTCCGATGCCGACTCCCCGGGCCTCAGAGCCGATACGGCGGCCACATCGGCCGCAGTTTCGGAATCGGCCTGGATCCTCACGGAATCTGCCCGGCGCTATCCGGGCATGGACGCCGTGCACTTCGCTGGCACCGCACAACTGCCGGAGGGCCCGGTGGCCTGGCAGTGGGGGCGACCCACCGCCGAGCTGTTGGGCCGCGACTTCGCCGATGCGGGCGAACGCCTGGCCGCGCTCTCGCACCCCGTGCGGCTGGCGCTGGTCCAGGCGGTACTCGCGGGCACCTCGACCTCGGCGGACCTGACGGCTCTGCCGGGGATGGGCACATCGGGGCAGGTCTACCACCATTTACACCAGCTGGCAGCCACCGGCTGGCTGCAGTCCCCGCGCCGGGGCCACTGGCGGGTGCCCGCGGACCGGGTGGTGCCGTTGCTGGTCATCATCATGGCTGCCACCGACTGAGGCCCGGAGCCCGCAGTGTCAGCACTGCAGTGCCCGCATCGGAAGTGGCCGCCACGGCACCGGCATCCGGCCGGTGCGAGGAAGGACATCATGAGACGACACACAATAGCCATTGCGGCCGGACTCCTGGGCGCCCTGCTCATCGCCCTCGTGGCCCCGAAACCCCTGGGATTGCGCGGCCAGGCCAACGGAGATTCCGAATTGGTGTCCCAGATCGACGGATTGCTGGGCACCGGATTCCGCCACCACCTGGTTGCTTTGCGCCTGGACGAGGACGGTAAGACCTCGTTTGCCGGCTGGGGCGCGGACGAGCATACGGAATTCGAGATCGGATCGGTGACCAAGACCTTCACGGCCGCCGCCTTCGCGGATGCGATCGACCGCGGCGAAGTCGACCCCGATACCCGGCTTGACGAGGTCTTCCCCGACTTCCGCGACCGTCCGGCGGGAAGTGTGACGCTGGCGGAGCTGGCCACTCAGCATTCGGGACTGTCCCGCCTGCTGGAATCCGGCGCGGCGGGTGTGGGCGTGCAGACCGTCCGCGGGCTACTGGGATTCGACCCCTACACCCTGGATAAGGAAGAGTTCTTGACGCAGGCCGCCGAGAGCAGGGTATCCACGGGCCAGGGTGGGAAGAAGGAGTATGGATACTCCAATCTGGGCTTCGCCCTGCTGGGCCAGGCCGTGGCGAAACGTGCGGGGATGGAATATCCCGAGCTGATCCGGACCCGTATCCTCGCACCGCTGGGAATGGACGAGACGACGGTGCCGACCGAGGCCTCGGACCTGGGGACCGATGCTCCGCGCGGCTTCGACGCCGCGGGCCTGCCCACCGGCAGGTGGACGATGCGCGCGCAGGCCCCTGCCGGGTCGATGCGCTCGACCGCACACGATATGGGACTGTGGCTGCAAGCCGTGGCGACCGGAAAGGCGCCGGGGGTCAAGGCGGTCAAAGCCCGGGCGGACGCAGGGTCCGGCCAGCGCATCGGCTACGCCTGGATGCACACGGGCGCGGGGACTGTCTGGCACAACGGCGGCACCGGGGGCTTCTCCTGCTATCTGGGTTTCGCCGGTGACCGCAAGCAGAAGGACGGCGCGAGGGGAATCGTGGTGCTTAGCGATACCGCGACCTCGGTCGACGAAGCACAGAAGGTGATCGAACCATGAACGGCACACTGTCCCTGGTCATGAGTCTGATTCTGCTCCTGGTGTCCGCCTGGCTGCTGCTGGGCCCGCCGGTGCTGGCCCTGATCCGGTTGCGGCGCGGCACCCTGAACCCGGAGGCCGGTGCGCGGATGGCCGGCAGCTATTTGATCGGCATGCTGCTGGTGCGCATCCTGTGGCCGGCCGGCACCCTGCTGCTGGTCGTCTGGCTGCTCGCAGCGGTCCTGGCCGGGATCGCCGTCTGGCGGGTGGTCGCCGGTGGGGTTTCGATTGGCGCGGGCCCGGCGAGTCCGGCAGGGACTGGTCCGGCGGGGGAGGGCCTGGCAAAGGCGAGCCGTTTAGGCGGTGCCCGGCGCGGCCTGTCGAGGAAGACGATGGTGGTCCTGGCCGTCGAGCTCGTGATCATCCTGGCCCTGGCCGTGCGCTGCTTCCTCAACATATAGGATGGTGTGCCCAGTCCGTGCCCTTAATTCCCGTAGTAGCGTAGGCCACGCGGGGCCAGGCGCAGGCCGGCCCGTTGTAGGGCCTCGGCCCAGGGATGGCCCAGGGCCGGCCTGTCGTCGATCGTCTCCAAGACGAACCCCGGCAGCCGGTACCGGTCGAATGCGGCAAGCAGGGCCTCGGCTGCACGTCCCTGCCGTTCGGTGAAGGTCACAAGGTGCTTTCCGCCGCGGGCCAGCCAGGCGACCGCGCCCGCGTGCGGGTCGAGGACGAGCAATGCGCCCGCGGCCCGGTTCGGTTTGGGGACATGTCGCCCCTCGCCCTCCGACGGGGGCGCGCAGTGCCCGGTCCCATCCCGTGTTTCGGACTCGGTCCACGTCCCCGCCTGCGGCCAGGCGAGCCCAACACCATAGGGATTAGCCGGGTCGTTGGCGGCCAACACATAGACGGCACCGGCGGTTGCCGCGGACTCCACCGGGCCCTCGAGCCCCTGCCACAGATCGCGCAGGCGGTCCACCGTCTGGTGCTCGGCGTACTGACTGCCACCCAAACCCGCGACGAAGCGCCCGCGGATGGCCCGGCCCGCATCCTCGAAGGCGGTCAACGCGCGGGCCAGGGCGGGGAATCCGCCGGGTACGGATTCGTGTACGGCGGCGGCCCGGGTGACGACGCCGTAGCGATCCAGCATGGCCTCGGCCCGCTCCACGATGCGCTGTTCGGCACTGCCGTCTGGACTCGACTCTGCGGTCGGACCGGCGCCGGCAGAGGCGATACCGTCCCCGTTGGGCTCATCGCCGAACCACGGTGATAGGGCCCAGCGGCCCCGCAGCCTGGGATCGGCCGAGGTTATGAACGGATTGCGCGGTATCCGGCCGCTCCCATCGGCTTCGTGACCTGGACCGGCACCACCGACCCCCGGCAGGGACCGGTATGCGGAGCCGTACGCGGATGCGCCATAGCGGCCCGCGGCCCGGCCGGAGCGTCCCCGGCGACCCGAGCGCCGTGCACCGCGACCGGCGGTTCCACCCGCCGCTGAACCATGGGCGCCCCGCCCACTGCCGTCCGCTGCGAACTCAGCCAGGCCCCGCACCGGGGCGAAGGACTCCGTCACCACTGCTCCGCGCGCGGCCAGGCCCCACAGGGCCCGGAACAGGGCGTCGGCGTCGAGCGGTTCGGCAGCAGTGGCCGAGGCCGAACCGGCCCTGGCGCCGGGTCCGGCCCCAGGGTCGGCTCCAGCGTTCACGGCATCGGCCCCGGTATCTGCCCGCCGGCCCAGTTCGGCGGCACTCCAGGCGCCGCCGCTGGCCAACACATCGAGGATCGCCTCCTGCAGCGGAGTCAGTGGTGCAGGGTCGACGGCCTGCACCGGTCCCAGATCCTGTAGGCGCAGCGAGATGAGCGGCTCGGCAGCACCGGTTCCGGAGGCCCGGGCGCCCACCGCCGCGCCGCCGGCGAAGACGGGGACCCAGGTGACCGAGCCCTCTGCCAGCAGCTCGTCGAGCAGGTGCGGTCCATAGTCCGCAACTCGCGCGGGCAGGATCTGCGACTCCCACAGGGATGCGGGCAGAGCCAGGCCGTCCAACTGCTCGATCACCCTGGCCAGGCCATCGGCACCGTGCAAGGGGTGGGTGATGAACTGGCGTTCGAGTAGCAGGGAGGTGAAGGCCGGGGCCGGGGCCGGCCGTGTGGCCTCCCGCGCGGCGCGCAGGGCGGACCGTCTCACCCGGGCGAAGACCTCGGCATCGATCCACACCGCCGAGGGCCCGCCGGCCTGCTTGCGCGCCTCGCCGGGTGCCGCATGGGGGACCGTGTCCGGGACTTGGCCGTGCGCCCCGATCGCGATGAGTGTGCCGGAGTCGCGGAATCCGCGCAGGACAGGTTCGACAACGGCGGGTCCGAGTCCGAACGCCCGCGCCAGGGCCGAGGTCGTGAAGGTGCCGTGGGTGCGCGCGAAGCGGGCCACGAGATCGCCCATGGGGTCAGGGCCCGGGTTCAGGAATTCTGTGGGCAGTGTGGGTCGATCGACGCAGTCCACCCCGGCGACATCCGCTTCGGCACCGCCGGCCCCAGGAGTACTCGGTACGGTGTCCTCGCCCAGTGCCGCGCGCAGACGGCCCGCGTCCTCGGCTGCGGCCCAGGCGGTCTGCCCGGCGATCCGCACCGGAATCGCTCGTCCGGCGGAGGCCAGTTCGCGCACGTACCCGAAGACCTCCGTCCCCTCCTCATCCCGTAGCCGAGCGGCGAGCTGCGCGGTGTCCAGGGGCCCCAAGTCGCGCAGCAGATCGGCGACGCCCTCCATGCCGCGCGCTCGCCGGTCGGGGGCCAGGCGTTGGAGTTCGGCCTCGATACGGGCCAGGATCCTGGGGTCCAGGAGCTTTTCGGCATCGGGGGAGCCCAGGAGTTCGGCCAGTAGGGCCGGGTCCAGGGCGAGGGCCCCGGCGCGGCGTTCGGCCAGCGGGCGGTCCGAATCGTAGAGGAACTCGCCCACATAGCCGAACAGTAGATCGCCGGCGAAAGGCGAGGGCACGCGCGTGTGTTTCACGTGAAACAGGATGCGTCCGGAGCCCAATTCCCGCATCAGATCCTGCAGCCCCGGCAGATCGTAGACATCGTGCAGGCACTCGCGCGCGGTCTCCGTCAGTATTGGGAAATCGGGAAACTCCGCCAGCGCCTCCAGGAGCTGTCCGGCCCGCTGGCGCTGCTGCCACAGTGGAGTCCGCTTGCCGGGATCCCGGCGCGGCAGCAAGAGGGCGCGCGAGGCGCATTCGCGGAACCGTGCGGCGAACAATGCGGATCCGCCCACCAGCCGTTCGATGCGCGGGGAGAGCGATTCGGGATCGAACTGGAAGAACCGCGCGTCCGGCACGGCGGCATCCGCGGGTATCCGGGCGACGATCCCGTCGTCTGCGGCCATGACCGAGGCATCCGATCCGTAGGCTGCCAGCAGGCGTTCCGACAGGGCCAGGGCCCACGGCGCGTGGACCCTTCGGCCGAAGGGCGAATGCAACACCAGGCGCTGATCACCGGTCTCGTCGGGGCAGACCTCCAGTACCAGATCGGTATCGTCGGGCACCACGTCCGTGGCCTCGCGCTGCTCGTCGAGGAAGCGCACGGTGTTCGCCCTGACCCGGTTCTCCCGGGCCCGCTCGGCGCCGGCCTCGGACTGCGTGGCGGGCTGCGTCGAGGCCGTGCGGACGAAGGCGCCCATCGCCCGGCCCAGCGCCAGGGGCCGGCCGGGCCCATCGCCGTGCCAGAACGGCAGGCGCGAGGACCTACCGGGCGCGGGCACGACGACCACCTGATTCGTCGCGATCTCCTGGATTCGCCAGGCCGAGGCCCCCAGGGTGATGATGTCGCCGATCCGCGATTCGTGGACCATTTCCTCGTCCAGCTCACCGACGCGCCGGTTGCCGGTGTCCTCGACGCCGGCGGGCAACACCACCGAATACGCGCCGCGGTCGGGGATCGTTCCGGCGTTCGTCACGGCCAGGCGCTGGGCGCCGGGACGTCCGTGGAGTTCTCCGGTGGAGCGATTGAACACGATGGACGGCCGCAGTCCCGCGAACTCCCGGGTGGTCCAGGCGCCGGCCAACATTGCAAGCACGCTGTCGAAGGACCGGCGGGACAGGGCGGTGAAGGGATGGGCCCGGCGCACCGTGGCGAACCAGGAGTCCGCGGTCAGCGACGCAGCGGAGTCCGCGTCCGCGATCGCCACGGCTGACACCGTGTGCTGCGCCAACACGTCAAGGGGATTGCGGGGCGGGGACAGTGGCTCGAGCAGCCCCTCGGACATTCGCTCGGCGATCACCTGGGCCTGGACCAGATCGCGCCTGGTGCGGGGGAAGATCAGCCCATGGGCCACTCCGTCGACCCGGTGGTTCGCCCGGCCCACCCGTTGCAGGCCGCTGGCCACATCCGGCGGAGGGGCGATCTGGACGACCAGGTCGACCGCGCCCATGTCGATGCCCAGCTCCAGGGAACTGGTCGCCACGACGCAGCGCAGCTCCCCTGACTTCAACTGGTTCTCCACCAGCAGACGCTGTTCCTTGGATACGGAGCCGTGGTGGGCCCGGGCGATGATGGGCGATTCGGCCGCAGTTGTCGAAGTCACCGCGGCTGTTGCACTGGCCGCCACGGAATCGCGTTCGGCCGGCGGGCCCGAGGCCCGGCCGCCCTGGGGTCGGTCTCCATCCTCGGTTCTGCCGGTGGTCGGTCCCGAGGCGGAATGGCGCGCCTCGGGGAAGGGCTGCCCCAGCCTCTCGGCGTGCAGCTCGTTGAGCCGGGCGGCCAGACGTTCGGCCAGGCCGCGGGAGTTCACGAACACGATGGTCGAACCGTGGTCCAACACGCGATCCAGCACCTGGGCCTCGATATGCGGCCAGATCGAGCCGGCTCTGGCCGCCGCGGACTCGGACAGCTCGGATGTGCCGCCGGTTGAACCGCTGCCGGCTGCGATGTCGCCTAAGTCCTCGACCGCGACGATGATGTCCAGCTGCGGGGCCTTCGAGCCCTGGGGATGCACGATCCGCACCGGATGGGGCCCGCCCAGGAAAGCGGCGACCTCGGCCTCGGGACTGACCGTGGCCGACAGGCCGATGCGCTGCACGGGCGATCCGACCAGATCGTCCAGGCGCTCCAGTGATACAGCCAGGTGGGCTCCGCGCTTGGTCCCTGCGACCGAGTGCACCTCGTCGACGATGACGGTGTCGACCCCGCGCAGAGTCTCCCGTGTCCGCGAACTGAGCATCAGGTACAGGGACTCCGGGGTGGTCACCAGCATGTCAGGGGGCCGGCGGACCAGCCGCGCGCGCTCGTTCGGCGGAGTGTCGCCGGTGCGCATCCCCACGGAGATACCGTGCGGGTCCAGGCCCAGTTCCGCCCGCCGGGCGTCGATCCCGGCCAGGGGGATACCCAGGTTCTTGCGCACATCGGCGGCCAGCGCCTTGACCGGGGAAATGTAGAGGACGCGGGTGCCGGCATTCCGCGCGCCCGCGGCGGTGGCCGAGGCCGCGGCGCCGGACTCGTCCAAGGCGGCACATGCGGTGGCAGCGGTAGCCGCTGCGGCCTCGGTTCCGCCGGCGGCCAGTCGGTCGATCGCGTGGAGGAAGGCCGCCAGGGTCTTGCCGGAGCCGGTCGGGGCGATGACCAGGGCGTTCTCGCCCGCGTCGATGGCGCGCCAGGCCTGCAGCTGCACGGGCGTGGGCGCTGCGAAGGCCGCGGCGAACCAGTCCCTGGTGGCGCGCGCGAACGGGAGTCCGGATGTGGTGTTCATCGTGCCGCCAGCCTAGCGCGGGGCATGGACACCGCCGTCTCAGTGACGCGGATGGCCCGCCCGCGGGGACTCGTCGATGTCCGGTTCGAGCGCGGATCCGAAGCCGAAGGCGTCGGAGGGCTGATCGTAGAGCTCCTCATCGTCGGCTTCCTGCTTGATGACGGTGCCCTCGGGGCCGGGTTCCAGATTGTAGCGGCCCAGGATCGCCTTGCGCTCCGCCTCGTGCAGGCGGCCGTTGGCGCGCTGTGCGTCCTGGAACATCGTGGTCCGGCCCCGCAGCATATGGCGGACGCGGCGGGCCTCCCAGTAGGGCTTGCCCACTATGGTCAGCAGGACGCCGATCACCAGATAGCAGGCCAGCATGATCCAGCCGCGGTTGTAGCCGGGGCCCACGTCGTAGACCAGGCGCTTGAGCATCTCCGTGATCCCCGAGCCCACCACCACGTGGTTGAGCCAGTTGAAGGGCTGGCCGATGAACCACTGCGGCATGGCGGCCCCGGATGCGGGGATCGATAGGAAGATGAACAGGATCATGGCGGGTGCAGCGATGAACCTGCCGAAGAAGTAGCTCAGACCGTTGACCGCGGTGCCGATCGCAATCGCCCAGCAGGCGCCCAGGCCCCACAGGGCCCAGAAGTGTCCGGTGATGGCGCCCAGCACCGGGTCGACCAGGATGCAGGAGATCCCGGTGAGGAAGACCGATCCGCCGACGATGATGGCGAAGCGGGTCATACGCCGCAGGGGCGCGCCCATCAGGCCGATGAACATGGCGGCCAGATAACCGGTGATGCACCAGGTGAGCATGAGGTACATGGGCGTCATGCCCATATCGCCGGCCGGCAGGGGAGCGATGTCCTCGATGGTGGCCGGGGCCTTGGAGAACAGCAGGGTGTCCAGGTACTTGGGCATCAGCGTGGTCAACTGCGCCTGATGGGCCGAGGCCATGATGAGGGTGTTCTTCTGGGCGTCATAGGCCGCCGCCACCTCGCCGGTGCGTACGTCCTCCCTGGCCGCGGCCTCGGACTTCGCAACGCTGAAGTCCCAGCCGCCGGGCATCGCCTTATCGGTGATCTCCTGGAACTGCGCGGCGGTGCTGCGCGAATCGGAGACGGAGTCGCCCACGACGGCCACCGGGACATCGTGTGGGGACAGGTGCTGGAAGCCGCCCACGTAACACAGGACGAACATGATCGCCATGAAGGCGGGCATCCAGAACTGCAGGAGTACCAGCTGCAGGGACGGATGCAGTTTGGCGAAGGCGCGGCGGAAGGCGTTCTTCTCCGGTGCAGCGTGGATGCGTGCCGGGTCGATGTCCTGGGCGGTCGGGGCGACTGAAACGACCGAGGGGGCTGGAGTGGAGGCCGGTGCCACGGGCTGAGCCGGGGATTGTTCTGGCGGCTGCTCTGAAGGCTGCTCTGCTGATGGTTCCTGTGGGGTAGGCGGCGTACTCATAACCTCAGAATATGTGTTGGGCCTGAACGTGCGCCGAAAATCGGTGGAGCTGTGCTCGAGGGCGGGGCGTTTATGAGGGATGATTCGGCACGGAAGATGTTGCCGGAACCCGATTTTGCATGGGCGCTGGAGTCGTGTAATGTTGGACGAGTTCGCGCGAGTGGCGGAATTGGTAGACGCGCTGGCTTCAGGTGCCAGTGATCGCAAGGTCGTGGGGGTTCAAGTCCCCCCTCGCGCACGGACAGGAATGGCCCGGCAGATGCCGGGCCATTTTTTATTTGGCGATCCCCCGCATTTTCTAGCCCCAGTCCCTTATTGGGCCCGTCTACGAGGGTGTTAAGGGACTGGGGGTAGAAAATGCGCAGAGCTCCGGGAATACCCCCCCCTGGATCGAACTCCGGATGTATTCCCGGAGTCCTCACATTTACGGGCACGTTACGACCTCTGGCATTCCCCGGCGGGCGGCATGTTTCACCCGAGGCGTTTCTCCTTTTCGGTTGAAGTTCCCCGCTGCAGGTGACTGCACATCGGCACCCGGGTTGTGGACGTACATCCACCACTTCATCCACCCCTGTGGAAAACTCCCCTGCTGAGGCCCCAGCGTTATGCACAGCGGTGGATAGCACTGTGGACAGAGGGTGGAAGCACGGTGGACGACGCGCCCGGACACGTTGTGAACAGGTGCTCCGAGGCGCTATTTCCCGGGGCCGATCCAGGATTGTGAATAACGTGGTTTGCGGAAATCCGCTGCTAACGGTGTCGCCGCCCCTGACGTATTCGCCACCCACACTCGCTAAGCTCGCAGCAGGCTTCTGTGGAAAAGGAAAGGAATGCGATGGCGGATTCGAGCAACACCCGGAACAACGAGGAGCACAAACCGGAAGGCGCATCGGCGGACCCTGAGAGTCCGCCCATTTCCGACGCGGACATCCCGGCCTGGCTCCACGAACGGGGGATACCGGGAATCGTCGATCTGCACGTGCATTTCATGCCCGAGCGCGTTCAGGCGAAGGTCTGGGACTTCTTCGATCACGTCTCCGAGCACGATCCCGGTGCCCCGCCCTGGCCCATCGCCTACCGCCATCCCGCCCAGCAGCGCGTGCAGATCCTCCGGGATATGGGCGTCACCGCCTATACGACGCTGAACTACGCACACCGACCGGGCATGGCCGATTGGCTCAACGACTTCTCAACCGAATTCGCAGCCGCCCACCCCGACGCCATCCACTCCGGCACCTTCTATCCCGAACCGCCCGGCGCCACCCGGCCGGACCCCACCCGGCCCGGCGGCAAAGCGCCGGTCAGTGCCCGGGCCAGTGTCGCCTCGGCACTGGAAGCGGGGGCGCAGGTCTTCAAAGTCCACGTGCAGGTGGGCGATTTCGACCCGGCCGATCCGCTCCTGGACGAGGCCTGGGACCTGCTGCAGCAGACGGCGACCCCCGTCGTCATCCACTGCGGGAACGGTCCGCACGCCGGCCGCTTCACCGGCGCCGAGCCGATCCGCCGGCTGTTGGTCCGGTTCCCCGAACTGGTGCTGGTGATCGCCCATGCCGGCCTACCCGACTACCTGGAGTTCGCCCGGCTGGCCGCGGAACACCCGCACGTCTACCTGGATACGACGATGGTCGGCACCGACTATATGAATGCCCTGGCGCCGCTGCCCGCGGACTATCCGCGCGTCCTCGCCGGCCTGGCGGGCCGGGTGGTGTTGGGCAGCGATTTCCCGACGATTCCGTATCCCTACAGCCACCAGCTGCAGGCCCTTCAGCGCCTGGGCCTGGGCGCCGACTGGCTGCGCGGGGTGCTGTGGACGACACCGAGGTCCCTGCTGGGACTGGACTGACCGTCGCGCGGGCACAGGGTGCTCCACCTTTTCCACCGGTGTGCACGATGGGCACGGCCGCGCCTGTGGACAACCGGCACGATCCGGGGACTTTACTATGCACAGTTGTGGACACAGCGGTGGAAAACCTGGGTACGTGCACAGTGGGACTCCGTCGGCCGGGGCCTGTGAACAGGTGAGCCGGGCTCTCCTCAGGGCAGACCGTTAGACTTTCCGTATATGTCGAAGTCCGGCCCGACTGCGGTCGGGGTTTCGATGCCGAACCGACCGAAGGAGACAGCAATGTCCACTCCACAGGATCCGAATCAGGGCAACCAGGGATACAACGATTCCGGTGCCGGCTCCGGCAACTATTCGGGCGGCGATTATTCGGGTGGAAACTACGGTTCTGCAACGGATTCGAGTGGTGCCGCCTCCGGGCCGCAGCAGTTCGGTTCGCAGAACTACGACTCCCAGAACTACGGCTCGCAGGGCGATCCGAATGCCGCTTACGGCTCGCAGAACAATACCTACGGCTCGCAGCCCCAGTACGGCCAGCCCCAGTACGGTGAACAGCCGGCCTATGGCCAGCAGCCCGACTATGGCTCGCAGCAGGCGTATGGCCAGCCGGGCTACGGCCAGGATCCTTACGGGCAGCCGGCCTATGGCCAGGACCCCTACGGATACGGCCAGCCCTATACGGTGCCCGCCGTGCTGGTCGATCCGGGCCAGACGCTGGGCATCATCTCGCTGGTCGCCTCGCTCGTGGCACTGGTCGGCATCGGCGTGGGCCCGATCGTCGGCATCATCTGCGGTGTCATCGCCCGGAAGAAGTCGCGCGAGGTCGGCCTGCCGGACAACAATCTGGGTAAGTGGGGCTTCATCCTGGGGATCGTGTTCCTGGCCATCGGGATCGTCCTCATCATCGCCTACATCATCTTCATCATCATCATCGCCTCGGTGAGTAGCTCCTCCGACGGCTATTCACAGTACGACTCCCTGCTGACCGGTATCGCCGGCCTGGCCGGCCTGGCCTGAGGCGAAGCCCGCGGTGCCCATCGTCAAGGATCCGCTGGCGGGCATCCCGGCCGCCGCCCCCAGCCATCCCGATGAGGAGATCATCGCGGCCCTGACCGCGCGCCCGGCCCACGACTGGGTCGTGGTGACCGGGGCCGGGTTGAGCACGGATTCCGGGATTCCCGACTATCGGGGCCCTGACGCGCCGCCGCGCAATCCGATGGAGTTCCAGACCTTCGTCGGTTCCGCCGCGGCGCGCGCCAGATACTGGGCCCGCAGCTATGTGGGCTGGCCCGCGATGCGGGGGTCCCGGCCGAATGCCGGGCACCGGGCGCTCGCCGCCATCCGGCCCGGAGCGCTCATCACCCAGAATGTCGACGGACTGCACGAGGCCGCCGGTTCGCACCGGACGATCGATCTGCACGGGCGTTTGGACCGGGTGGTCTGCCTGGACTGCGGCGGGCTCTACGACCGCGACTGGGTGCAGGACAAGCTGACCCTGCGCAATCCGGGGTTCGCAGCCGCCTGCGCAGCCGAGGAACTCGACATCGCCCCGGACGGGGACGTCGAACTCGAGGACACAGCCGGTTTCGAGCCCCTGCCCTGCCCGGTGTGCGGAGGGCCGTTGAAGCCCGATGTCGTCTTCTTCGGGGAATCGGTGCCCAAACCACGTGCCCAGGCGGCCACCCTGGCCGTCGATGAGGCCGGTGGGCTGGTAGCCGTTGGAACCTCGTTGGCGGTGATGAGCGGCCTGCGGCTGGTACGTTCCGCCGCTCGGGATGGCAAGCCCGTGGTCATCGTCACGGACGGGCCGACCCGTGCTGACGCGCTGGCGGACTACCGATCGGTGAGTCGGGCCTCGGCGTTCCTGAGCGCCTGGGCTGCGGCGATCACAGGTGCACCGGGGCGTGCCAAGACGGCGTTCACGCTATAGCCTGGGTGCATGGTCAACTACGCCCGTGCTGAACGATTGGCCCTGGCGGCTGCGCTGCGCCGTACGGGACCCGACGCCCCGACTCTGTGTGAGGGCTGGGATGCCTCGGATCTGGCGGTGCACCTGGTGGTCCGCGACCGCTATCCCAGCGCATTGCCCGGCAACGCCGCACCGGAACTTGCCGCACGGGTGCCGCTACTGGAACGCCGTGCAGCCGCCCGCGAGGCCGAGCTCAAGGCGCTGCCCTGGGATCAGCTGGTGGGGATGGTCGCCGCCGGTCCGAAACGCCGCAGCCCTGCGGCCTGGGGCCCTGTCGATCGCCTGATGAACACCGCGGAGTACTTCGTCCACCACGAGGACATCCGCCGGGCCGCGGACGAATGGGTGCCCCGGGCGCTACCCGCCGATGAGGAGGAACAGCTGGGGCGGATGGTCGGCCTACTGCGCCGCCGGATGGTCGGCAAGCCGGGTTATGCCGAGGTCGAGGGTCCCAACAGCGAACTGCTGCTGTACTACTTCGGCCGGCAGTCGGTCGCCCTGGTCAAACCGGTCAAGGCCTAGCCGTATTTCCCCGCTGGGTTGTTTCGCCAAGGCCGCGGCCCCGGCGGTTGGGCCATCCGGCTACCCGAGTTTCCTGCGCTCCCAGCGGTTGGGATGACGGACCCGCAGACTCGACATTCCCAGTGAACCGGTGACGACGATGGCAGGCTGTCCAGGTTCTGGCTGCCGGTTCACCGTGCTCTTTTTCGAGCCCCAGCTCTTGGCGACGGCATCGACGTCGACGCCCCAGCCCTCGGGCACCACGATGACGCCAGTGCCCGCTGCGCCCTCGACCTCGATGTCGATGCGGCCCAGCGTGTTGCGGACCCGGGTGAAGTCCAGGTGCACCGTTGAGGCGCTGAGTTTGATGCGCATGAAGGGGACCGTCTTCCAGTCGCCCGTGAGCTCTTGGTCGTTCCAACCCGCGTTCAGAACCAGCGGGTCCGCGGCGGAGTAGCCGGGGGCTCCGGCCTGGCCGGGCATTGGGACCTGCCCGGGAATCCGCTGGGCGGGGATGGAGGGTTGGAGCTGTTGTCCGGCGACCTGTGCTGAGGGCGGTGGGGTGGGCAGATCGGCGACGATCGGATCGAGCTCCAGATATGTCCGCGCTGCGTCCGCGGCTTCGATCCTCTCCTCGAGTTCATCGGTGGTGATACGTCCCTGGTCGGCGGCCTCGCGCAGGGTTTCGATCACCGCATCGCGTTCGGCATAGCCGATGCGCAGCCTGCGGGGATCGCGGGAAACGGGCGGTTCCGGGTTCGAGGACATGGTCCCATTGTGCCGTGTCCGACCCGTGTCAGCCCAGCCCGGTAGCCTAGTACCGTGTCCACAGCTCTTTACCGCAGATACCGTCCCGAAACCTTCGAAGAGGTCATCGGGCAGGAACACGTGACCCGTCCGCTGCAGATGGCCCTGGCCAACGGGCGCGTCAATCACGCGTACCTGTTCTCAGGCCCGCGCGGCTGTGGCAAGACGACGTCCGCGCGCATCCTGGCCCGCTGTCTCAACTGTGCCAAGGGCCCTGCGCCCACCCCGTGTGGGGAATGCGCCAGCTGCCGCGACCTGGCCACCGGCGGCCCCGGTTCGCTGGACGTGGTGGAGATCGACGCGGCCAGCCACAACGGCGTCGACGATGCCCGCGACCTACGCGAACGCGCGGTCTACGCGCCGGCCCGCGACCGCTACAAGGTGTTCATCCTCGACGAGGCGCACATGGTCACTCCCCAGGGTTTCAACGCCCTGCTGAAACTGGTGGAGGAACCCCCAGCGCATGTGAAGTTCATCTTCGCGACCACCGAACCCGAAAAGGTCATCGGCACCATTCGCTCGCGCACCCACCACTACCCCTTCCGGCTGGTCCCGCCGGAGATCATGGCGAACTATCTGGGTGAGCTCTGCGCACGGGAGAACGTCCCGGTTGGCAAGGGCGTGCTGCCCCTGGTGGTGCGCGCCGGCGGCGGTTCGGTGCGCGACTCGCTGTCCGTGCTCGACCAGCTGATGGCCGGCTCCGGTCCAGACGGGATCGACTATCACACGGCGGTGGCCCTGCTGGGCTATACGCCGGAATCCCTGTTGGGCGACATCGTGGACGCCTTCGCCGCAGGCGATGGAGCCGCCGTGTTCAGGGTCATCGACCGGGTGGTGGAATCCGGGCAGGACCCGCGCCGGTTCGTCGAAGACCTGCTGGAGCGCTTCCGCGACCTCATCGTGCTGGCCACGGCTCCCGATCAGGCGACGGCGATGCTGCCGGATGCGCCGGCGGATCGCTTGGAGCGCCTGGTAGCCCAAGCCCAGGCCTATGGGATGGCCGAACTCTCACGGGCCGCGGACCTGCTCAACGTGGGCCTGTCGGAGATGACGGGGGCGACCAGCCCACGGCTGCAACTCGAACTCATGTGCGCACGCGTGCTGTTGCCCGGCGGTGAGAAGACGCGCGGGGCCCTGCTGTCGCGCCTGGACCGGATGGAACGGCGCATCGGCATGGGCGCGGCCGGAAACGTGCCGGGCGCCGCAACCGGTGTGCCGGGCGGTGCGGCGGCTGGCGTGCCCGGCGGCGCTGCGGTGGCCGGTGGCTCCTCGATGACCGGTGGGACCGGGTCCGCACAGCAAGCGGGACGGGCCCAGCCGGCACAGCAGGCGGCGCAGAGCGGACCGGCGCAGAACGGCCCGGTCCAGTCCGATCAGGCACGGCCGCGCGGTGCGCAGGGCGGAGTAGCCGGTCCGGCTCCCTCACACGAGGGCCGGCACTACGATTCGCTGGACGACATCGCCGACTTCGCCGCCATGGCGCAGTCCTTCGCGACCGAGGACCTCGGCGGGTCCGCGCCGGCTCCGGCACCGGAGCAGGGCCGGCCGCAGGAACAGGGCCCGGCCAAAACGGCACAGGCACCGGCAGGACGTGCACCCGGACAACAAGAGGCGCAGCCGGGCCGGCAGCCCGCGCAATCCCGACCGCAGGAACGAGGCGAGCAGCGGGACTCCACCCGCCAGTCCCTGCACCAGTCCGAAGGGCGTGCTGCGCAGCAGCCTCCGTACCAGCGTTCGGCGCCGCAGCCAGGGCAGCAGCCCACACAGCAGGCTGCCCAGCAGGAGCCGCAGCGGCAGCCAGAACCGCCGCGGGTGGACCCCTCGCATCCGCAGGGATCGGCGCCCACCGCCGCACCGGCTGGACGGCCGGCAGCGCCCGCCGCGCCTGCAGCAGAAGCCGCAGTATCCACAGCGTCGGCTGCACCCGCACAAGCAGCTGCGCCCGGCATTCCCGGTGGCAATGAGATCGACGCGATCCGGCGCAACTGGCCCAATATCCTGGACGCCCTGGGTCGGCGCAGCCGTCTGGCCCGCGCGATCCTGAGCAGTAACGCCGTGCCCTTGGCCGTCGCATCCGGAACCCTGCAGCTGGGCTTCAACAATGAGGGATCGGCCCACAGCTTCGATCGCAACGGCAATGACCAGCGACTGGCGGAGGCCATCTTCGACGAACTGGGCATGAGGGTGAGCGTAGCCGTCGGCCAGGTGGGCATCGACCTCGACGCACAGCGTGCGCAGGCCTCCGCCGGCGGGCAGAACACCGGCTCCGGTGCGGGCCAGAACCGGCCGCGCGGTGGGCAGGAATTCGGCCCCGGCGCGGGCTTCGCGGGCCGGGCGGGGGAATCCGCACCCGGCAGCGCGCCCACGGCAGGCCAGCATCGGCCCAGCCAGGACGAGATCGATGCGGTCGTCGGGCCGCGCGCCATGGACCGTGAACCCGTCGACCACGAGAAGTTCTGGCAGACCCCACCCCAGGATGGGCCCTGGGCTCCCGCCTCCGGTCCCGGCACAGTGGACCCGAGTCCAGCCCCCGCCGGCCGGCGGGATCAGCGGCCCCAGCAGCCCGGCGGACCGCAGGCGCCACAGCGCGAAGAGCGGCAGCCCGGACCACACCGTGCCGAGCCCGAGGGCTCCGATCAGGAGGCGGACCCAGCCGGGCCGGCCAGCACGCCTGCGGGACCGGGAAGCCGGGCGGAGGTACAGCCCGTAACTGCCCCCTTCGCCGATGACTTCGAGGTTTTCGGCGAGGTCGAGGACACCCCGGTCGGAACTTTCAACGAGCCGACCACCGAGCCCTCCAACGAGCCGACTGCAGGCACCTTCGACGAGCCCCAGACCTCGGCCGGTTCCGGAGCAGTCGACGTGCCGGCTCTGGTAGTGCCACCGCCGGCGGACGTGGACTTCGAACCGTGGGATGAAGACTATGCGGACGCGGCCTATCCGGATGCTCCCGCGGGCGAACCTGCCAACGAACGGCCTGCGGAGACCCCCGGAGACCAGAGCGCGCCTGCAGCGTCGGCAGTTCCCCCGGCGGACGATCTGGACTTCCTGGGCGCATATGCCGACACCTCGATCAGCTTCACGGGGTATCAGCCGGATGGGGGCACGGCCGGGTGGGACCGGGCCGACAACGGTTTCGCGACCGGGCCGGGCACAGGCCCCGGGGCCGGCGGCGGCCGGGGGAATACCCAGGGCACAGGTGGCGCTTACCCCCAGGGGACTCCTGCGGGCGACCTTCCGGGACAAGCGGAGGATGAGTCCGAATACGGCCGCGACAACGGTTCAGGTGCCGCAGGGTTCGCCCACGGCCGGGGACCGGGGCCGGGCAGCTCGTACGCCTATCGGCACGATCATGCGGGCTCCGGGGGGCCCGGGCAGCAAAACGCGAATCCATTCGCAGACCTCGCCGCCCGGCACGCCAAGGGCAAGCGCTCCGGTGGGCAGCAGGGCGGCTCGCAGGGTCAGTACCCGGGCGACCCCGGCTACACGGGGGACTCCGGATATCCGGGTACCCCCGTGGGGCCGGGCCCCGGCCAGGAGGCACCCGGCGCGGGCTACATCAGCCCCGACGAGGAATATATGAACGTCGACCCGGAGAACGACCTGGACATCAGCGAGACCGGGGAATTCGGGGTCCCGGTGGTTGAACGGCTGCTGGGCGGAGTGGTGATTGAGGAGATTAGAGAATGAGCATGGCGTACGAGGGTGCGCTGGCGGACCTGGTCGAGGAATTCGGCAAGCTGCCGGGGATCGGGCCCAAGTCCGCCCAGCGCCTGGCCTTCCACATCCTGCAGAGCGATTCGGCCGAGGTCGCAGCCCTGGCCCACGCGCTGACTGCGGTGAAGCAGCGGGTCAGTTTCTGCACCATCTGCGGCAATGTGGCCGAAGGGGACACCTGCCTGATCTGTCAGGATCCCCGTCGCGATCAGACCATGATCTGCATCGTGGAGGAGTCCAAGGACGTCGTGGCCCTGGAACGCACCCGCGAATACCGGGGCCTGTACCACGTGCTCGGCGGGTCGATCGATCCGATGCGCGGCAAGGGCCCCGATGATCTGCGGATCAAGGAACTGCTGCCGCGCCTGTCCGACGGCACCGTCACCGAATGCGTGATCGCCACCGATCCGAACCTCGAGGGCGAGGCCACCGCCACCTACCTGATCCGGCTCCTGGGCACGCTGGGCATCAAGGTGTCCAAGCTGGCCAGCGGCCTGCCGGTGGGCGGCGATCTGGAATACGCCGACGAGGTCACCCTGGGTCGGGCGCTGCAGGGCCGGACCGCGGTCGGCTGAGCCGGAGGGCCGCGCCGCCTGCGGGCGGTAGTGCCAGCCGCGCCGTCGGCGGTACCGCCGGCTGCCGATCCCGTCTCGCGGCCACCCGGCAGGAAAATTTCCTGCCGCGGTTCGAGGCGCGGACGGCCACCTCGGCCCCGGCGGGGTGCCCTCATACAATGGACGATGGAATGGACCACGGAGCCATTCCGCACGGGTCCGGGTCCTCACCCCCGGTTCCCCGCTCCCACCTAGGAAAGTGAACGCATGAGCCTAGTCGTTCAGAAGTTCGGCGGATCGTCGGTGGCGGATGCTGCCAGCATCAAGCGCGTCGCCCAGCGCATCGTCGAATACCGCAAGGCCGGGCACGAGGTCGTCGTGGTGGTATCCGCAATGGGTGACACAACCGACGATCTGATCGATCTGGCCCAGCAGGTTTCCCCCATGCCGCCTGCCCGCGAACTGGACATGTTGCTGACCGCCGGTGAGCGCATCTCGATGGCTGTGCTGGCCATGGCGATCGCCAATCTGGGCTTCAACGCGAAGTCCTTCACCGGTTCGCAGGCCGGCATGATCACCGACGAGTCCTTCGGCCGCGCCCGCATCATCGACGTCACCCCCGGACGCATCCGTTCGGCCCTGGACACGGGCAATATCGCGATCGTGGCGGGCTTCCAGGGCGTGTCCCAGACGACGAAGAACATCACCACCCTGGGCCGCGGTGGTTCGGACACGACCGCAGTCGCCCTCGCAGCGGCGCTGAACGCCGATGTGTGTGAGATCTACACGGACGTCGACGGCGTGTTCACCGCCGACCCGCGGATCGTACCGGCGGCCAGCCGGATCGAGACGATCACCTTCGAGGAGATGCTGGAGATGGCGGCCTCGGGCGCAAAGGTGCTGCACCTGCGCGCGGTCGAATACGCCCGCCGCTACAATGTGCCGATCCACTGCCGCTCCAGCTTCTCGCACAACCAGGGAACCTGGGTGACAGACGATCCGATCCCGGCGGAATTCCGTCCCCGCCGCAAACCGGGCGCACTCACCCCGGAAGGTACCGACACAGAAGAAACGGACACCACTATGGAACAGGCAATCATCTCCGGCGTCGCGCACGACCGCTCCGAAGCCAAGCTGACCATCGTCGGCGTCCCGGACATTCCCGGCAAGGCCGCGCAGATCTTCACGATCATGGCCAAGACCGAAATCAACATCGACATGATCGTGCAGAACATCTCCACCCGCGACCCGGGCCGCACGGACATCTCCTTCACCCTGCCCGCCTCCGACGGAGCCAAGGCGACGAGGGCCCTGGAGGACGCGAAGTCCGAAATCGGCTTCGACCATATGCGCTACGACGATCAGATCGGCAAGCTGTCGGTGATCGGCGCGGGCATGCGCAGCCACCCCGGTGTCACCGCCAAGCTGTTCGAGGCGCTGTCGGACGCCCACATCAACATCGACATGATCTCGACCTCGGAGATCCGCATCTCCGTGGTCACCCGCGCGGACCTGCTGGACGAAGCGGTGCGCGTGGCCCATTCCGCCTACGGTCTTGATGCCGAAGAGGTCGAAGCGATCGTATACGGAGGTACCGGACGATGAGCTCACTGAAGATCGGCGTCGTCGGCGCCACCGGCCAGGTGGGTGCCGTGATGCGCACCCTGCTGGCGAACGATCCCGGATTCGACATCGAGCAGATCCGCTTCTTCGCCTCGGCCCGTTCGGCCGGCAAGCAGCTGGACTTCAAGGGCACCCCGATCACGGTCGAGGACGCGGCCACCGCGGACCCGAGCGGGCTGGACGTGGCCCTGTTCTCCGCCGGCGGAGCCACCTCGAAGGCGCAGGCCCCGCGCTTCGCCGCGGCCGGCGTGACCGTGGTCGACAACTCCAGCGCCTGGCGCCAGGACCCGGAGGTCCCTCTGGTCGTCAGCGAGGTCAACCCGGGCGCTCTGGACGACATCCCCAAGGGGATCGTCGCCAACCCGAACTGCACGACCATGGCGGCCATGCCGGTGATGGCGGCCCTGCACCGGGAAGCCGGGTTGAACAGGCTGATGGTCAGCACCTACCAGGCCGTTTCCGGTTCCGGACTGGCCGGTGTGGACGAACTGTACGGCCAGCTGGAAGCCGGACTGCCCGATGCCCGCGGCCTGGTGCACGACGGTGGAGCCGTCACGCTGCCCGCCCCGCAGGTCTACGTCGAGCCGATCGCGTTCAACGTCCTGGCCTTCGCCGGCAATCTGGTCGACGACGGCCTGAATGAGACGGACGAGGAGAAGAAGCTGCGCAATGAGAGCCGGAAGATCCTGGGGATCCCGGAGCTGCGCGTGGCCGGCACCTGCGTGCGGGTACCCGTGTTCACCGGCCACGCACTGTCCGTCCATGCGGAATTCGACCGGGACATCACCCCGGAGAGGGCCCGCGAGGTCCTGGCCCAGGCGCCCGGCGTGGTGCTCGACGAGGTCCCCACTCCGCTCAAGGCCGCCGGTGCGGACCCCAGCTTCGTGGGCCGGATCCGCCAGGACCAGTCGGCCGAGGGCAAGAAGGGCCTGGTGCTCTTCATCGCCAATGACAATCTGCGCAAGGGCGCGGCGCTGAACACCGTGCAGATCGCGGCCCTGCTGGCCCAGCGCTGACGGGATCCGCATTCCGGACTTCAGGAGCCCGCTAAATGATGATCGTGCCTCCACGGCGGCCTCGATCATCATTTAGCGGGCCTCTATTTTATGGTCGGTCACGGTATGCGCGGATGTGCATATTTTGATTAGTGCATATGCACCTACATGAGTACGGTGGAACCAACGTCGAACGACGGCCCGCCACCATGCGCAGTGAATGCGCGCGGTGGCGGGCCGTCTGCATTCAGCCGGACCCATAAGCCGGCAGACATATGAGAAAGCAGGTTCCATGAAGGCCTCATCCAGTGCATCCATCCGACTGCGCAAACCAGCCCGGTTCGCGGCCATCGGAGCCCTCAGCGCATCCGCTCTGCTCTTGGCGGCCTGCGGTTCCGCCCAGGCGGGCTCCGCGTCCGGCGGTTCGGCGGACTCCGGGAAGCTCACGGTCGTGACCTCGACGAACGTCTATGCGGACATCGTGAAGAACGTCGCGGGCGACGATGCCGACATCACGGCCGTCATCGACGATCCGAACAAGGATCCGCACGACTACGAGGCGACCAGCGCCGACCAGCTCAAGGTGTCCAAGGCCGACCTGGTGGTTGAGAATGGCGGTGGCTACGACGCGTTCATGACCTCCATGATCAAGGCCGCGAACGTCGACCCGACTGTGGTGGACGCCGTTTCGGTCTCCGGCCTGCCGGGCTCCGACGGCGTGGGCAATGAGGGCCACGACCACGGTGACGAGGGCCATGATGAGGATGGCCATGAGCACGGTGACGAGCACGGCGAGGAGGGCCACGAGCACGGCGAGTTCAACGAGCACGTCTGGTACTCGGTGCCGACCATGGTGAAGGTGAGCGACGCGGTGGCCAAGGAGCTGGGGGAGAAGTCCCCGGACAATGCCGATGCCTTCACCAAGAACGCCGATGCCTACAAGTCCAAGCTGCAGGGCCTGGAGGACAAGGCGGCCACGGTCAAGAAGGACCACAACGGTGCCAAGGCCGCCGCCACCGAACCCGTGCCGCTGTGGTTGTTCGGTGATATGGGCCTGCACAACGCCACGAGCGAGGACTTCCTCGAAGCCGTCGAAGAGGGCGACGACGTGCCGCCGCTGGTGCTCAAGTCGGCTCAGGACCAGATTTCGAAGAAGCAGGTCAAACTGCTGGCCTACAACACACAGGCCTCCAACTCCCAGGCCGACGCTCTCAAGGACTCCGCCGAGAAGTCGAACGTGCCCGTCGTCGACCTGCGTGAAACGATGCCGGCCGACACCGATTACGTGACCTGGATGGGCGGCAACATCGACGCCATCGACAAGGCCCTGGGCTGATCCGCCACGTCCACTGGGACTCCGTCCGTGACAACGCTTGGGTACAGTGATCAGGTGAGTGGAAACCAACCCCCTGTTCTGCAACTGCACGACGCGCAACTGCGCTTCGGCGAACGCGTCCTGTGGCACGGCCTGAACATCGACGTCCACCCGGGGGAGTTCATCGCGATCCTGGGCCCCAACGGTTCAGGCAAGACCTCGCTGCTGAAGACCCTGCTGGGCCAGTACAGGCTGCATTCGGGCACCGTCGAATTGAACGGGCACGAAGTCCACCGCGGGGATCCGGACGTGGGCTATGTGCCCCAGCAGCGGGGAGTCGACCGGGATACCCCGATGCGCGCCCGCGACCTGGTGGGTATGGGCATCGACGGGCACCGCTGGGGCACCGGCTGGCCCAGTCGCTCCAAGCGCCGCCAGGTGGACGAACTGCTGGCGGCCGTGGGTGCCCAGGACTATGCGAACGAACCGGTGGGCACACTGTCCGGCGGGGAACTACAGCGTCTGCGCCTGGCCCAGGCGCTGGCCAGCGATCCGAAGATCCTGCTGTGCGATGAGCCGCTGCTCAGCCTCGACATCCCACATCAGCGCCTGGTCGCCCACCTGCTGAACGAACAGCGCAGGCAGCGGGGGACCTCGGTCCTGTTCGTCACGCACGAGATCAACCCGATCCTGCCCTATGTCGACCGCGTGCTCTACATCGCCGGCGGCCACTTCCTGGTCGGAAAACCGGAGGACGTCATCACCACAGAAGCACTGTCGGACCTGTTCCAATCACCCGTCGAGGTCGTGCGCGCGGCCGGGCGGCTCATCATCGTCGGCGGCGAGGACGGGGCACCTGCCGGCGGGGCTGCGGTGGCCGCCGGGACCTCGGCCACGGCCACCGGCACGGGCGGTGCGCGATGATCGACTTCCTGTCCACCTTCTTCGCCTCCTTCACCTTCGACGACTACGGCGAACTGGTCCACCTGCTGCGCAACTCGCTGTTCGCCGCCGCCCTGCTGGGGATCGTGGGCGGACTGGTCAGCGTCTTCGTGGTCACCCGCGATATCGCCTTCGCAGTCCACGGCATCTCGGAACTGTCCTTCGCCGGCGCCTCCTTTGCCCTGCTGGTGGGCGCCGATGTGGTCTACGGCTCCATGGTCGGCTCGATGCTGGCGGCCCTGCTGATCGGCGTGCTGGGCGTGCGCTCCTCGGAGAAGAACTCGATCGTCGGTGTGCTCATGCCCTTCGGCCTGGGCCTGGGCATCCTGTTCCTGGCCCTCTACGACGGCAGGGCGGCGAACAAGTTCGGCTTGCTGACCGGGCAGATCGTGGCGATCACCCCTGACCAGGTACGGGTCCTGGTGATCTGCGCGGTCATTGTGCTGGTGGTCCTGCTGATCATCTGGCGCCCGCTTATGTTCTCCTCGATCGACCCGCAGATAGCCCGCGCCAAGGGCGTGCCGGTGGGTGCGCTGACGATCGTCTTCATGCTGGTGTTGGGCCTGGCCGTGGCGCTCAGCGTCCAGGTGGTGGGTGTGCTGCTGGTACTCGCGCTGCTCATCACGCCTGCCGCCGCCGCCACCCAGGTGTCGGCAAATCCTGTGGTGGTGCCACTGCTGTCGATGGCCTTCGCCCTGGTCTCCAGCGTGGGTGGAATCCTGATCGCCCTGGGCGCGCCCAGCGTGCCGATCAGCCCCTTCGTCACGACGATCAGCTTCCTGATCTACCTGGTGTGCCGGTCGATCGGCGCCGTACGGATGCGCCGCCACACCCGTAAACTGACGGGCCGCCAGGCCGACCTGGACCGCCACCCCTCCCTGGCCGGCTGAACGGAGGCCCGAGCGCGGTCGGGTGTTCCTGAGGGCTGACCTCACCCGCCTCCGCTCCTTCGTCGGGGTCGCGAACGTAGGGCGGTGTCACAAAAGGCGGGATTTTCGCCGGGTTAGGCGGAAGTTCATGACACCTATCGGCCGTTCGTGCCCGATGCGGCACTCGCAGGAACGCTCAGACACTGTCGAAAGTCCTACCCGACGCTCAACCCACCCAGGTCACCAGTTCGTCGAGCCCCTGCCGCGCGGTCCGGTAGCCGTTGACCGGGGCCTCGGAGTCGGGGAAGCCCAGGGCCACCGCGCACACCACCAGGCGATCGTCGTCGAGTCCCAACTCCCGGCGGATCACATCGGAGTAGCCGGCCGGAGCAGCCTGGGGCACGCCGGCCACGCCGCGCGCCTGGGCTGCCAGCAGGAACGACTGCAGGAACAGCCCGCAGTCCAACACCCCGTAGGTGCCCAGCGTTGCGGTGGTCGTCAGGATCGCCACCGTGGGGGCTGCGAAGAAGTCGAAGTTCTTCAGCATTTCGCGCCCCGAGGCCTCCCGGTCACCCTTGCGCACGCCCACCGCATCGTAGAGCTGCCAGCCCGAAGCACGCCGGCGCTCGCGGTAGACGCCCTCGAAGGACGTGGGGAAGGGGATGTCGGGGGTCTCCGGCAGGCCCTTGGCCAGCCGTTGCCGGGCGGCGGTGGACACCGCACCGCGCAGTTCCCCGGCCGCGGTCCCCTCGAGCACGTGCAGGTGCCAGGGCTGGGTATTGCACCACGATGGCGCATGCGAAGCGGAGGCGATGATCTGGGAGATCGTCTCGTGGGGGACCGGTTCGGGGAGGAACGCCCGGCAGCTGAAACGTTCCGTCAACAGCCGGTCGAGCACTTGGGCGGCATGGTCCCGGACGGCATCTTGCGCGGTGTCGTCCCCGGTGTCGTCGGCAGCCGTGCGGGGGAGGGGATTCAAGGTGCTGTGCTCCATTGCGGTCATGGACCCAAGTCTCATCGACAGCCCGCACAACCGCAATCCGACCTCGGATGGCGGGCGCTTTCGAACATGGGCAGAGGGAATGCGCCAGGACCCTGGCCGGCGGGTGAAGGCTTGAGAGTCGCAGAGCGCGGGCCGAATCCCGTGGGAATGATTCAGTGCCTTCGAATCCCGCCCGGGTACACTCCCGACGGTGAGCACAACCCGAAATCTGCTGGCCGCCGCCGGCACCCTGGCCCTGACCGGCACCGCCGTGGCCGGCTGGTCCCTGTTCGTCGAACCGAACTGGTTCCGCATCCGTCGCTATGAACTCCCCCTGCTGCCGGCCGGGTTCACCGGCACAGACGGCACCGGCACAGTCCGCATTCTGCACATCTCCGATCAGCACCAGACCACCTGGCAGCATTGGAAGCCCCGCTGGATCCTGGGCCTGGCCGATGAGCTCGACCCGCACCTGGTGGTCAATACGGGTGACAACTTCGGCGGCCAGACCCTGGACATGGTGCTGGACTCCCACGCCCGTCTATTGGAGCGTCCAGGCGCCTTCGTGCTGGGGTCCAACGACTACTTCGCTCCGCACTTCAAGAATCCGCTGAAGTATCTGGACGGTCCCTCGAACAAGCGGTCGAAGTATCCGGCCGTGCCCGATCTGCCCGTTGAGGCCTTCGTCGGCGCCTATCGGGACGCGGGCTGGAACCGGCTGGACAATGCCGCAGCCCTGGTCATGGCGAACGGGGCGCGGATCGCCATGTCCGGCCTGGGCGACGCCCACATCGCCCTGGATGCCGACCACGCGCCGGCCTTCGCCCCGGACGCCGATGTCCGCATCGGCGTCACCCATGCCCCCTATCAGCGCGCCCTGGCGAAGCTCTCGGCCGTTGGCTCCCAGCTGATCCTGGCCGGGCACACCCACGGCGGCCAGGTCTGCATCCCCTTCTGGGGGGCGCCCGCGACCAACTGCGATCAGCCGCGCGATCGGGCCCGCGGCCTGTTCCGCTGCCTGGACAGCTGGGTGGAGGTATCGGGGGGAACCGGGGTCTCCGCACTGACCCCGGTGCGCTTCGCCTGCCGGCCCGAGGCCTCGCTCATCACCCTGACCACCGCGGGCTGACGCGCGGGGTCGGCTCGCGGCGGGTCAGCCCGCGGCCCGGGGCACCGGCCGTTTGCCGTTCGTGAACCTGGGTGTGGGCTGCGCACGGGCTCCACGCTGGTTTTTCCGGACTTCGCTAGACTTGCGCCATGGCTTCTTCTGTGTCTGACACCAAAAAGGGTGGGATCCGCGCATTCATGCAGTTCCTGGCCGTCTCGGTGATCGCCGGCGTCGTGTCCGCCGGCCTCGCCATCCCCGTCGTGGGGGTGGGCACCGCCGGTGCCCAGGCCGGGGTGGACGTGTTCAACGCCCTGCCCAGCGAACTGGACCCCCGCCCGCTGGCGGAGAAGTCCACGATCCAGGCGGCTGACGGCTCCACGATCGCGCAGTTCTACTGGAAGAACCGCGAAGAGGTGCCACTGGACAAGATCTCCAAGCCCATGCAGGACGCAACGGTGGCGGTCGAGGACTATCGGTTCTTCGAACACGGCGGCGTCGACCTGCAGGGCATCGGGCGTGCCCTGGTGCACAACCTGGTGTCGACCAATCAGCAGGGTGGTTCGACCCTGACTCAGCAGTATGTGAAGAACGTGCTGACGGAGGATGCGGAGGCCGAATTCGGACCCGATGACCCGCGCGTCGCAGAAGCCACCGAGGGCGAGGGCGTGGCCGGCTATGCGCGCAAGCTGCGCGAGGCGAAGCTGGCCATCTCGGTTGAGAAGAAGTTCCCCAAGGAGGACATCCTCAACCGCTATATGAACATCAACAACTACTCCGGTTCCCCGCGCGTCTACGGTGTGGAGGCCGCCGCCTACCGGTACTGGGGCATCGACGCCAAGGATCTGGACGTGGCACAGGCCGCGACCCTGGCCGGCATCGTGAAGAACCCGTCCCTGTACAACCCGGAGCGCAACCCGGAGGGGACGATCAACCGGCGCAATGTGGTGTTGGGGCTGATGCTCCAGCACGGCAAGATCGACCAGAAGGAACACGATAAGGCCGTCAAGGCCAAGTTGAATCTGAAGCTGCACGAAACTCCCAACGGCTGCACCACTGCCAAACGCGGGATGGGATTCTTCTGTGACTACGTCTCCGAGATCTTCAAGGAGGACCCGGTCTTCGGCAAGACTCCACAGGAACGTGCCACAGTGCTCTCCCGCGGTGGTCTGACGGTCAAGACCTCGATCAACCCGAAGATGCAGAAGGACGCGGTCAAGGCGATTGAAAACCGTGTGCCCACCGGTGACAAGTCCGGTGCCGGCCATACGGTCGTGTCCGTGGAACCGGGGACCGGCAAGGTCCTGGCGATGGCCCAGAATCGCAAGTACACCGCCACGGAGGGCGGGAAGAAATACACGAAGACGGCCTGGAACTTCAATGTTCCCAAGCAGTACAACGGCATGAGCGGTTTCCAGGTCGGGTCGACCTGGAAACCCTTCGTCCTGACCGAATGGCTCAAGGAGGGCCATGGCCTGGGCGGTACGGTCAATGCAAGCAGACGCACCTTCCCAGCCGGCTCCTGGAAGTATGAGGGCTGCCGGGGTGCACAGGCATCGTGGAACCCGAGGAACGCAGGAGACGGTGAGGCCAAGCCGTCGATGACGGCCCTGGATGCCACCAAGAACTCAGTGAACACCGCCTATGCCGCCATGGGCAACCAACTCAATATGTGCGGCATCCTCAAGACGGCCGAGGACCTGGGCGTCAAGTACGGCAATGGCGATGGGCTGGAGGACGCTCAGAAGCAGTGGGCCATGGTCAATGGCAAGGCCAAGAAGGTCGATACATACCCGGCTATGGGCCCCTCGTCGATTCTGGGCGTGTCTGAGATCGCCCCGATCGATATGGCCAGCGCCTATGCCGTGTTCGCCTCCGGCGGCACCTACTGCAAGCCCTCGCCGATCGTGTCGATCAAGGACGTCAACGGCAAGAAGGTCGACGCGCCGGATCCGGACTGCCACGAGGCGCTTGACCCGGAAATCGCCAAGAGCGTGGCCTGGGCGCTGACCCAGGGCTTCAGCGGTGGTACCACCCGTGGCCTGAGCATCGGCGTGCCCGCCGGTGCCAAGACCGGTACGACCAACTTCGAGGTCGGTTCGACCTGGCTGTCGGGCTTCACGAAGAAGATCTCGACCTCTGTGTGGACCGGCAACCCGGACGGGGTCAAGGACTGGCGCAAAAACTCTAAGGGCAGCGTGACCGGTCGGATCTTCGGTGCGACGATCTCCGGTAAGACCTGGCAGTCGTATATGAGCAAGGCGGTCAAACACACGTCCGGTAATACCGGTTTCTCCCGCGGAGACATCAGCGCATCGTCCGGGAACGGTGGTGCCAATAATTCCTCCGGCCAGGATGACGAGGACACAGACGACCAGCAGAACGAAGACGATTCCGATCAGGACAAGCCGGACGACAAGGCCAAGCAGGACGACGACAAGTCCGATCAGAAGGACAAGGACAAGAAGCCCGAGGGCGGCTACGGCCTGGGCGGCAACTGACAGCCGTTCGGCGGTCCTTGCCGGGGGTGGAGTCGCCCAGCAGGTGGCCTCCGATTCCGTGTCCGATGCGTGGTCTAGGATATCGGGTGTAGGCGTCTGGCCCCTGGCCTTGGACGCCGCCAGCACAGCCGGTGCCGCCGTGTGGCCGCCCGCAGACAACGCGAAGGAGAGCCCATGCAGAAGTGGGAGTACGTCACCGTCCCCCTGATGATCCATGCGACCAAGCAGATCCTGGACACCTGGGGCGACGAGGGCTATGAACTGGTCACCGTCATCCCCGGCCCGGACGGCAATGGCCTGGTCGCCTACCTCAAGCGGCCCAAGGAGGCCTGAGCCGGTCCGGTCGTAACTCCGGTCCGGCAGCGGCCCCCGGCCGCGGCCTCGGTCCCGCACCCACAGCCAACCAACCCTAGGAGAATCCCATGAGCCTGGTCGAAGGACGTCTCAAAGCCCTTGACATCACCCTGCCGGAAGTCGCCGCACCCGCCGGCGTCTACGTTCCCGCCAAGCGCGTGGACACGATGGTCTACACCTCCGGCCAGCTGCCCTTCGCAGACGGCAAGCTGCTGCACCCGGGCGTGCTCGGAGCCGATGTGACGGTGGAACAGGGCTACGAGGCCGCCCGCCAGTGCGCGCTGAACGCCCTGGCCGCCCTGAAGTCCGTGATCGGCGACTTCGACCGGATCGAGGACATCGTCAAGGTCACCGGCTTCGTCGCCAGCGCTCCCGGTTTCACCGAACAGCCCGCCGTCATCAACGGCGCCTCGGAGATCATCGGCGAACTGTTCGGCAAGCCCGCCGGCGACCACGCGCGTTCGGCCGTGGGCGTGGCCGCCCTGCCGCTGGGCTCCTGTGTCGAGGTCGAGATCCAGGCGCGTTTCCGTATGTCGGCGACGCGCTGAACCGTTCGCGGTCCACACTGAGGCGCTGAGGCGACCATGCCGGCCCGGGAGTTCCCGATCTCCACCGAACTACGACAGGTGGTCGATCTGTTCTCCCGGGCCGGCGCGCGTCCGCACCCCGACACCCCCAAGCCCTATGCCGGCGCCGTGCTGCTGCGCGACACCCCGGATGGGCTCGAGGTCTTCGTGACTCGGACGCAGACCGACCCCGGTATCGCCGATCCGGGGCGCTGGTCCTTCCCCGTCGCCCCCACCAGGGCAGGCGACGCCGTGCGCGCGCCCCTGTCCGCTTGGAACGCCGCCGACTGTGCGCGCGCCCTGCGGGTGGACAACCAGGCCAGGGCGCTGAGCTACTTCACCGCGGCGGCCCGCGTCCTGCTCATGCGCATGGGCGTTCTGTTGGCGGCCCTGCCCAGTGGCCGCCTGGCGACCGCGGAGGACTTCCCCTGGTTGGAACGGGGTCGGACGGCAGTGGAGGACCGCAGGCAGAAGTTCATCGGCCTGCTGCGCAGCCAGTCGATGACACTGCGGTTGGACATGCTGCACCCCTGGCTGCGCTGGGTCAACACCGAATGGCAGTTGCGGCGGATGGACACCGTCTACTTCACCCTGGCCCTGCCCCATGGCCAGCGCGTCCGCTTCCGACCCGTGGGCGATGCGTGGGGCGGGTGGCTGTCCCCGGCCGAGGTCCTGGCCCGGGCCGATGCCGCTGCCCAGGAGGCCGGCGCCGGGCCCAATGAGTTCATCTCCCTGCCGACCCGACTGATCTGCGAATCCCTGTTGGACACCCGAACAGTGGGATCGGCGATGCTGCGCGTGCGCGATCTGACTCCGGTGCGACCCGGGCTGGTGCACCGCGGCAGCGAGTGGCTCATCACTCTGGACCCGCCTGCCGACCCCAGCGACCGCGGGGCACTGCGCTCCTTCGAGCCGGTTGACCCCACCGGTACGGGAGCCGAAGAGGACGATGACGCCGCGACCCTGACCGGCGGCGATGAGTTCGACGAGGAGGAGCCCTTCGCCGACGATGAGGCCGCGGAACTGGAGGCCGAGGCCGACGACGCGGACCGTGCCAACTCGCAGACCTCCGAGGACTGATATCCCGGACCGCTCAGGTCACCTGGCGTAGTCTGGGACACATGCGGATCACTGCCGATAACCCCACGCCGATGACCCTGGACGGCACCAATACCTACGTCCTGTTCGCAGACGACGACGCCTCGGCGCTGTTGATCGACCCGGGACCGGAACTACCGGCGCACAGGGACGCCTTCCTGGCCGCGATCGGCGGGCGCACGCTGGTCGGCATCGTGCTGACCCACCAGCACTGGGACCACTCCGACATGCTGGCCACCATCGACCAATGGGCCCCGGATGTCCCCGTCTACGCGGGGCTGCGGCGTTTCGCCCGGCACACCGCACCGGTAACCGACGGACAGCAGGTGCGGTTCGGACCCGGTCGCGGCGACACCGTCGAACTCATCGCCACCCCGGGCCATACCGCGGATTCGATCAGCGTGTTGCACGGGGACACCCTGTACTCAGGCGATACCGTGTTGGGCCGCGGAACCACAGTGGTGACTCATCCGGAGGGCTCTCTGGCGGATTATCTGGACAGCCTGGGGTCGCTGCTGGCGATGGCGATCGCCGGCCAGTTCACGGTGATCGAACCGGCCCACGGTCCTACGGTCACGGATCCGGTGGGCTGGCTGGAGTACTACGTGAATCACCGGCAGGAGCGCATCGGTGAGGTCGAGGCGGTCAGGGCCCAGGGTGCGACGAGTGTGCAGGCGATTGCGGACATCGTGTACGCGGAGGTGCCGGACAATGTGCGCCCGGCCGTCGAACAGATCGTGCGCGCTCAGCTGGAGTACCTGGATAGCAGGGCCTGAACGCGCAAACACGCCGTTCCCCCAAGAACCTGCCCCTGTAGTGGGGTGTTCTTGGAGGAACGGCGTGTTTGTCGTGCTGGGTCGCTCAGTGCGCGCGGTTGCGCAGGCGGTCCATGTCGAGGATGACCACGGCGCGGGCCTCCAGACGGATCCAGCCGCGCTGGGCGAAATCCGCCAGCGCCTTGTTCACGGTTTCACGCGAGGCGCCGACCAGCTGGGCCAGTTCCTCCTGCGTGAGGTCGTGGGCGACCAGGATGCCGTCGGGAGCGGGCTTGTTGAAGCGCTCCGAGAGGTCGATCAGGGCCTTGGCGACACGGCCGGGGACGTCGGAGAACACCAGGTCGCCAACGGTCTCATTGGTCCGGCGCAGGCGCTGGGCCAAGGCCTTGAGCAGGTTCATGCCGGCCTGCGGGCGTTCGGACAGCCAGTTGAGCAGATCCTCGTGCTTGAGGCTGAGCAGTTCGGTCTGGCTGACCGCGGTGGCGGTGGTGGACCGTGGGCCCGGATCGAACAGGGCCAGTTCGCCGACGATTTCGCCGGGCCCCAGCACGGTCAGCAGGTTCTCCCTGCCGTCTGACGATTCGCGCCCCAGCTTCAGCTTGCCGCTGGAGATGATGTAGAGCTCATCGCCGCTGTCACCCTCGTGGAAGAGCACGGTGCCGCGGCGCAGGCTGCGCGGCTTCATGAACTTCAAGAGGGCACTGGTGGATTCGTCGTCAAGACCCGAAAACAGTGCGGCGCTGCGCACTACCTCTATGTCCACGTGGATACCTCCGTTAATAGCTTTCGATCCGCGAGCGCGAAGGATACTACCACGCGCACCGATCCAACGCTCATGATCACTTACTGGTACTAATCTACCCGGTCAGTGCGAACAATCACAGGGTGGGGGTGACTGTTCCGACGACTGCGCGCGGCTGCGGCATCATCGCTGCCCGTGCGCGGCATCGCCGTCGCCCGGCCGTGGTACCGGATGCCCAGGTGGGCAGCACTCCACAGCATCGGTGTCTGGCACCGCGTATCCTTGACGGGTGTTGACGCTCGCTGAAAAATCGGCCAGGAAGTTCTCCCGCGAGACCCCGTTGGGACGCAAGCGCAGGGCCCGGAAGATCAATCGGATCCTGGCGGCCACGTATCCCTATGCCCATGCCGAACTGGATTTTCGCAATCCCTTCGAACTGCTGGTGGCCACCGTGATCTCCGCCCAGACCACGGATGTGCGGGTCAACCAGGTCACCCCGGAGCTGTTCTCCCGCTACCCCGACGCCTTCGCACTGGCGGCTGCCAGGATCGAGGACGTCGAGTCGATCATCCGCCCCACCGGGTTCTACCGGGCCAAGGCGAAGAACATCGTGGCACTGGCGAACAAGCTCGTGACCGACTTCGACGGCGTCGTCCCGGACACGGTGCGGGAGCTGACGACCCTGCCAGGGACGGGCCGCAAAACCGCTTTCGTCGTCATGGGCAATGCCTTCGGCATGCCGGGGCTGACGGTGGACACGCACTTCGGCAGATTGGCCCGCAGGCTGGGCTGGAGCGCGCAGGAGGACCCCGTGAAGGTCGAGGCCGATGTCGCCGAGCTGTTCGAACCACGGGATTGGACGATGCTGTCCCACCGGTTGATCTTCCACGGACGGCGGATCTGCCATTCCCGCAAACCGGCCTGCGGGGCCTGCCCGATCACCGCACTGTGTCCCAGCTTCGGCATCGGCGAGGTCGACCCGCAGCAGGCGCGGGCCCTTTTGACCTATGAGATGGCGCCGGGGCGCGAGGCCGAGTACGCACGCCTGTGCGCCGAGGCGGGGCAAACCGCGGCCTCCGCGCGCGGCGCCGCGAACGGTGCCGTGGCCGATTCTTCCGCGCCGGGCGCCTCGGGAACGGGGGAGGCGCAATGAGCCTGCACCTGCCAGACGATCCCCAGCCGGATCCGCTGTTCTCCAGCCTGCGCGGCGTGGCGGGGCGGTCCCTGTCGGGTTCGTGGCTGGCCGCCCGGCCGGCACCGGCCGCCGGCGCCAGGGCCGCCAGCGTGCTCATGCTCTTCGGTCGTGGGACCCAGGCTCCGCGCACACCGGCGGGCCGGGCGGAGCTCGAACGCCTGCACGGCCTGGGCGTGGGGGATGTGGACGTGGTGTTGCTCAAGCGCGCCAGTACGCTGCGCAAGCACGCGGGCCAGGTGGCCTTCCCCGGCGGCGGCCGCGACCCGGAGGACGCCGATGCTGTCGCCGCGGCTCTGCGCGAGGCCTGGGAGGAGACTGGCGTGACGGCCGGCGGGATCAGGGTGGCCGGTTCGTTGGAGCCGGTCTATGTGCCGGTCTCGCGCTTCGAGGTCACGCCGGTGCTGGCCTGGTGGGAGACGCCCATGGACGTGCGGGTGGTGGACAGGGCGGAGTCCCAGGAGGTCTACCGGGTGCCGATCGCGGATCTGGTGGCTCCGGGCAACCGGGGCCGCTATGCGGTGCCGGGCTCGCGTTTCTACACGCCCGCCTTCGACGCCGGGGTGCTGACGGTCTGGGGTTTCACCGCCGGACTGCTGGACTTCGCCCTGGATTCGGCCGGCTGGGCGCGGCCCTATGACAAGCGCCGGGCGATTGAGATGCGCCCCTGATTTTGCTTGACATCGAGATATTTTTAGTGAGGTAGGTCACTTAGGGGTTGCTAAATAAGCCATACCTATTAGATTAAGGAACGTAGATGTTACCTAAATCTATGGGCCCTTGATCGGTAGCTCTACGACAGCACAGAACATGCACTGTTGTGGAGGACCAATGACAACCATCGACGCAACACCGAACACGGCAGCACCGAACGCCGCAGCACCGAACACGGCGACAGCCGGAGAAACGGGCACAGCCGCCCCGGCCTCGGCCACTCCCGGCACCGAGGTCCAGCAACTGGCCGCCTTCGCAGCCAGTGCCGAGCTGGACGACATGAGCCCGCAGGCGCTCGAACAGCTGAAGATCCGGGTGCTCGACACCCTGGGCGTGGCCATCGGCGCACTCGACGCGGAACCGCTCAAGGCGATCCGCGGCCTGCTCGGCGATCTCGAAGGGGACCGTGCGACCGCCCCCGCCGCGGCCGGCACCGAGTCCGGCGGCAACCTGGGAAGCCTGCGCTCCACCCTGATCGGCGGGGGATCGGCCAGCCCGGAGCGCGCCGCCTTCTACAATTCCGCACTCAGCCGCTACCTGGACTTCATGGACGCCTATCTGGCGCCCGGGGAGACCAACCACCCCTCCGATAACTTCGGAGCCGTGTTGGCGGCCGCGGAATCCGCCGGGGCCAGTGGGAAGGAACTGCTGACTGCCTTCGCGGTGGCCTACCAGATCCACACCCGCCTGTCCGATGTCGCGCCGGTGCGCGCCCGCGGCTTCGACCACACCACGCAGGGCGCCTTCGCGGCGGCGGCAGCGGCCGGGCGTGCCTTCGGACTGAGTGCCGGACAGATCGCCAATGCCGCAGCGATGGCGGGCACGGCGAACGTGGCCCTGCGGGTCACCCGGACCGGGAACCTGAGCCACTGGAAGGGCCTGGCCTATCCGCACGTGGCCAAGGAGGGCACCTGGTCGGCCATGCTGGCCGGCCGCGGCATCACCGGACCCGAGGAGGTCTTCGAGGGCAACAAGGGGTTCAAGGACTCCGTCGCCGGGGACTTCACGATCGACTGGTCCGCCGAGGACCTGGAATCGGTGGCCAGGACCATCATCAAGAAGCACAATGCGGAGATCCATTCGCAGTCGGCCCTGGACGCCGCCCAGGAGATCCGCCGGATCGACGAGTTCCACCCGGAGCGGATCAAGGCGGTGCGCCTGCAGACCTTCGACGTCGCCCATTCGATCATCGGCGGCGGCGAGGAGGGCTCCAAACAGCTGGTGCTCACCAAGGAGGAGGCGGACCACTCACTGCCCTGGATGCTGGCGGTGGTCCTGCTGGACGGGGAGCTGAACCCGGCCCAGTACGAATCCTGGCGCATCACCGCAGACGACGTGCAGGACCTGATGACCAAGGTGACGATCACCCCGCGCGATGACTTCTCCGCCCGCTTCCCAGCGGAGATGCCGGCCTATCTGGAGGTCGAACTGGATGACGGCACCGTGCTGCACGCCGAGGCCGACGCCTACGACGGCTTCACCACCCAGCCGCTGGACTGGACGGGGGCCAGGGCCAAATTCGACGCGGTCGCCGGCCCCTTCACCACGGGGCGACAGCGCGATGAGATCGCCGAGGTGGTCCACGGGTTGGAGCACCACACGACCGCCGACCTCACTGCACTGCTGGCGGGCGTGTCGACCGAACGGCTGTGAGCCGGACCCCGGCACCAGGGCTCGGATTCGCCGTCCGCACCCCGGCCCGAGCAGCACAGAACATCAGAACATCGAAACATCCGAACACCAGAACACACAAGGAGACATCATGAGCAACGCCATCGACTTCGACACCTCGTTCAACTTCGTCCCGCGGGCCTACCGGCCGCAGAAGCCGCGCAAGGTCGGCATGACGGAGATCCGCGCCCCCTACTACTCCACCTACGGTACCCGGCACATGCAGGACGTGTTCGATGTGGCAGGCAACTGGATCGACGGGATCAAATGGGCAGGCGGCTCGTTCAGCCTGGTGCCCAAGGAGCAGGTCCGGAAGTTCAGCGACATCGCGCATGAGAACAACGCCTACGTGTCCTCCGGCGGCTGGATCGAAACGGTCCTGCGCTACGGCCCCGACGCCGTCGACCAGTACCTGAAGGAGGCCAAGGAGGTCGGCTTCGACGTCATCGAGATCTCCACCGGCTTCATCATGCTGCCGACCTCCGGCCTGGAGCGCCTGGTGGACAAGGTCGTCAAGGCCGGCCTGAAGGCCAAGCCGGAACTGGGCATCCAGATCGGCTCCGGCGGCGACTCCGGCGAGGCCGAACTGGCCGCGGAGACCAAGAAGGACGTCGGTGACCTGGTGGACCGCGGCAAGCGCGCCCTGGACGCAGGCGCCTCGATCATCATGATCGAGTCCGAGGGCATCACGGAGAACGTCACCGAGTGGAACACCGCGGCCGCTGCCTCCATCATCAACGGCCTGGGCCTGGAGAACATCATGTTCGAGGCCGCCGACGGCCCCGTGTTCGAGTGGTACGTGAAGAACTACGGCAATGAGTGCAATCTGTTCGTCGACCACAGCCAGATCCTGCAGCTGGAGGGGCTGCGCCAGAACATCTGGGGCAATAAGTCCACCTGGGGCCGCGTCATCAACCCCGCCCCGTGATCGCCATGACGCTGGCGGTGGCCGCCGCGGCCGCCACCGCCGTGTTCATCGCCCACGACACCGCCGATCGCGACTGATCCGGCGGGCCGCACCACAGCACAGGGCCCCGCACCACGTTTCCGTGGTGCGGGGCCCTGTGTGTGCTCAGCCCTGTGTGCTCAGCGGCGCGGACCCGAGGGGTTGCGCACCGCGCGGCCCAGCTGGCGGAACGCCCGCTTGGCACCGGAGATGGCGCCGGTGGGGGTCGGGTTGCCCTTCTTCAGCAGAGGCACGGCCACCAGCACCAGGACGACGGCGATGACGACCAGCAGGGCGAAGACGACCAGGAAGCTCAGCCACCAGGGCCAGCCGGCGCCCTCGTGCAGGGCGGCCGATACGCAGAACAGTGCTGCGAAGGACGACATGAACAGCAGGAATGCCGCAGCGCCGGCCAGGCCGCCGCCGATGCCCAGGTTCTTCGCGCCTTCGATGGCCTCGGACTTGGCCAGCGCGGTTTCCTCCTGGGCCAAAGCTTGGGCGTCCGACTTGATATCGGTGATCAGCTCGGAAAGGGACCGTTCGGCCATGTGGATGACTCCTCGTACGGGGTGCGCGGGATACGGGCCGCCGGGGCCCGCGCGGGCGCGGGATATATGGTTTCGCTGAGTCCAAGCCTAGCCGGAAACCCCCGCGCCCGCGTCAGGTGGTGGGCACAATCGTGTGACGATGCCCGCGACTCAGGCCTGCGAGTCGCGCACCTCACGGGCGATCGTGTCCATCACCGAGGCGTCGGCCAGGGTCGAGGCGTCGCCGACCTGCTTGCCCTCGGAGACGTCCTTGAGCAGGCGGCGCATGATCTTGCCCGAGCGCGTCTTGGGCAGTTCGTCGACGATGTAGACCCGCTTGGGCTTGGCGATCGCACCGATTTCGTGGCCCACATGGGCCCGCAGTTCCTCGACGGTTTCCGGCCCGGACTCCTTGCCCCCGCGCAGGATGACGAACGCCACCACGGCCTGCCCCGAGGTGTCGTCGGCCGCACCGACGACCGCGGCCTCGGCCACGGAGGAGTGGGAGACCAGGGCGGACTCGATCTCCGCGGTCGATAGGCGGTGCCCGGAGACGTTCATGACGTCGTCGACGCGGCCCAGGAACCAGATGTCGCCGTCCTGGTCCTTGCGCGCGCCGTCTCCGGCGAAGTACATGCCGGGGAAGCGCGACCAGTAGGTCTCCTTGAATCGCTCCGGATCGCCGTAGACCCCGCGCAGCATCGCCGGCCACGGTTCGGTGATGACCAGGTAGCCGGCCTCGCCGTTGCCCACCGGCTTGCCGTTGTCGTCGACCACGTCCACGCTGATGCCGGGAATGGGACGCTGGGAGGAACCGGGCTTGGTCGCGACCACGCCGGGCAGTGGGGCGATCATATGGGCGCCCGTCTCCGTCTGCCACCAGGTGTCGACGATCGGCGCCTTCTCATGGCCGATGACCCGGCGGTACCACATCCAGGCCTCGGGATTGATCGGCTCGCCCACGCTGCCCAGCAGCCGCAGGGAGGACAGATCGTACTTCGCCGGAACCTCTTCGCCCCACTTCATGCAGGTGCGGATCGCGGTGGGGGCGGCGTAGAGGGTCGTGACCCTGTACTTCTCGACGATTTCCCACCAGCGTCCCTGATGCGGGGTGTCCGGGGTGCCCTCGTACATCACCTGGGTCATGCCCATGGACAGTGGGCCGTAGGCGATGTAGGAGTGCCCGGTGATCCAGCCGACGTCGGCGGTGCACCAGTAGACGTCCGATTCCGGCTTCGCGTCGAAGACGTACTTCATGGAGTACGTGGCCTGCGTCAGATAGCCGCCGGAGGTGTGCAGGATGCCCTTGGGCTTGCCCGTGGTGCCGGAGGTGTAGAGGATGAACAGCGGGTGTTCGGAGTCGAATGCCTGCGGGGTGTGCTGCTCGGACTGGCGTGGGACCACATCGTCCCACCACAGGTCGCGGCCCTCGACCCAGTCGACGTCCCCGCCGGTGCGCTTGACGACCAGCACGTTCTCAACCGGGGTGTCCCCGGGCGACAGTGCCGCGTCGACGGTGCCCTTGATGTTCGAGGCCTTGCCGCGGCGGTAGCCGCCGTCGGCGGTGATGACGAGTTCGGACTGGGCGTCGAGCACGCGCGAGTGGATCGCGTCGGCGGAGAAACCGCCGAAGATCACGGAGTGCGCGGCGCCCAGGCGGGCGCAGGCCAGCATGCTGATGACGGCCTCGGGGATCATCGGCAGGTAGATCGCAACACGATCGCCGGCCTTGACTCCCAGTTCCGTGAAGGCGTTGGCGGCCTGGGCCACGGCCGAGGTCAGTTCGGCATAGGTGTAGGTGCGGGTGTCGCCGGGCTCGCCTTCGAAGTGCAGGGCGACGCGGTCGCCGTTGCCCGCGGCCACGTGCCGGTCCAGGCAGTTGTAGGCGACGTTGAGCTTGCCGTCGGGGAACCACTTGGCGAAGGGCGCATCACTCCAGTCCAGGGTCTGGGTGAAGTCGGTTTCCCAGTCGATGAGTTCGCGGGCCTGCTTCGCCCAGAAGCCGAGGCGGTCGGCCTTGGCCTCCTCGTACAGGTCCTGGGTCCCGTTGGCCTGCGCCACGAAGGCCGCCGGCGGCGGGAATTCCCTGGTTTCGGTGGACAGGGTTTCGATATTCTGTTCGGCCACTTTTCATACCTCCCGGCATCGTTGATGGGTGTTGAGGTGGTGCTTCCGCTGCCAAGGATACTCGTTTCGCAGTTGCAGCCATGTTGCGCGGGCCTTGCTTGCGCCGTGGTGGTCCATGTCTCTTTCAATACGTTTGACCGGGCGCGCTGCGGCGAAGGATGAGAGGATGGAAGTCGGCAAGCCGCCAATCGGGCGGGACAGCGGAGCCGTCGCCGGTGCCTGGCGCCGGTGGCGACCGAATGCGATCCGAGGAGAGTCATCCCATGAGCACTCCGAACCAACCCGGCCCTCAGGGATCGGGACCACAGCAACCAGGGCAGCCGTACCCGGGTCCCGGCCAGGACGGCCGGCAGTACCCCGGGCAACCGGGACAGGCGGGACAGCCCCAGTACGGTCAGCCGGGCCAGCCGGGGCCATACGGGCAGTCCGGAGCAGGGCAGCCCGGACCCGGACCATATGGTCAGCCGGGACCGGGGCAGCCCGGACCGTGGGGCCCCCAGCCCGGACCCGCGCCCTATGGGCCGCAGTCGGGTCCCTATGGCTCACAACCCGATCCCTATGGCGTCCAGCCCGGCCAGCCCCAGCCCGGGCAATGGGGTCCGCAACCGGGCAATCCGGGGCAGCCCGGACAGCCGGGGCCCGGCCAGCCCCATGCCGGCCAGCCTGGTCCGGGCCCAGGGCCTGAGGGATTCGGCCCGCAGGGACCAGAGCCCCAGGGCCCCGGACCTCAGGGATCCGGACCCGAGGGACAGGGTCAGCCCGGTCCCGACCGTGAAGCGCAGGCAGCGGGTCCGTTCGGACCTGGGCCTCAGGGACCAGGACCCCAAGGACCAGGACCCGAGGGATTCGGCCCCCAGGGCCCCGGACAGCAGCCGCCGGTCGGTTCTCAACCCGCCCCCGGGCCATACGGCTCCCAGCCCGCGCAGTACGGTTCGGCTCCCGGCGGCTTCGGCCCGGCCGGGGCCTCGCCGGTGGGCTCGCAGCCCGGCGCACAGCCCTATCCCTCGGGCCCCCAGGGCTACCCCTCGGCGGGCGCGCCCTATGGCCCGGGTGGTTCGGCGGGCCCCGCCGGGTTCGCACCGATCGCCACTCCACCCAAGCCCAAGCAGCCCGGCATGCTCTTCGCCTCCTTCTCCCTGCGCGATCTGCTGTTGTGGATCGCAGGGCTGTTCGCCCTCCTGTCGCTGGTGCTGCCGTTCCGCCGCTTCTCCGTGGCCGGCAACGCCTACTACGACGGCTTCAGCGAGTCGACGTTCATGTGGCACTGGAACGTCGTCTACCTCAGCGCGATCGTGTTGGGCGCGCTTCCGCTGATTGCCGCCGCAGTGCTCTCGCTGTTGAACAAGACGGCTGCGGGCTTCCCCCGGCGCTTGGGATCGTTGGGCATCGACCAGGTCATCTCAGTGTTGACCAGTGTGTCCTTCGCGATGAATATAATCTTCCTGTTGACTTCGGCCCCGTACTTCCACATCGGCGGGTTCCTGCTGCTGCTCGGTTCCCTGGTGGGCTTCTTCGCGGGCGTTTTCACGATGATCCCGTTCTTCGCCGCGGAATTCCAGGCGCGTGAAGAGGCTCCTGCGGCGCCCAAGGCCCGCGGCTTCGCGGCCCAGCCGGCCGCACCCGGCGCGTCTGCCGCGCCGAGCGGCTCCTACGGTCCCGCCGCTCCGGCAGCCCCCGGTGGTCCCGCCGCTCCGAACGGTCCCGGGGCGCAGACTCCGGCGGGCTCCGGCCCGAACACCCCGGCCCCGCAGGCGCCGGGTGGCGGAAACGAGTGGGGCCCCTCTGCCCCGGCGTCCCAGGATGCGGGCGTCCCCGCGGCCGGGTTCCCCGGCGCCGAGGGCCCTGCGGATCAGCAGCCGGAGGCCGAACAGGCATCATCGGCCGCACCGTGGGGCGGCATCGATGAGCAGGCGTCTGCCGAGCAGACCGCTCCCGCCACGGACAACGGGCCGGACGATGCCGCGACATCGACCGAGGCCGAACAGCCTGCCGGGCAGCAGTCCGCCGAGCAGCCCGCTGTCACGGACGATGCGGCCGATCGGCCCGACCCCGAGGCGACCCTCGCCTTCAATCCGCTGCGTGAGGACTCCGCTTCCGCCGCCGACCCGGGTGTGACCGCCGCCGCGGATTCCGCTGACCGGGCCGAGCCCGGTATCGGCATCAAGGCGCAACCGACCGCCGCCCAGCAGGCCGCCGAGGCCTCGGCGGGCGAACCGGCGGCACAGGCCTCGGCCGCGGACCAGGGACCTGCCACGGCCCAGCCGGCCGCGGGCGGGCAGCCCTTCTGGTTCGCCGTCGGCACGGTGCGCCCCGCGGTGGACCCCGGCACCGGGGCGACCGTGTTCATGGTGACCCCGGGCGAATGGTTCCTGGCCCTCGAAGAGCGGCAGGGCTCATTCCTGGTGCAGAACAACGGAGACGCCCGCACCGGCGTGCTGCGCGATCTCAGCGATATTCAGCGCGCCTGACTCGGATGTGAACCGATAGGCACTCGGCTGGGGATCCCCTGCCGATCGACGCATCAGCGGCCTGTGGACGACGAGGGTTCGTCCACAGGCCGCTGATGCGTCGATGGCCGAATTCCGGGGACCGGCCCACGCTGGGGGCATGTCTCGAATCGTGCTCTTCAGCCAATTGACCAGCCTGTCAGAACACTGCGCCGCCCTGGCCGACGGCATCGGCCTGAGCCTGGACGTCCGCGCCCCCGACGCCGGCGGCTGGCAGGACGCGGTCCTGGTCCTGCTCGGCGAGGACGTCGCAGTGCGCCCGGCCATCAGCGGGCCGGCCACGGTCCTGGTATCCCTGTCACCGGCCTCGGCGACATGGGTGCTGGCGGCCAAACTGGGCGTTGACCACGTGGCCGTCCTGCCCGATGCCGCCGAATGGCTCACCCAGCGGATGATCCAGGCGGTCGAACCCGCCAGGGAATCCGCACCCACCTACGGCATCATGGCCGGCTGTGGGGGTGCCGGCGCCAGCGTCCTGGCCTGCGCGCTGGCCCGCCACGGCGCTGAATCCGGTCTGTCCACGGTACTGCTCGATGCGGATCCGCTGGGCGGGGGACTGGATCTGCTGTTGGGCTGCGAGGACGCCGAGGGCCTGCGCTGGCCGTCCCTGGCGGCCTCCCGCGGCAGGCTGCTGCCCTCGACCCTGACCCAGGCGCTGCCGCGCGCCGGCGACCTGGCGATCCTGTCCTGGGACCGCCACGGCGTCGACGATCTGGCAGCCGAGGTCTTCGACACGGTCCTGTCCGCCGCCCAACAGGCCTTCGATTTAGTCGTCGTCGACCTGCCCCGGCACACGCCGATCGACCGGGTCCGCGCCTGCCACGAGGTCGTGGTCGTCACCCCGGCCCGCGTCCGCGCAGCCGTGGCGGCCTCCCGGGTATCCGCGCGTCTGGCAGGGGTCCACGCCTCCGTGGGGCTCGTCGTGCGCCAGACCGGCCGGGCGGGCCTGGATCCGCAGGTGGTCGCCCAGACCATGGGACTGGACCTGCTGGGCACCCTGCGCGATGATCCCCAACTGGCCGCCGGGGTGGACCGCGGCGACGGCCTGCCCGGGTCGCGGACGCACCTGGGCCGGCTGGCCCAGGACCTGCTGGGCCGGGTGACGGGCGCATGAACGACTGGATCGATGCGGGTGTGATCGAGGATGTGCGCACCTATCTGCTGGAGAACCCCGGACCCATCACCCCTGCCACGGTTGCCACCGCGCTGGCCGGGACCGGACGGGTGCTGGGAGCCGCGGCGGTGCTGGAACTGGTGGGCCGGGTCTCGGCACAGTTGGCGGGGGCCGGACCCCTGCAGCCGCTGCTGGACCGCCCCGGGACCACCGACCTGTTCGTCAACGGCCCCCACGACGTGTGGATCGACGCGGGCGCGGGCCTCGAACCCGTGCCCATCTCCCTGGGCACCGAATCGGATGTGCGGGCCCTGGCCGTGCGTCTGGCCGGGCTGGGCGGGCGCCGCCTGGACGACGCGGTCCCATTGGTCGACGTGCGGCTGCCCGACGGGGTGCGGCTCAACGCCGTCATCCCACCGCTGTCGGGTGAGACCACGGCCCTGTCCTTCCGTGTCCCGCGCTCGCGCGGCTTCACCCTGGCCGAACTGGTCGACACCGGGGGTCTGGAGGCCGAGGTCGCGGACGTACTGCTGCAGATGTTGCAGTCGCGGATGAACTTCCTGATCTCCGGGGGCACGGGCACCGGCAAGACCGCCCTACTGGGGGCGCTGCTGGCCGAGGTCGACCCCGGTGTGCGGATCATCGTCGTCGAGGACTCCCGCGAACTGGTCATCGCCCATCCGCACGTCGTCCAGCTGGCCGCCCGCCAGGCGAACATCGAGGGCGCCGGCCTGGTGTCCATGGCCGACCTGGTGCGCAACGCCCTGCGGATGCGGCCCGACCGCCTGGTGGTGGGCGAATGCCGTGGCGCCGAGGTCCGCGATATGCTCACCGCTTTGAACACCGGCCACGAGGGCGGCTGCGCGACCCTGCACGCGAACACCGCAGAATCCGTGCCCGCCCGGCTCGAAGCCCTGGGCGCCCTGGCCGGGATGAGTCCCGCCGCCGTGCGCGCCCAGGCCGCAACCGCGATCGACGCGGTCGTCCACGTGCGCCGCACCGGAGTCCGGCGCCACGTGGAACAGGTCGCCGTTCCGGATGCCACCGGTTCAATGGAGCCCCTGTGGCTTGCCGGCAGGGGTTTCACCGCGGATGGACGGGCCCGGTTCCGCGGACTGTGCGCCGAGCGGGACCGGGACTGATGGGACAACCCGGAGTGAGGATAACCGGTACTGAGACACCAAGGACCCGAGGAGGCCACTGTGCTCACGCCCATTCTGCTGATCCTGGCCGTCGGCTGCGGAGGCCTGGCCGTCTGGCTGCTGCGCGACAGGTCGACCGAGCGTTTCCGCGCCCTGGCCCGCGGCACCGGCGGGCACCTCGGTCAGGAGACCGCCACCGGTGGAAACCGCGACATACAAGGGGGAGCCGGGCCGGGTGGACCCACGCGGGACGGGCCCGGCGCCGTGCGAGGGCACAAGCGCCGGGACAAAGACGCAGACCCGGCCGAACCCGCGATCGCCATCGTCGACCGGTGCACCGCACTGCTGCGCGCCGGAGTCGCCCCGGCTCATGCCCTGCGCCAGGTGGCCAGGGCGGGCACCGAGCCCGGGCTGCGGACTCTGTTGGAGAAGGTGGCGCGCGCTCTGGAACTCGGGCAGGCCCCGCATACGGCGATCCGGGCCCAACTGGCCCAGGCCCGACCGGCCCCGCAGATCGCGCGCATCCTCGAGGGGATGGCATCCGTCTGGTTCGTCGCCCAGACCGCCGGCGCCCCGGCCGCCGAGATGCTGGGCCGTTACGCCGAATCCTGCCGTGCCCGGGCCGATTCGGAGCGCGAACGCGCGGTCGCACTGGCAGGTCCCCAGTCCACGGTCAGGGTGCTCACCTGGCTGCCCGTGATCAGTCTGGGCCTGAGCCTGCTGATCGGCGCCAACCCGCTGGAGCTCATCACCGGTGTGCCCGGCGCCCTGAGCCTGGTCTGCGGGGTCGCGTTGCTGTTGGCCGGGCGCGCCTGGATGCGGGCGATGCTGAAAAAAGCGGAATAGGAGACGGCCATGACCTTCGCACTGTGCTGTGCCGCGGGACTTCTCATCGCCTGCGCAGTGTGCCTGTGGGGCAGCCCCGGCCACCGGCGGCTGCGCGGCCTGCTGGCGGCTGCAGCGGCCCCCGGCATTCGCCGGGCGGATGGGGCAGATGCTCCTGCCGAGGCCGGAGGCGCCGACGATCCGGGCAAAGCCGGTGCGGCGGGCGGAACCGGTGAGCCCGGCAGAGGCGGGACGGCTACGGACCTGGCGTTCGAACTGGAACTCGTCGCGATCTGTCTGGACGCGGGCCTGCCGACGGCCCGGGCCCTGGAACTGGCGGCGGAGTCCCGCAGCACCGCAGGAGCGGGCCTGCAGCGGCTGGCCCGCGCAGTGGTACTGGGCGAGCCCGTGGCCGAGGGCCCACTGAAACAGGTAGCCGAGCTCATTGTGTTCTCCTCGACGACCGGTGTGGCTCTGGCACCGCTGCTGCGCGGACTGGCCGGGGACCTGGGGCGGGGCGAACACCGCAGACGTCAGCTGGCCGCGGCCCGACTGGGCACCCAACTGGTCATTCCGCTTGGCGTGTGCATCCTGCCTGCCTTCATTCTGATGGGCGTGGTGCCCGTGCTGTTGAGCCTGGTGGAGGACTTCGGAGGGCTATTCGGCTGAGCGCCCGAGCAGCACCGACGCATCGGCTCCTGTGGAAGCCGGGACGACCACGGCATCATCGGCCTGTGGACGGTGGGCGGGACTCCACAGCCGCGCGAATGCCTCTGGCGGTCTGGACACCCGGTGCGCAGACTCGGAACAACCCGGGCGATCCGGCACCGGGATTCGAAAGGAGAGAACCATGAACACCCACGCAGAGAACGAGAATCCGGAACCGGCACCGGTCCTTGAACCCGATGGGGTCACCGACCCGCCGGCGCCCCGGCACGCGCGACGCCTGGCCCGGCTGCGCTCGGATCGGGGCGCGACGACCGCGGAGTACGCGATCACCACGCTGGCCGCCTGCGGGTTCGCCGCACTCCTGGTCGTCATCCTCAAGAGCGAACCGCTGCGCGATGCGATCACCGGGATCATCACGAACGCGCTGAAACTGGGCGGTTGAGATGAGCGGACACGGTAGCCCCGATCGGACCAGGACGGGAGGGACCGGAGCCGAAAGGATCACCGCGGATCGGGCCGGTTCCGCCGGTGCCCGGTCCGATCGGGGCGCCGCGGCCGCGGAGTTCGCGATGATCATGCCGGCCATCGTGCTGATCATCCTCATGGTCCTGGGCACCGCGACCATCGGCCTGACCCAGCTCCAGGCGTACGAGGCCGCCCGGGCCGGTGCCCGCGAAGCGGCCCGCGGCGAGGCCTCGAGCGCGGTGACGAAGGCGGCGCAGGCCAAAGCGGGAAGTAGTGCGGCCGTGAAGATCACCCGTGACGGCGAGTACACGCGGGTGTCGGTGGAGATCGGATTGCCCAAGAGTCTGCACTTCATCAAACAGCGCGTGGACGCCACCGCGGAGGCCCGCACGGAAGGAGGGAGCGGATCATGAGCGGGCCCGATCGGCGCGGCGTTGGATCGGGCCATGATCGTGGGTCCTCAACCGTCGTGAGCATCGGCATCATGCTGGCCTGCCTGGGTCTGATCGCCTCCCTGGGACTGATGTCGCGGGCCTTCGGCGCGAAGACCCGCGCTGACGCCCTGGCGGATTTGGTCGCCCTGGCCGCGGCCGACGCCGCTCGGGGCCGGGCACCGGGGGAGCCCTGCCGGGTGGCCAAGGAGATGACGGAGAAACGGGCGGGCGCGAAACTCGTCGAGTGCATTGCGCGTCCCGATCTGGGCCGCGTCACTGTGACCGTCCAGGTTAAGGCGCCACCGCCCTTCCCCGCGATCAAATCCAAAGCCGTGGCCGGCGGGACACTTTCCCGCTGAGTATTCCCACTGGATGATGTGAGGGACCATTGACTGACCGGTTCGCGCACATTCGAGCCCGAAAATCCGCATGAACCGGCCACTGGATGATCGACCCACTCATCGAGTGTGCAGCAGGGCGCGCAGCAGGCGTCGGGCAGCGTCCTTGTCCAGTGGATCGTTGCCATTGCCGCACTTGGGTGACTGCACACACGACGGACAGCCGGCCACACACTCACAGGACTCGATCGCCTCGAGCGTGGCCCGCTGCCAAGCGTCGAACCCGGCGAAACCACGTTCGGCGAAGCCCGCCCCGCCGGCCTGCCCGTCGTGGACGAACACCGTGGCCCGCCCCGTGTCCACGTGCATGGCCGTCGACACCCCGCCGATGTCCCACCGGTCGCACCCGGCGAACAGGGGCAACAGGCCGATCGAAGCATGCTCTGCGGCATGCACCGCACCGGGCAGCTGCGCCTGATCCACTCCCGCGTCCTCCAACAGATCCGGTGGCGCGGTCCACCACACCGCATGGGTGCGCAGATCCCGGCCCGGCAGATCCAGCGGGAACTCGCCCAGGACCACGCCCGTGCCGTTCTGCTTGCGCTGATACCCGGTCACCTGCTCGGTCACGACGACCATGCCGTGGTTGACCGTGGCCCCCGAGGGCAGCGTGTAGGACTCCTCGCAGGACTCCACCGTGATCTCGCTGAGCGTGCGCGCCCGCGTCGAATAGTCCACCTTCTGCCGCACCACCAGCGCCACCCGCTCGGCCAGGTCCAGCTCGGTGACCACATAGCCCACTCCCTGGTGCAGGTACACGGCCCCGGCATGCACCTGCGCATGGGAAGCGGCATCGTCGATCGTGCCCAGCAGGGTCCCAGTGGCGGCCTCGACGATGCGCACCTGCGCCTGCCCCGAACCGCGGATATCGGTCAACGCGGCAGCGGACTCCGCCTTGGCCCAGAACCAGCCGGCCGGCCGGGCCCGCAGCATCTTCGCCGCCGTCAACCCGGCCACGACCTCGGCGGCACCCGGACCGAAGAACTCCAGATCCTCCCCGGTCAACGGCACTTCCTGGGCCGCCGCGCACAGGTGCCCGCCCAGCACATATGGATTCTCCGGATCGATCACCCCGGCATCCACTGGGGCGCCGAAGACGGCCTCGGGATGATGGACGACGAAGGTGTCCAGGGGATCGTCGCGGGCGATGAGCACGGCCAGCCATTCGCGCCCGGCCCGGCCCGCCCGCCCCGCCTGCTGCCACAGGCTGGCCAGGGTGCCCGGCCAGCCGCACATGACGACCAAGTCCATCCCGCTTAAGTCCACGCCCAACTCCAGCGCGTTCGTCGAGGCGACCGTGTGCAGCCTGCCACCCCGCAAGCCCAGCTCCAGGGCCCGACGCTCCTCCGGCAGATACCCACCGCGGTAGGCCACCACCGTCCCGGCCAGCTCGTCGGCGACATCGGAAACCTTCGTGCGCACGGCATCGGCCAGCACCTCGGTGCCCCGCCTGGAGGCGATGAAGGCGATCGCGCCCAGGCCCGCACAGGTCGAATCGGCCAACACGTCTGCGGCCTCCGATATCGTCGAGCGGCGCACCGGGGCGTCCGCCGGCAGTGCGCTCGCCGTGGCCAGGGCTGCGGGCCCGGCGGAATCCTCCCAGGGGTCGTCGAGGCCGGCCGCCTCCGTTTCGAGTCGGGCCTCCGCCGCCGCGGCCCCTCTGGCGAAACCGCCCCTGTCCCCGTCGTCCGGCCCCGCGTCGGCGAAACCCGCAGCCAGCGCGGCGTCGGCGGCCGGGGTCAGGGGCGGTTCCCACAGCACGAACGTGCCCGGCGCGCGCGGTGATCCGTCCTCGGTGATCTCCACCGCCGGACGTCCGGTGAACCTGGCGAAAGCCGCGGCCGGTTCGGCCATCGTCGCCGATGCCCCGATCACGGTGGGCGCGGCACCGTAGTGGGCGGCGATCCGCAGCAGTCGGCGCAGCACCAGTGCCACATGGGATCCGAAGACGCCCCTGTACCGGTGCGCCTCGTCGATCACGATATAGCGCAGCGCCTTGAACCAGCGGCCGAACCGGATGTGGTTCGGCAGCACGCTGCGGTGGAGCATATCCGGATTCGTCAGGATGACATTGGCGTACATCCTGCTCCAGTCCTTGTCCGCCTGGGCGGCGTCCCCGTCGTATCCCACCGGCCGCAGGCCCTTGAGTGGCAGGCTCTTCAGCGCCCCCAACTGATCGTGGGCCAGGGCCTTGGTCGGGGACAGGTAGATGGCGGTGGCCTGACGCACCGGAATGTCATCGCGCGTGCGGACCACCGCATCCAGGATCGGCAGCAGATAGCCCAGCGACTTCCCGGATGCGGTGCCGGTGGCCATAACGGTGTCGTGCCCGGCATGTGCGGCATTCGCGGCGGCGGCCTGATGGGTGAAGGGCCGGGCGATCCCGGTGCGCTCGATCACGCCCCGGACCTCGGCGTGCAGCCAATCCGGCCAGTCGGCGTACCGGGCGGAGCGGGCAGGCAGCGCCTCGAGATGCGTCACCCGATCGGCTCTGGCGCCGTGGGCGGTGAGCAGGTCGATCAACTGGGAGGAGGCCATGGGGACTATTATCCCCGCCGCCGTTAGGCTGGATGGGTGACGAACGAACTTACCCGGCCCTTCCAAGTGCATCTGCGCGGGGTCGTCGAACTCCTGTCGCGCAGCATCTACTCCGGCCCGCAGGTCTATCTGCGCGAACTCATGCAGAACGCCCACGATGCGATCGCCGCGCGCCGCGCGGCCGACGGTGGCGGATCGCGCATGATCATCACCCCGCTGGGGCCGGGGCAGGACTATCTGCAGGTCGCCGACGACGGCATCGGCCTGACCGGCGCCGAGGTCTCGGACCTGTTGGCGACCGTCGGCCGTTCGTCCAAACGCGACTTCCTGGACCTGCCCAGGTCGGACCGCCTGGGGCAGTTCGGCATCGGGCTGCTGTCGTGCTTCATGATCGCAGACGAGATCACGGTGCTCAGCCGTTCGGCCGCCGGCGGTCCCGGTGTGGCATGGACCGGCCGGGCCGACGGCACGTTCACGGTCCGGGAAACGGACGAGCCCATGCCGGTGGGCACCCGGGTGCGTTTGCGCCCGCGCGGGGACGATGCGGACCTGGCCAGGGAGAAGTCGGTGTTCGAACTGGCCCGGCGCTTCGGCGAGTATCTGCCCACCCCGGTCGACGTGGTGCGCGTCGACGGCCGGGAGCAGCGGATCAACCGCGCCCCCGTCTTCTGCAATCCGGCCCAGGCGGATGCCTCGGCGCTGCTGGAGCTGGGCGAGGAGCTGATCGGCGCGCGGCCCATCGAGGCGATCCCGCTGGACGTGCCCGCCACCGGTACCACGGGCGTCGCCTACGTTCTGCCCTATGCCCCGGCACCCGGTGCCCGGCAGGCCACCCGCGCCTATCTGGGCGGGATGTTGCTGTCGGAGCGCTTGGACGATCTGCTGCCCGAATGGGGCTTCTTCGTCCGCTGCGTCGTCAACACGACCGGTCTGCACCCCACCGCCGCGCGCGAGGCGCTCATCGAGGACGCCGCCCTCGACCTGACGCGCGACGCGATCGGTGACACCCTGCGCCGCTGGGTGCTCTCGATCGCAGCCACCCGGCCGGCGGCCCTGAGCGAATTCCTGGCTATCCACCAGCTGGGGCTCAAAGCGGTGGCCGTCCACGACGAGGAACTCGCCGACCTGCTGCTGCCGCACCTGCGGTTCGAGACCTCGGCCGGCCCCGCCCTGCTGACGGACCTGGTGCGCGCCCACCCACGGCTGCGCTACACGACCAGTGTCGACGAATTCCGGCAGCTCAGCCCGCTGGCCGCCCCCGACGCCCCGCTGGTCAACGCCGGCTACGTCTACGACGAGGCCCTGCTGCACCGGCTGCCCGAAATCGTGCCGGGCGCGGTGGTGGTGCCGGCCAGCGCGACGGAGCTGGTCGACGCCCTGGCCGAACCGCCGCTGGCCGAGCGCCCGGCGGTCACCGCCTTCGAGGCCCGCTGCACCGCGGCCCTGGACGATGTGGATACCGGTGTGACGGTCCGCTGCTTCGCCCCGGCAGACGTCGCGGCCGTCTACGTCGTCGACGGCCAGGTGCTCGAACAGACGACCAGGGCCGAGGTGGCCCGGGAGTCCGGCGGCCTGTTCGGTTCCCTGCTGAGCAAGTTGGCCGCGGCCCCGGCCGGGCCCGTGGGCCGCCTGTGCCTGAACTGGCACAACCGGCTGGTGCGCACCCTGGCCGAATCCACCGGACCGGCCTTCGCACCGACGGTGCGGGTCCTCTACGTCCAGGCGCTGATGGCCGGTCGGCGCAGCCTGGAGCGCGGCGACCGGCGGATTCTGGACCGGGCGCTGACCGACATCGTGACGCTGAGCGTCGAGAGCCCGGACCCGACGGGCAACGGGACCGGGGACGGGACCGGGGACGGGACCGTCGAGGGGAGCGGTGATGAGTGAACAGAACATGGGCCCGGCCGAGCTGCTGGCCCGCGTCGACGCGCTGCCCTTCGGCCCGACCGGTCGTGCACTGCTCGACGAGGCGCTGGAACTGGTGCGGGCGGCCGGGGACGAGGAGACCGAATACCGGGTGCGGATGCGCCTGGTGGCCTTCGCCGAAATGGGCGGCGACGTCGACGGCGTGCTGCAGAACTTCGCCTGGTGCGTCACCCACAACGAGTCCGACCCACAGCGCTTCCCGACAGTGGTCGACGACTGCGATCTGCTCTGGTATTACAAGTGGATCCCCGCGACCCTGGCCACCAATCCCGCCTTCCGGCTGGCCGACGTCTCCGATGCGCTGGCGGACATGGAACAGCGCTACCGGCGCGAGGGCGTAGGCCTGTCCGGGGTCTACCAGGCGCGCTTCTCCCAGGCCTACCGGACCGGCGATCTGGACATGGCGGAGGAGTACAGGCAGCTGTTGACCATGACGCAGCGCGATGAGTACAGCCACTGCGAGGCCTGCGAGCGCGCCGAACTGGTCGACTACTATCTGGAGCGCGGCGACGAGGCCAGGGCCCTGGAGTACTACGACGAGATCCTGGCCGGGCAGTTCAGCTGTGGTGAGGAGCCCGAATCCGTGATGGCCTCGGTCCTGGTGCCGCTGCTGCACGCCGGACGCGACGATGACGCGCTGTTCGCCCACCGGGCCGGCTACCGGATGGCCAAGGAGAACGATGCGCTGCTGCCGGTGGTGGCGGCGCACATCGAGTTCTGCGCCCTGACGGGGAACCTGTCCCGGGCCCTGACCCTGCTGGAGCGCCACCTGCCCCAGCTGGGCCACGACGCCCTGGACGTCGGCGGGCACTTCGGCGTGCTGACCCATCTGCTGACCGCGCTGCGGATCATCGCGGCGGCAGGCCACGGCTCGCTGACCGTGCGCGGCTCCGACGACCCCCGTCTGGTGCCGGTGCTCGGCGAGCACTCGGGGCCCTACACGGTGGACCGGCTGGCCGAGGTCGCTGAGGTCACGGCGGATCGGATCGCCACGGCCTTCGACCGTCGCAATGACAACGGGCGCTTCCATGCGCGCCTCGACCTGGCACGGGTTCGCGTGGGGCAGGGCCGGGACCTGCTCTTCGGTATCCAGGTGCCGCCCGCGGCCCCACAGCCGGCCGCCCAGCCGCAGGACGCCGCCGGCTGGGCCGATCTGGTGGCCTGGCGGCTGATCGACGGGGACCTGGCGGCGGCGGACCGGGCGCTGCGGGCCGCATTCGCCCTGGACCCGGAACCCGCTGACCGGCTCTATCTATGGCAGCTGGCCTGCGAACTGCACACAATCGCAGCGGACGCCGGCGCCCTGGACGATGAGTCCCTGGACCTGAGCCGGATGGCGCGCTCGGCCGACATCGCCCACACGGTGACGATGCGCGTCGCCGCCTATGAGGCCCTGGGCCTGCCGGCCGAGGCCGCCTTCGAGCGGGCATACGGGCACCTGGCCCTGGGCGGGCCGGACGAGGACAAGGCGGAGGAGATCGGCCGGATCCTCGAAACGGAGTCGGAGTCGACCGAAACCGGACGGGGCCGGGCACGGCTGCTGCTGGCCCAGGCCAGGAACTTCCGGGCCCGCTCCGGCGACCGCTCACTCGACGACGCCACCCGCGGGCAGATGGAATCCATGGCCTACGAGTTCTACCGCACGGCGCGCCTGGTCGCAGCCGCGGCCGGCGATGCGGATGCGGTGCGCACGGCGCTGACCGGTGCGGCCTGGCTGGTGCCGATCGACGCAGATGAGGGCAGGACCCAGCTCGAACTGCTCGACGCCCTGGCGCAAGCGGACCCCCGCGGTCCGCAGGTCTACGACCTGGTCTATCTGCGCGCGGTCGCAGCGGCGGAGATCGACGGCGATGCCGAGGCGGCGGCCCGCCTGGCGGGCCAGGCCGCGGACGTGGCACTGGCGCACCGTGGCCTGCTGCCCCTGCACCAGGTCACCGGATTGCGCGCCCGGCTGCTGTTCAGCCTCGACCGCGGGCCGCAGGTGGCCGCCGCCCTGCACGTGTTCAATGCCTCGGCCAGGGAGGCCGGGCAGCCGGCGGACAGCCAGATGGTCGTATGGGAGGCCGAGAGCCTGCTGGGGGCCGGAATGGCCGAGGACGCGCTGGACCTCCTGAGCGACCTGGCCGACGGGCTCGAGGCCGATGAGTCGACGCTGCCGGGGGAGACGGCCCTGTCCCAGTACTGGCTGGGGGTGGCGGCGAACGCCTGCGAGTACTACCAGGCCGCCTACACCGCGTGGCTGCGTTCCCTGCTGGTGTCCCAGGCGGCCTCCGAACAGGCCCCGGAGCATCAGGACGCGCAGTTCGCGATCTCCTTCGGCGTCAAATCGGGCAGGCAGCTGATGGACCTGGCGCTGCGCGCGGAAGAGGAGGCGGAGGCCAGGCGGTTCGCCGCCCAGGTGCTCGAGCTGGCCGCCCGCTCGGCCGATACGACCCTGCTGGTGGCGGCCAAGCGCCACGTCGGCCGGGTGCTGGGCGAACTTGGCGATGAGGCCGGACTCGAGCTGCTGCGCACGGCGCTGGAGGACTCGCAGGAGGCCGGGCTGCATCCCTGGTACATCGCCGATGCCCGCGACACCTACGGGCGGACCCTGCTGCGGCTGGGCCACACGGATGAGGCGGTGCCCCAGCTGTTGCAGGCCGCCGATGGCTATCTGGGCACCGGTGACGAGGAGAACGCGGCCTATGCCGAATACGCTGCGGCCCAGGCGCTGATCGCCGCGGACCAACTCGAGGATGCGGCGAACGTGCTCTCCGGTGCCCTGGACAAGGTGGTGGGTGTGCCTGGGCCCGCGCGCACCGCGATCGCCACCGTCTACGCCGGCGTGCTGGCCACGCTGGGCCGCAATGTCGAGGCCGGGCGGATCCGGGCCTATATCGACGTCGACGAACCGATGGAAGAGGCATGATGGCGGAATCGGCAGAGGTCCCGGCGGATAGCACCCCGGCCACCCCCGCGGTGCCGGAGTCGGATAGTGGCACCCTGGCCGCGCTGCGTGGCGTGCTCGCGGACGCGAACTTCACCCCGGCTGGGCTGCGTGGGCACTGGGGCACCCGGATCGAGGCGGCCCTGGAGCGCAACAACGCCGCCCCGGCCCTGTGGTTCACCCGCGGGGCCAAAGCCGGACTGCCCGTGCTGGCCCGGCTGTTCGTGCTCGACGCCGGAGTCGACTGGGCCGCGGCGGAGGCGACCTTCGGCGCCGACCTGCTGCGGGACCTCGGCGGCGCCGGCCTGCTGGTCGAGGGGCCCGACGGCATCCACGCCACCCTGGACCTCAAGCCCTATGCGGTGCCCGTTGGCGTGCCCCGGTACTTCCCCGACGGTCGGCCGGCCGGCGATGTGCTCTACCTGTTCTCCGACCACGGGACGTTGACCCGCGGCGAGGTCGCGGGCGATTTCGTGCTGGGCCTGGGCGGGGCCGGGCGCACCCTGGTCGAGATCACCCCGCGCCGGCCGGTCGAACTGGCGGCCGACATCGGCTGCGGCTGCGGCATCCAGGCCCTGCTGCTGGCCAGGCATGCCCGGCGCGTGGTGGCCACGGACGTCTCCGAGCGCGCCCTGGCGATGACCCGGCTGGGCGCGGGCCTGGCGGGGCTGGACAATGTTCAGACCCGGTTGGGCTCGCTGTTCGAGCCGCTGGACGAACCCGTGGACCTGCTGGTGTCCAATCCGCCCTTCGTCATCACCCCGCAGGGCCACACGCAGACCCTGGAGTACCGCGACGGCGGGAGGCCCGGCGATGAGCTGATGCGCGCGGTCCTCTCCGGCGCGCCGGAGCACCTGCGTCCCGGGGGACAGGCGGCCTTCCTGGGCAACTGGGAGTCCGATCCGCTGGCCTGGATCACCGCCGACGACACCGACGTGATGATCATCGAACGCGAACGGCTCGACGCCGTGGCCTATGCCGAGACCTGGATTCGCGATGGCGGGGTGCCGCGTGCCTCACGGCGCTGGAACGCCGACACGGCCACCTGGCTGGAGGACTTCCGCGCTCGCACAGTGTCCGAGGTGGCCTTCGGCTGGGTGCGCATGCAGCGGGCCGAGGACGCAGAGCCCAGTGGGAGCGCCGAAAGTGCAGAGTCCGGCGAGACAGTCGGCGCGGGCGAGCCGCTGCGCCACCTGGAAGTCATCAGCGGGACGCTGGGCGCGAACAACGCAGGGCTGGCACTGCACCTGGACACCCGGCTGGCCATGCTGCAGTGGCTGGCCGGTGTGGACTTCGCGGAGCTGGTGGGCACGAAGTTCCTACGCGCAAGCGATGTCACGGAGCACCGGCACTTCACCCCGGGCGCCGAGGAGCCGACGATGATCACCCTGGAGCAGGGCACGGGATTCGCGCGGACCTTCGACACGGACACAGCGCTGGCAGGGTTCGTGGGGGTGGCCGATGGGACGCTGACCCTGGGCCAGGTGGGCGCGGCGCTGGCGCAACTGTTGGGCGTGGACGCTGCGGCCCTGACCGCGCAGTTGGCCGAACAGCTGCACACCCTCATCCCCGCCGGCATCGTCTACCCCGCGGGGGAGTAACCCGGAGTCAGTCGCGGACCCAGTGGCCGGGATCGGGTTCGTCGCACCAGCGCCAGGTGACGGTGCGCCCCATCCGCTGGGGTAGGTCGTGCAGCCAGAAGGTCTCATCGGGATTCCAGCCGGCCATGACGGTCGCCTCATTGCCGTGGCCGATCCGCTTGTCACCTGGCAGCCAGCCCATTCCGCCCACGGGCAGGGCGCGCCCCGCGGTGCGCAGATAGCCCGCCAGGCTCACGTGCACGGCATCGTAGTGTTCGGCCACCTGCTGCCAGTCCGGGATGAGCCAGCGGACATCGCGGCCGGTGGCCAGGTACCAGACATTGCGGCGGGAGGCGGAGACGTCCAGGGGGAAGCGCCGGACCAGGACGACCCAGTCCTCGGGCGTGTGGATCTCGTGGATCCGCATGGCCGAACCGACCGGGGGCAGGCAGGCGGTGACCCGTGCGGTCTCCGGGTCGAAGGAATCCTCCACCAGATACAGTTCGCTGGGTCCCGGCGCCAGGGGATACGGGCCCGAGGTGGTGGTCAGGTTGCGCGGCGGGCACGACCACCATTCCCCGCCGGCCATCGCGCCGGGATCGCGTTTGAAGTGTTTGCGGTCCCGTTGTTCGGCGTCGACGGTCTGGGACCACCAGTCCAGGAGGATGGCGGTGGCCGGCTGCGGATTGAGTTCCGACTTGGCAAGGGCCTCGGAGCCGGTGCCCGCTGCGGAGTCCGTGCCGGCTCCGGTTCCGGCCTCGGCCGTATCCTCGTCCTCGATCCAGTCGACGGCGAACTGCTCACCGGGATCGCAGACGGCCTCCCAGCCGTGTAGCGCGCCCGAGTCCACCAGGAGCCCTGCGACCCGGCGCAGGCATGCTGCGACCCGTGGGTTCTCCGCCAGCAGATCGTCCCCGTCGGGCTCCTGCCAGTAGCGGGCGTTGTTGATCGCAATGCCCCAGGCCTCGTCGAGCATTCCGGCGGTCGCCGCCGGGGCGAATTCGCCCAGCAGCCGCAGGGCGCGGCCCAGTGCCGCGCCCGCGGCCGCCGCGGACCGCTGTGGGTCGGGGTCGTCATCCGGGTCGGGGGAGAGGGCCTCGGCCGGCAGCATGCTGTAGAGCAGGCCGGAGCCCGGGCCGAAGAGGCCCCAGTCGCGCGGTTCGCGCGTCGAATACCGGACCACGGTGGAACCGGCGCCCGGATCCAGCGCATATGAGGCCTCGCCCACGGTGGAGAACAGCTCCTTCAGTTCCCTGCCGATGCGATCGAGCGGCTCCCCTGAGCCGTCGGAGTGCGCGGCGAAGACCCGGCCCAAGGCCACCTGGAGGAACTCGAGGACCAGCCTGCGGCCGCGCGGGCCGTCGAGCAGATCCGCACCACTTAGATCAGCCATATGGCCAGCCTACCTGCGTGGAGGGTGAGTGTCCCGCGTTCGCCAAGCGGGTACCTTATATATAGGGTGGGCTGCGGACGCACCAATGCGCACCAATCCGTGTCCAAGAAAAGTCGAAAGGAACGCAGTGCCCACAACTGCTTCTCATCCGCGTCGCCTGGTCATCGTCGAGTCGCCAACGAAGGCGCGCACGATCGTCGGCTATCTGGGCGACGGCTACGACGTCGAGGCCTCGGTCGGTCACATCCGCGACCTGCCGCAGCCCTCGGAACTGCCCCCGGAGATGAAAAAGGGCCCCTACGGCAAGTTCGCCGTGGATGTGGAGAACGACTTCAAGCCCTACTACCGGGTCGACCCCGGCAAGAAGAAGAAGGTCGCGGAACTCAAGCGCCTGCTCAAGGACGCCGACGAACTCTATCTGGCAACCGATGAGGACCGGGAGGGCGAGGCGATCGCCTGGCACCTGCTCGAAGTGCTCAAGCCCAAGGTCCCGGTCAAGCGCATGGTGTTCCACGAGATCACCCCCGAGGCCATCCAGCGCGCCCTGACGAACACCCGCGAGATCGACGGGGCACTGGTCGACGCACAGGAGACCCGCCGCGTCCTCGACCGCCTCTACGGCTACGAGGTCTCGCCCGTGCTGTGGCGCAAAGTGGGATCCGGCCTGTCCGCCGGCCGCGTGCAGTCGGTGGCGACCCGCCTGGTCGTCCAGCGCGAACGCGAGCGCATGGCCTTCGTGTCCGCGTCCTACTGGGACCTGGACGTGGAACTCAAAGCCCCCGACGGCACGGTCGCACCCAAGGACGCCGCACCCTTCCCCGCCCGCCTGACCAGCTACAACGGCACCCGGGTGGCCACCGGCCGCGACTTCGACGACCGTGGCAAGCTCAAGGCCAAGTCGGATGTGGTGGTGCTCGACGAGGCCATCGCCACCGGACTGGCCGAAGCGCTGAACGGCCCGGCCCACGATGCGCTGAGCGTTTCCGGGCTGGAGACCAAGCCGTACTCGCGCAAGCCCGCGGCGCCCTTCACCACCTCGACCCTGCAGCAGGAGGCCGGGCGCAAACTGCGGATGAGCTCGCGCCAGGCCATGCGGACCGCGCAGTCGCTGTACGAGAACGGCTACATCACGTACATGCGTACCGACTCGTCGATGCTCTCAGGGCAGGCGATCAGTGCTGCGCGCAGCCAGATCTCGGAGCTCTACGGCCCCGAATACGTGCCGAACTCCCCGCGCGTCTACGCCGCGAAGTCCAAGGGCGCGCAGGAGGCCCACGAGGCGATCCGGCCCGCCGGCGATTCCTTCCGCACCCCGGCACAGGTGTCCGGCAAACTCTCCGGCGACGAATTCCGGCTCTACGACCTGATCTGGAAGCGCACCGTGGCCAGCCAGATGGCCGATGCCAAGGGCAAGACCGCCACGATGCGGATCGAAGCGCAGCTGCCGGCCGGAGCGGACGGTGCCGAGCGCACCGCCGGCTTCACCGCCTCGGGCACGGTCATCACCTTCCGCGGTTTCCTGGCCGCCTACGAGGAGGGCCGCGACCAGGAGCGCTACGACGCGTCCAAGGGCGAATCCCGCCTGCCCGAGGTCGCCGAGGGCTCCGCACTGTCCGTGGCCCACGCGGCCCCGGCCGGGCACCAGACCGCCCCGCCGCCGCGCTTCACCGAGGCCAGCCTGGTCAAGCAGCTCGAAGAGCTGGGGATCGGCCGGCCCTCGACCTACGCCGCGATCATCTCGACGATCCAGGACCGCGGCTACGTCCGCAACCGCGGCTCCGCCCTGGTGCCCACCTGGGTCGCATTCTCCGTGGTGCGCCTGCTCGAAGGGCACTTCGGCGACCTGGTGGACTACCAGTTCACCGCCGACCTGGAAAGCGACCTGGACCATGTGGCCAGCGGTGAGCGCCGCGGCGCGGACTGGCTGGCCGACTTCTACTACGGCGACAAGTCCGCCGGCCACCCCGGCCTCAAACCCACCGTGGACGATCTGGGCGATATCGACGCCCGTGAGATCAACACGGTGCGCATCGACGACGGAGTCGCCCTGCGGGTGGGCCGCTACGGGCCCTATCTGGAGGTCACGGCACCCGCCGGCGGTTTGCAGGAGGGCGACGATCCCAAGCGCGTATCCGTCCCGGACGACCTGGCCCCGGACGAACTGACGCGCGAGAAGGCCGCCGAACTCATCGCCGGCGCCGGCGACGGGGACCGCGAACTGGGTGTGGACCCGGCCTCCGGGCACACGATCGTGGCCAAGACCGGCCGCTTCGGCCCCTACGTCACGGAGATCATCCCCGAAGCAGAACAGGGCAAGGGCAAGAAGAAGGTCAAGCCGCGCACCGGATCGCTGCTCAAATCCATGGACCTGGGCACCGTCGACCTGGACCAGGCGCTGCAACTGCTGAGCCTGCCCAGGGAGGTGGGCAAGGACGCGGACGGCGTGGCCATCACCGCGCAGAACGGCCGGTACGGGCCGTACCTGAAGAAGGGCACGGACTCGCGCTCGCTGGAGACCGAGGAGCAGATCTTCTCCATCACCCTTGAGGAAGCGGAGAAGATCTACGCCCAGCCCAAGACCAGGGGCCGACGGGCCGCCGCGGCTCCGCTCAAGGAGTTCGGCGCCGATCCGGTCAGCGAGAAGCCGGTGGTGCTCAAGGACGGCCGCTTCGGCCCCTACGTCACCGACGGGACGACGAACGCCACCCTGCGCAAGGACGATTCGGTCGAGTCGATCACCCCGGAGCGTGCCTTCGAGCTGATCGCCGAGAAACGCGCCAAGGGCCCGGCGAAGAAGCGCGGGGCCGCGAAGAAGGCACCGGCGAAGAAGACGACCACCAAGAAGACGACGGCCGCGAAGACGGAGGCCGAGAAGAAGGCCGCCCGCTCGGCCGCCGCGAAGAAAGCCGCCGCGACCCGGAAGGCCAATGCGGCGAAGAAGGCGGCCGAGGCCGCGGGCCAGAGCTGAGCACCCCCGCGCCGGCGGGGTCCGCCCCGTCGGCCCGGGCCCTCGGGTGCCCGCGCGCCGGAACTCAGCCGCGCGGCAGCCGCTGCCGGTCGTTGTACGGCCGCGCGGCGGCCAGCTCCGCCGCGGTGAAGTCGCCTGCGACCAGGGTGTAGTGCTCCCGGTATGCGGCCAGGAGTGATTCGTGCACCTGCTCGACCGTCACCTCCGGATGGATCTCGTCGATCGCCCCGCCAGTGGCCGGATCCCACTCCACACCCAGGGCCGCCTCGATGTCGGTCAGTGCCGCGCGCACCCGGGCGGCGTCCGTGACGATGATCGACGAGGAGAACAGCCAGCCGCGGTTCGTCACCCGCTGGGCCGTGCCGATCGCCTTGATCCGCCCCGCCACATTCACACTGTGCTCACCCGGGCAGTACTCGCCGGGGATCTCACCCATCTGGGCATCCACCCCCACCGCGCGCAGGGCCGCGGCGTACATCAGCCCGAACTGCGTGAACCGCTCCTGCGTGCCGGAGAGCAGATCATCGGCCGGCTCCACATGATCGACCACCAGGGAACCCTCCGTATAGACGGCGACCCGCCCGCCCAGGGTGCGCAGCGCCGGGGTCAGCCCGTGGTCCAGCGCGGCCTCGATCGCGGCGGGGAAGCCCGGCAGGAACCGGTCACGCGCGCCGAACACCGCGGTGGGCGCCGGACGGTAGATCCGCAGGGCGGCACCGCGCTCGCGGGAGCGGACCCGGTCCAGCAGGACACGGGCCAGGGACAGAGCGGTCAGGGGGTCCTGGCTGCCGATAGGCAACAGTGTGAGTTCGGGTAGCACGCTTCAAGCGTACCCATCCGGCGCGCTGTGCGGGCTCTACGTCCGTGCTGCCAAGTAGGCTTGGAGTCGTGAGTACTTTAGAGCCACCGGTGAAGCGCACGACCCTGGGCCATCTTGTACTGGAGACCAGCTCCTGGCTCGTCGTCGTGACGACGGCCGCGCTGTGCTATTGCATCGGCGGAATGATAGGGATCTCAGGGGTGCTGTGGCCGGCGCGACTGGGCGGGGTCTGGCATGCGCAGACCTCCGGCGGATTCGACTTCTCCACCGGCACCTGGTGGCTGCTGATCGCAGCCGTCGTGCTCAGCGTGGGCTTCATCGTGCCACAGAAGGTCTTCGAACAGATGCTGCCGGCGGTGCGTTCGAAGGTGCTGACCGGCTTGGGCGCCGCCACCGGCGTGGTCGCCGGGGTCTTCGCCTTCGTGCCCAGCGCCTGGCTGGGCTGGACGGCCTGCCTGCTGCTCGGCGCGCTGTTGGCGGCGGTGACCCGGCACGTCCCCCAGCTGCATCGCAAGCCGTGGCGCACTGCCGGGATCGGCGTGGGCGTCAGCCTGTTCGTCCTGGCCATCGCCCAGCTGGCGGTCGGCACCGGTGCAGCGGCCGGCACGCTGTCGTGGCTGCTGGCGCTCGGTGCCCTCGGCGTATTGGCTGGTTCGCTCCTGGTGTTCCTGTCCCCGGACGTGAACCCTGCGGATCTGCCCCAGCCCACTGCTGCGATCAACACGCGCCAGGCCCTGCCCGGCACCCGCGCGCCCGTTGACATCGCCAATCCCTGGGTCTGCCATCTGTTGGTCGCCCTGCTTGCCGCGGGCCTGGTGCTGGCCCTGCCGGTGGTCACGGAGAACGGATACGGGCTGGCCGGCTTCGCCCTGGCGGTTCTGGCGATCCTGGGCGGTTGGGCATCCGGCTACGAGGTCGGGCCGACCTTCGCACCGGGCATGTCGCGTCCGCGTCTGACATCGTTGGCACTGGTGGCGGCCGGCCTGGCCGGTGTCGGCACCGGCGTGCTGACCGAGCTCTCCGGCCTGGTGCTGATGAGCTTCCTCGCCGCATTCTGTGTGGGGGTGGGGCTGCGCGCCCAGCCCTACCCGATCAGCCGCCGCTACGGCTTGGCCGCCGGTGGCCTGCTGGGCCTGGTGCTGGCGGCCCTGCTGCCGCGTTTCGACGTGGCCTTCAATGCGGACTTCACCTGGAGCATGACCCCGGCGATGGGCACGCACATCCTGCTGGGCCTGGCCGCGATCGTTGCCGGCGTCATCGCCCTGTTCACCTTCGCCCCGCAGGGCATCCGGGGGATCGGCGTGGACCTGGTCCACGCCTTCACCCCGTTGCGCACGGCGGTGGCGCAGGCCGCTGCACAGAAGACAGGGGAGGCGGGTGTCGATGACACCGCCGATTCCGCCGAGGACGCGGCGACCACCGTGCTGTCGGCCGGGCACGGGTCCTCTGCAGACTCGGCCGCGGGGTCGGCGGCCGGGCCCGCTGCGGGTCCCTCCGCAGGTACGGCGGCTCCGGAACATCCCGGTGTCTTCATCACCTTCGAGGGGATCGACGGTTCGGGCAAGACGACCCAGCTGCGCTTGCTGGCCCAGCACCTCAAGGACAACGGACTGGACGATGTCGTATCCACCCGTGAACCGGGCGGGACCCCGGCCGGGGTGCAGATCCGGCAGGTCGTGCAGGGTGGGGATCCGGTGGCTCCGCGGGCGGAGGCACTGCTCTACGCAGCCGACCGGGCCGACCACGTGGCCTCCCTGGTGCGTCCTGCCCTGGAACGTGGGGCGGTGGTGCTCGGCGATCGCTACACGGATTCCTCCATCGCCTATCAGGCCGCGGGCCGGGAACTGTCCGCCGAGGACATCGCGGGGCTCTCGGAGTGGGCCACCCTGGGGCTCCGGCCCGATCTGACCGTGCTCATCGACGCGGATCTGGCGGCGGCGGGCAAGCGGACTGCCGAACGCGGGGAGGAGAACCACTTCGACCGCGAGGCCGACGACTTCCGCACACGCGTGCGCCGGGCCTTCCGGGAACTGGCCCAGGCCGACCCGCAGCGCTATGTCGTGATCGACGGGACGCGCGGTGTCGAGGAGGTCGCCGCCGATGTGGTGGGTGCCCTGGACCCGCTCATCGCGGCCCGGATCGCCGATTACGAGGCTCCCGTCCCGCTCGGCGATGACGCCGCGGAGCCGGAGCCGGACTCCGAGCAGGTGACCGAAACAGGTTCCGAAACCGATTCCGGGGCCGGGTCTGAAACCGATTCTGAAACCACGGAGGTCGACGAGGAGATCGAGGACCTGGACTCCGACGTCGAACTCGAGGACCTCGAAGCCGAGGTCGACGAGCTCGAGGGTGAAGTCGAACGGGATCCGGACGACGACTATCTGCCGGAGTTCCTGCGCGAGGGCATGGACCCCGAAGAGGTCCACTGGGCCTCGCAGGTGGCCACTGACCGCATTATGGAACGGGGAGAGCGCGCGGCGGGGTCCGAATCCGGGGAACCGGACGGGGCCGATGAGCCGGTGGATGTGGACCCGGCAGACGCGGGCCCGGTGGATGTGGAGCCGGAGGAGGCGGAGCCCGAACCCGCGCAGCAGGCGGGGGAGGCCCCGGCCCCGGAAGAGCCGGAGGAGGCGCCCACCACGGCGCTGCGGCCCCGCTTCGATTCCAGCCGGCTGCGCGCGCAGGCGCAGATCGAACGGCAGGCCAGGGAACGACTGCGCCAGGCGAAGCTGCGCCAGCAGCAGGCCAAGAACACGCGCGAAGACGGTGACCGTCAGTGAGCGTCTGGGGTGAACTCGTCGGCCAGTCCGCTGCGATCGACGTGCTGTCCCACGCCGCGCACGCCGCGGCCACCGGTAGCGCGGGGATGACCCACGCCTGGCTCATCACTGGCCCACCGGGATCCGGTCGGTCGAATGCTGCGCGCGCCTTCGCAGCGGCCCTGCTCACCCCGGACGAGGGTGCCGCGGATACGCCCGCCGCGCGCCGGGCCCTGGCCGGGACACACGAATCGATGACCGTCATGTCCACGCAGAAGGCGCTCATCACGATCGACGAGGTGCGCGAACTGGTGGGCACCGCCCAGACGGCACCGGTCAACGCCGATTGGCGCGTGATGATCATCGAGGACGCGGACAGGATGACGGAGCGCACCTCGAACGTGTTGCTCAAATCCATTGAGGAACCGCCGCCGGCCACCGTGTGGATCCTGTGCGCGCCCAGTCCCGAGGATGTGCTGACGACCATCAGATCGCGCTGTCGCAATGTCAATCTGCGCATTCCCCCGGTCCAGGCGATCGCGGATCTGCTGGTGTCACGCGACGGCGTCGATCCGGAGCGGGCACGGTGGGCGGCCGCCGCGGCGCAGAACCACATCGGCCGGGCCCGGTACCTGGCCAGGGACCAGGACGCGGCGCTGGACCGCGAACACGTGCTGGGCATCCCCGGGCGGTTGAAGTCCGTGGGCGCGACCGTGCGCCTGGCCGCCAAGATGGTCGACCTGGCTCAGGAACGCGCGGCAGCGCGGACCGCGGAGCGCAACGCACAGGAACGCTCCCGGCTGTTGACCACCCTGGGGGTGGAGGAGGGTAAACCGGCGCCTCCGGCCCTGCGCGCCCAGGTCAAGCGCCTCGAAGAGGAACAGAAGCGCAGGGACGCCCGCGCCCGCAGCGATGAACTCGATGCGATGCTGCTGGAGTTGCTGTCGCTCTACCGCGATGTGCTGCTGTTCCAGCTGGGGCGCACCGATGGCTGGATCAACCTGGGCTCGGAGGAGCGGATTCGCAAACTTGCCCAGGACGGGGACGCCGAGTCCACCCTCAAGCGCATCGACGTGCTCGGCCTGGCGCGCCGCCGACTGCAGACGAACACCGCTCCGCTGCTGATCATGGAGGCGGCCTTCATCGGCCTGTCGAATCCCTGGCTCAGCGTGGACTGACCCGCCCGTCCCCGCGCAGGTGTGCGGAGCTCAGCCCAGCAGCTGGTCGACCAGGTGGGCGACCAGTTCGACGCGGCGCGGGATCCACTCGATCAGCGCGTGTTCGGTGTCGGCGTGCGAACCGCCGCCCACCGTGCCCAGCCCGTCCAGGGTCGGCACGCCCAGGCCCGCGGTGAAGTTCCCGTCGGAGCCGCCGCCCACCTCGACCTCGGCCAGGGCCGGATGCCCCAGTTCCCCTGCGATCCTTGCGGCGCGTTTGAACAGGGGCAGGGCCAGGGCACGCTCCAGCGGGGGCCGGTTGATCCCGCCGTAGAGTTCCAGCCCGGCCCCGGGGATCTCCGGGCGCAGCCCGTGCAGCAGGCGGTCGACCAGCACCTGTTCGTGCGCGGTCTGCGCGCGCGAGTCGATTGCGACGGAGGCCTGCGCGGGAATGGTGTTCGTGGTCGTCCCCGAGGTCATGACGGTGGGGGTGACCGAGGTGCCGTCGGCCGTCTGCCGGTCCAGGGCGGCGATGCGCAGCACCTGGGCGGCGACCTCGGTGGTGGCGTTGATGCCCTTCTCCGGTTCGACACCGGCGTGGGAGGCCCGACCGGTGATCTCCAACCGGTACAGGGCAACGCCCTTGCGACCGGTCTTCACCGCGCCCTCCCGGTGGCCTTCGCCGCTTTCGAACACGAGTGCGGCCTCTGCGCCGGCGGCCTCGGCCTCGATGATGCCGCGCGAGGACACCGAGCCGATCTCCTCATCGCCGGTGATGAGCAGGCTGACCCCGTCCAGGTTCCCGCGGTTCGCGCGTACGGCGGCCAGGGCGTGCAGGGCGATGAGGTCCCCGCCCTTCATATCGTCGGTACCGGGGCCTCGGACCACACCGGCGCGAATCGAGAAGGGAATGCGCGCCAGTGTGCCCAGCGGCCAGACCGTGTCGTGGTGACCGATCAGTACGACACTGCGCGGGCCCGAGCCGAAGCGCCAGAGCAGGTGTGGGGCGTCGCCGGGGGTCAGGACCCGGGGCGCGGCACCCAGCAGCGAGGCGCCCACACGTGCCACCAGATGGGCGGAGCGCGACAGTGCTGCGGGGTCCGAGGTGGGGGATTCGCATTCGACCAGGGTCTTGAACTGGGAGAGGAAGAGCTCGAGGTCCATTCGTCCAGTCTACGGGGCACTGCGTCGGTGGGGCATGGCCCCGGCGCGCTGCGCCCGACTCGCCTGTGGTCGACATCTCAATTCGCAGCTTTGACCTGGAGGCAGCTGAGCCGATAGAGTTATCTGCGTTGCCGCTTTAGCTCAGTCGGCAGAGCGTCTCACTCGTAATGAGAAGGTCGTGAGTTCGATTCTCACAAGCGGCTCGGCAATCCGAACCCCGGCACCATGATTCCATGGTGTCGGGGTTCTGTCGTGCCGGCGCCTGTTAGGATCTGTTGCGTAGTGCTCTGCTGCATAGTGCAAAGGCGTAACCGGGAGGCTGTCCGTGGGCAACGGCAAGTTCATCGTCGTCGGAATCGACGGATCGCAGGCATCGCGGGAGGCCGCCTGGTGGGCAATGAAGGACGCCAGGTCCACCGGGATCGAAGTCCGGTTGGTCGCGGTGGTCGACGAATCCCAGCTGGAGCGGGCCGACGCCCGGCTCGAGGAGCTGGCCGACGAACTCTCCACACACGCCCCTGAAGCGGTCTTCACCACCCTGGCCACCACCGGCGATCCGGCCGAGGTGCTGGTCGACCTGGCCGCGGATGCGACCCTCCTGGTGTTGGGCGAACACGGCAAGGACGAGGCCGAGCCCGGCCGTCTGGGCACCGTGGCGGCCGGTATCCCCGGGCATGCTCTGTGCAGTGTGCTGATCCTGCGGCAGACGCCCGGGCAGAAGGCCGAATCCGAGGTTCCCGACGGCCATCCGCGCGACCGCAAGCCGGTGGTCGTCGGCTTGGACACCTCGGTGTACTCCGCGATCGCGACCATCGATGCCGCGATCTACGCCCGGGTGCTCGGCGTGCCGCTGCGGGTGCTGACGGTGATCCGCGAGGACGAACCCGGCGATCTGGTCGCCACGCAGGTCGAATTCGACCTGGCCTGGTTGCGCGCGGAGGTCCCCGGCGCCGTGATCGTGCACGAATACGTGCCGGCCGCGGGCCGCACGCCCGCCGAGGTGCTGGTCGAGGCCGGCGATGAGGCCTCCGGGCTGGCCGTCGGAAAGCGCGGTATGGGGCTGTTCGAGAGCATGCGGGTACAGCTGGGGCGGACCTCGGCCGCTGTGTTGCGCGATGCGCGCTCCAGCGTGCTGTTCGTGCCGTACCGCGAGGACCGACGTTTGGAGACCCGGCGCGAGGTCCGCTGAGGCGATCCCTGCACATCCCAGGCGTCGGCGCGCTGGGATGTGCAGCCCGCTCAGTGACGGGGGTTGCGGCGGGGCCGACGCACCAGGTGTCCCAGCCAGGCCCTGGTCACCGCGTTGACCACCAGCAATGCCACGCAGGCGTAGACCAGACCCGGCACCGCCACCGCGCGGTAGGCGGAGAGCGAGAAGCCGCCGGTCGTCGCGGACACTACGGTGCTCAGGGTCCGCCACCCGAAGTGTCCATGGGGGAACGATCCCAGGAGGTTCCGTGGGAACTGGTCGGAGGTGATCTGCTCGATGAACCACCAGCCGGGCACCAGCGGCAGGATGCCGAAGGCACTGCTGAGTGCGCACATGACCAGGCTGATACTGAGGAACCCTCCGATGGTTCGCCCGAACACCGCGTCGATGGCCAGCACCGACCAGGCCGTGAGCGTGGCGACCACCAGGCACACGATCACGCACAGGAGTGAGGCGATGAGCGGGGTGAAACCGCCCAGCAGTTGTCCGCCGGTGTTCGCGAAGCCCCCGGACCAATTGCCCAGATAGCCCAGCAGAGCCCACACCCCCAGCAGGGCGAGGGTGAGGATGCCGACCGTGCCCAGGCTCAGCAGCTGTTTGGCGCCGAACGCGGTACGCGGATCGACCTGTGTGTCGACCCGCGCGTCGACTGCTGCCAGTTCGCGGGTGGCCGGACCGGACTCATGCCCCGCTTCGAGAGCACCGGGGGCGGTTTCGTGTTCGGGCTCGGAGGCGTCGGGGGCGGCCTCGTACCCACCGTATGTGCGGCGGACCCTACGGCGCACCAGCCAGGCCGAGGCGAAGCCCGCGGTCAGCGCACCGGCCACGAGCAGCAGCGGTAGGGCGCTGCGGAAGGCCAGCGTGAGCGAGTCGGCGTGCTGCTCGGGCGAGACGGTGATCGGTTCGCCGTCCTGTCCCTGCGCACCGGGCGTTACGGTATCGGACGTTTCGGTGCCGGATGTCGTCGTGCCGCTTGTGGGTGCCGCTCTGTGCCCGCCGGCCACGACAGCGGCGTCCGCGCTGGGACCCGTATTCGCACGCGCCGGCCCTGCGACCTTCTTCACCGTGAAGTCATAGGCCTGTTCGAAGGCGTTGTAGCGGGCCGTCCGGTCGGCCTTGCATTCGACGTTCGGCTTGTCGATGACGCCGGCACAATCCCATTTCAGCGCGATCAGGCGGATTTCCTTCTGGCTCTCCCGCAGGGCCGGGGCGATTGTGTCCTTCCGATACGCATCCAGGTCGAAGCCGTCCTCGGCTCGGGCATCCGGCCCGGCCAGCAGGTCCATATGGTGCGTGTAGGCCTGCGGATAACGTTCTTGTCGAGAGACTCGGTCGATCGTCTCCGTCATCGTGTCGGTAAAGCCCTTGGGGAAGACGAGCGCGGCGGCCACACTGCCATCGGCCACCAGCTTCCTGGCCTGCTTCGGCTTGACGACGGTGACCTCGGTCCTGCCCGCCGGCTGGGCCTTCAGCTTATCCGCGAAGGTCTGGGAGAAATTCCTCCACTGGGGCTTCGCATCCATGGTGGACAGCTCCCGCTGTTCATCGTCGATGCCCACCGCGACCCGGTAGTGCCCGGCCGCGTGGTCCTTTCCGCCGGTGCCGTTCCCGCCATCCCGGCCGGCCTGCTGAGTGTGCCCGGCCGCGGCGGCCGCCTGGTCACGGGCATCGTTGCGGATCTTCGCATCGGCCCGGAACGTGGTCAGCGGAATGTAGAGCAGGGCCAGCAACACCATGACGATGAGCGAGGCGGCCAGTGGAATAAGCGCGCTGCGGATACGATTCGCGAATATCTGACGCAGGAGGCCGCTGGATGAACGCATATATCCAACTTTATGTGCTCGTCTCCTGTGTGCTGTTGGCAGCGGTATCGGTCGTCTCCCGACGAACTGGCCTAGACTCGGGACCAGGAGCCCACCGCACGACAGGCACGGGCCCCTGCACATACCTGGACACACCCTCGTACAGGAGAGTCAATGAAGACCCTGGGGACATCGGTGGACACCCACGATCCGGCCGTCAAGGCCAGGCGGGCCGCCCACACCACACTCATCGAAGCACTGCGCACACGCCTGGAGGCCACCGCGCGCGGCGGCGGCGAACGGTCGCGGCAGCGCCATCTGGACCGCGGCAAACTCCTCCCGCGCGAGCGCGTGGAACGGCTGTTGGATCCCGGCGCGCCCTTCCTTGAACTGAGCCCACTGGCCGCCAACGGAATGTACGCAGACGCCTCACCGGGCGCCGGCATCATCACCGGGCTGGGCCGGGTCGCCGGGCGGATCTGCGTGATCGTGGCCAATGACGCTACCGTCAAGGGCGGGACCTACTACCCGATGACCGTCAAGAAGCACCTGCGCGCCCAGGAAGTGGCCCTGGCCAACCGGCTGCCGTGCATCTACCTGGTCGACTCAGGCGGAGCGAACCTGCCCAACCAGGACGAAGTGTTCCCCGACCGGGACCACTTCGGCCGGATCTTCTACAACCAAGCCACCCTGTCGGCCGCCGGCGTCCCCCAGCTGGCCGCGGTCCTGGGCTCGTGCACCGCCGGCGGCGCCTACGTCCCCGCGATGAGCGACGAGACCATCATCGTGGGCGACCAGGGCACGATCTTCCTCGGCGGCCCGCCCCTGGTCAAGGCCGCCACCGGCGAGGACGTCACTGCCGAGGACCTGGGCGGCGGCGCCCTGCACTCGCGCGTCTCCGGCGTCACCGACCACCTGGCGGCGAACGACGGACACGCACTGGAGATCATGCGCGACATCGTCTCCACCCTGGCGCCCCAGGACGCCCCCGCCTGGCAGCGCACCACCCCGCAGCCCCCGGCGGCCGATCCGGAGGAACTCACCGCCGTCGTCCCCGCCGACCTGAAAACCCCCTACGACGTGCGCGAGGTCATCGCCCGCCTGGTCGACGGCAGTAGCTTCCACGAATTCAAAGCCGAATACGGCACCACCCTGGTCACCGGCTTCGCCCACCTGGACGGCCACCCCGTGGGAATCGTGGCCAACAACGGCGTGCTGTTCGGCGAATCCGCACTCAAGGGCGCCCACTTCATCCAACTGTGCGATCAGCGCGACACCCCGCTGATCTTCCTGCAGAACATCACCGGCTTCATGGTCGGCCGCGACTACGAAGCCGGCGGTATCGCCAAACACGGCGCCAAAATGGTCAACGCCGTGGCCTGCGCACGCGTCCCCAAACTCACCGTCATCATCGGCGGATCCTTCGGCGCGGGCAACTACGCCATGTGCGGGCGCGCCTACGACCCCCGCTTCCTGTGGATCTGGCCCCACGCCCGGATCTCCGTGATGGGCGGGGAACAGGCCGCCGGAGTGCTCACCACCGTCAAACGCGCCCAACTGGAAGCCCGCGGCGAAACCCTCGACCCCGCCGCCGAGGCCGCCCTGCGCCAACCCACCCTCGACCAGTACGAACACCAGGGCGACCCCTACTACTCGACCGCCCGACTCTGGGACGACGGCATCATCGAACCCGCCCAGACCCGCCAGGTCCTGGCCCTGGCGCTCGAAGCCTGCCGCCACACCCCACTGACCAGACCGGGCAACGCCCCCGGCTACGGCATCTTCAGGATGTGACCGCCATGTTCCACACAGTGCTCATCGCCAACCGCGGGGAAATCGCCCTGCGCGTCATCACCACCTGCCGCCGCCTGGGCGTGCGCACCGTCGCCGTCTACTCCGACGCCGACGCCGAGGCCGCCCACACCCGGGCCGCGGACCTCGCCGTGCGCCTCGGCCCGGCCCCGGCCAAGGACTCCTACCTCGACATCGCCAAGGTCATCGCCGCGGCCCGGGCCACCGGCGCCCAGGCGATCCACCCCGGCTACGGCTTCCTGTCCGAGAACGCCGACTTCGCCCGCGCCTGCGAAGACGCCGGAATCGTGTTCCTGGGACCCGACTCCACCGCGATCGAAACCATGGGGGACAAGATCGCGGCCAAACAGGCCGTCGCCGCCCGAGGCGTCCCCCTGGTCCCCGGTGTGGCCCGGGCCGGGCTGAGCGATGCCCAACTGGCCGCCGCAGCCATGGACATCGGCCTGCCCGTGCTCATCAAACCCTCCGCCGGCGGAGGCGGCAAGGGCATGCACGCCGTCCACCACGAAGCCGAACTGCTGCCCGCCCTGGCCGCCGCCCGTCGCGAGGCCGCAGCCGGCTTCGGCGACGACACCCTGTTCCTTGAACGCCTCATCGCCCACCCCCGCCACATCGAAGTGCAGATCCTGGCAGACTCCCACGGCACCGTCATCCACCTGGGCGAACGCGAATGCTCCCTGCAGCGCCGCCACCAGAAGGTGATCGAAGAAGCACCCTCGGCCCTGCTCGACCCCGGCACCCGCGCCAGAATCGGCGAGGCCGCCCGCCAGACCGCCCTGGCCGTGGGCTACCGCGGCGCGGGCACCGTCGAATTCATCCTCAGCGCCGATCGGCCCGAAGAGTTCTTCTTCATGGAGATGAACACCCGCCTCCAGGTCGAACACCCCGTCACCGAAGAGGTCACCGGCCTGGACCTGGTCGAACAGATGCTGCTCATCGGCGCAGGCGAACCCCTGCACATCACCCAGGACCAGGTGGACCTGCACGGCCACGCGATCGAGGCGCGCATCTACGCCGAGGACCCCGCCCGCGGCTTCCTGCCCACCGGCGGCCGCGCCCTCGACGTCTGCCTGCCCGCGGCCACCGCCTTCACCCGGGCCTCGGCCCAGTCCCAGGGCAACGGCATCCGCGTCGACGCGGGACTGAGTGCGGGCCAGCCGATCGTCTCCGCCTACGACCCGATGATCGCCAAGGTCATCGCCCACGGCCCCGACCGCGCCACCGCCCTGGCTCGGCTGGACTACGCGCTCGCCGGCTGTGCGATACCCGGCATCACGACCAATATCGACTTCCTGCGCAAGCTGTTGACCAGGGACGATGTCCGCGCCGGAGACCTGACGACGGAAATCATCGACGGTCTTTCCGCTACGGAACTCGAACACGCGCCCGGGCCGATCGACCGCCTGTTCGCGGCCGCCGCGGTGGTGTCCACGGGCGGTGGGGCCGGGGCCGATCCCGCCTGGGACGGGGAACTCGCCCCGCCCGCTCCGGTGAAGGCCGGCGCATGGGACCGGCCCACCGGCTGGCGGTTGGGCCGCCCGCCGCACACCACGGTGCCGCTCCTGGAATCCGGGGAACCGGTGGCGGTCGACTATCCGTACCCGGACCTCGGCGCTGCGACGGCCACCCCCGGCTGGTCGATGACGGTCGACGGGGTGCGCCACACCGCGCGGATCTGGGCCAGGTCCGCCGATCGCCAGATCTGGGTGGCGAGTGAGCGCGGCGTCTATTCCTTCGTCCGGCCCACCGCGGACGCGAATCTTGATCCGGGTACCGTCGGGGCCGAACTCACCGCGCCGATGCCGGGTTCGGTGATCGCCGTCCACGCCGCCGACGGCGCACAGGTCACGGCGGGGCAGGCCCTGCTGGTGGTCGAGGCGATGAAGATGGAACACGTGCTCACCGCCCCCGTGGACGGGGTGCTGGCACTCGAGACGGTGCCAGGGGCCCAGGTGGCCCTGGACGAGGTACTGGCACGGGTCGTGCCGGAAACACAGAGCGAGGAGTAGTCATGGCCATCAGCTTCACCCCGGGAATGCTGCCGGAGGAGTACGAGTCCCTGCGCAGGTCCGTCGCCGATTTCGCGGACGCCGAGGTCGCGCCGGTCAGCGCCGAACTGGACCGGGCACACGCCTTCCCCTACGAACTGGTCGCCAAAATGGGCGATATGGGCCTGTTCGGACTGCCGTTCCCGGAGGAGTACGGGGGCATGGGCGGGGACTACTTCGCCCTGTGCCTGGCGATCGAGGAATTAGCGCGGGTCAACCAGTCCCTGGCCATCACCCTGGAGGCGGGCGTCTCATTGGGGGCGATGCCGATCCACCGCTTCGGCACGGACGCACAGCGCGCCGAACTGTTGCCACAGGTGATCGACGGGCGCGGCCTGGCGGCCTTCGGACTGACCGAGCCCGAGGCCGGTTCGGACGCCGGCGGCACCCGCACCCGGGCGGTCCTGACCCCCGGCTCGGGCGGGCAGGACGGCACGCCCGGTTCACCCACCGGCGGCGGCACGTGGACGATCGACGGGGCGAAGTGCTTCATCACGAACTCGGGCACCTCGATCACGAAGTTCGTCACCGTCACGGCGGTCACCGGCACCCGCACCGCAGCCGACGGCTCCCCGCGCCCGGAGATCTCCACCCTCATCGTGCCCTCCGGCACCCCCGGCTTCACCGTGGAGCCGGCCTACGACAAGGTCGGCTGGAACTCCTCGGACACCCACCCACTGACCTTCGCAGGGGTCAACGTGCCAGAGGGGAACCTGCTGGGACAGCGTGGGCGCGGGTACGCGAACTTCCTGCGGATCCTCGACGAGGGCAGGATCGCCGTGGCCGCGCTCGCAGTGGGCGCCGCGCAGGGCTGCCTCGACGAATCGGTGCGCTATGCGCGCGAACGCACCGCCTTCGGCCGGCCGATCGGGGACTACCAGGGCATGTCGTTCAAGATCGCGCGGATGGCGGCCCGGACGCAGACTGCCCGGGCCGCCTATTATGCGGCGGCCTCGCGGATGCTGGCCGGCCTGCCGTTCAAAACGGAGGCGGCCATTGCGAAGCTGGTGGCGGGCGAGGCCGCCATGGACAATGCGCGCGATGCCACGCAGGTCCACGGCGGGTACGGCTTCATGAACGAGTCCCCGGTCGCCCGCCACTACCGGGACTCGAAGGTCCTGGAGATCGGCGAGGGCACGACGGAGGTGCAGCTGATGTTGATCGGCCGGGAGCTGGGCCTGTAGCCCGCCGCAGGGCCTGGCCGCCGCACGCTATTACCCGCGCCCCGTATTACCGGTGCGCTGGATGAGCGTTGCCCGGTATCACCGGTGCGCGGCGGCCCGGTTCCGGCGCCTGCGGACCGTCAGCAGTACCGTGGCCCCGCCGATCACCAGCACCGCTCCGATGCCCACCGGTAGTCCGAGTTCGGTGCCGGTCGTGGGCAGTGCGCCGGTGTCCTCGCCACCGCCGGCGTTGTCACCCGCGGAGCCGCCGTCCCCGCTTGCGTCCCCGCCGGGAGCGGGCGCCGCGGTCGTCGCACTGGGCGCACTGGGCGAATCGCTGGGCTCGGTCGAGGCGCTCGGCCGGCCGGCGGTCACCACCGAGGCCGCCGGCTGGCCGGGCTCGACCTTCGTGACGGTGCCGGCCTCGTCGAGCGTGACCTTCGCGCTCTGCGCTGCGGGCAGGTCGATCCGGGCCCATCCCCTGGAACTGGAATCGAGCGGGTAGCCGGCCGGGGCCTCGGTCGCGGCCAGCACCGCGGTGCGCTGTTCCTCGTTGAGCTCGGGGAAGGTCGTGACCAGGAGGTTCGCAGCACCCGCCGGCACCCTGGGTGCCTCGTCCGCGGTCCGGGTTCCACCCGTATAGCTCGTCGCCCGGTCGAATCCGTAGGTCATGCGCTCCCTGTACACCTGCAGAGCGCTGCTGCGGTCGGTCACCGGGACGGTGGCGACGGCGTCGGTGAAGGCATTGGCGTATCCGCCGGTGCCATTGGCCTTGGTTGCGGTGATGCACGCGGCCAGAGTGTCCCCGTGGCCGTCGGCCTCGCACCTGTCGGTCAGGTAGTCGACCAGCTGTTTGCGGGCCGGCTGCAGCGTGTTCTCGATGTACTTCGCATCCAGGGTCGCCGCGGTGTGGGCATGGCCCAGGATCCGGCCGCCGATCACATCGAGTGGGTAGTGCACGCCGAGCGCGATGCGGTTGTTGCCGGCTTCCGATCCGCGCGTGGCGATCTCGGGTCCCAGCTCCGGCAACAGGACTGCCAGCAGCAGTGTCTCCTCATAGGCGAATGTGGTGTGCCCGGATGGGAACGCCTGTGAGATGCCCTCGGCCATGCCGTTGTAGTCGGCGGTGTGCTTCCTGCCGTGGGCGTCGGTCCAGTCGGCGATCCGCGCGGTTTCGAGGTCGGGGGCCAACCCACGCAGGTCGTTCTCGTTCTTCTGCCCCGCGAAGCCACGGTCGCTTAAGAATGGGCGCGGATAGTTGAAGTACGGCTTCGCCGCGCCGGTCGACGACTCGGCCAGAACTCCGTCGAACGCCTTCGCGGCCCGGTCCAGTTCGCCGCCTTCGACGCCCTCGCTGAAGTATTCGGCGAGCACGGGTCCGAGCGAGTCCGGCAGGGTCTCTTTCCAGTCGTAGTCGGCATCGACCAGCGCGCGGTGCGCCTGTTCCGTGTCCTTGGCCGCCCGGGTGTTGATCTTCTTGTACAGGTCGTCATTGGCGCCCAGGATCGGGGCACCGTGTGCGGTTACGCTGCCACGGAAGCCGGTTTCCCGCTTGGTGTCGGCGGTGCTGTCGTCGTAGACCAGCGGTGTCCAGTAGTCGTCGAATTCCCGCATGAGTTCGACGTTCTCGTCGACCTTGGCCGCCTTCGCCGTGGGCTCGGCCGGGGCCCCGGCTGTGGACGGGGGCGCGGTGGGCGCCTTCGTCGAAGTGGTGGCGTCGGCCGTCGGAGCGGTGGCGGTGTCCGTCGCCGTGCTCGTGTGCGAGGGCGTGTCGCCGGGCGCGGCGGTTCCCAGTCCGGCGGCAGTGGCGGGGACGGCCGTTCCTGCGAACATGATTCCGACGGTGGTTCCGATGGCCGCGATGCGTTTGGCCGAGTGCGGGGTGAGCATATGAGCATCCTCTTCTGTGGGAGTGGGCCAGCCCGCCGGCCGGTGCACGGCGGCTGCGTGGACACGCTACGACCGGCGGGTTAAGCGCACGGGGAGCACAAGGTGAACCGCGGGTGAACTATAACGTGGGAATACTGTGTGTGGTGGAATCACCATGCATCGGGACTGCCACGGGTGCACGCTTCCGCCCCCTTGGAATGCGAACCTGCGGCCGGGCGCATTCATGGCCGCTGCGGATGCGAAGATAGCAGGGTGGATCTCTTCGCTCTGCTGCCGTCCGGCCTCGAATCCGCCTCGATCTTCACCATCACGACCCTGATAGCGGAATACGTGGTCAAGATCGTGGCGATCGGCGTCGTTCCCGAAGACCGCAAACCGGGTTCGGGGACCGCCTGGCTGCTGGTCATCCTGTTCCTGCCCGTGGTGGGAATCCCATTGTTCCTGCTCATCGGCAATCCGTACATCAACCGGCGCCGGCAGCGGATCCAGGCACGGTCGAACGCGATCATGAAGCTGGGCACGGAGGACGTCCCCGACTATCCGGTCCAGCTGGAAGCCGCGATGCGCGCGGACCCGGCCCTGGCCTCGATCGTGGGGATGTCGCGCAGGTTGACCAGCCTGCCGATGGTCGCGGGAGTCAACCACGGACTGTCCGGGGACTACGAGGGCAATATCCGCCGGATGGCGGCGGCCGTCGACGCGGCAGACGACTACGTCTTCTGCGGAATCTACATCATGGCCCGCGATGCCACGACCGAAGTCTTCTTCGCAGCGCTGGAGCGGGCGGCGGCCCGCGGGGTCGAGGTCAAGGTGCTGTTCGACCACATCGGTTCGCGCAAGTACCCCGGTTTCAAGCAGTTGGGCCGTTCGCTGTCGGCCGCCGGCATCGAATGGCATCTGACCCTGCCGTTCATCCCGTGGCGCGGGCATCTGCGGCGGATCGACCTGCGCAATCACCGCAAGCTGCTGGTGGTCGACGGGCAGCGGGGCTTCATGGGCTCGCTCAATATGATCGATTCGAGCTATCTGCTGCAGAAGAACGTGCGGGTCGGCAGGCATTGGAACGACGTGCTGGTCGAGCTGTCGGGGGAGATCGTCGCGGAACTCGAAGCCGTGTTCGCCACCGACTGGTTCTCCGAATCGGGCGAGGAGATCGGGATCCGCGAGTACCGTCCGACCCAGGGCGCCGAGGCCGCCATGGGCGGGCAGGACAACGCCCTGCAGCTGATCCCCTCGGGACCGGGCTACCGGACGGAGCCCAATCTGCGGGCGTTCACCGCGCTGATCAACAATGCGCTGGACAATGTCAGGATCGTCAGCCCCTACTTCGTCCCGGATGAATCGATCCTGGCCGCGATCGTCACCGCCTGCTACCGCGGTGTGCGGGTGGAACTCTACGTCAGCGAAAAGGCCGATCAGTTCATGGTCGATTACGCCCAGTCCTCGTACTATCAGGCGCTGTTGGACGCGGGCGTGCACATCTATCTGTTCCCCAAGCCCGCGGTGCTGCACACAAAGGCCTTCACGATCGACGACCGAATCGCGGTTGTCGGATCGTCGAATATGGACATGCGCTCGTTCGGGTTGAACTATGAGATCAGCCTGCTGGCCTTCGCCGGCGATCTGGTCGCGCAGACCGTGGAGATCATCGACGGCTACCAGGCGAAGTCACGGCGCCTGATGCGGCCAGAATGGCACCACCGGCCCTACTGGCGGCGTTACCTGGAATCGGTCTTCCGGCTCACCTCGGCCCTGCAGTAGGGACTACCTCGAATCGGGACTACTGCGCAGCCGGTGGTGCGGCCGCCAGGGCCTGGGCCAGTTCGTCTACCCCGCCGACCACATGATCGGGACGGAAGGGGAAAGTGTCGACGTCGCGGCGGGAGCTGATGCCCGAAAGGACCAGGAAGGTGTGCAGTCCGGCCTCCATGCCGGCCATGATGTCTGTGTCCATCCGGTCGCCGATCATCGCGGTGGACTTCGAATGGGCCCCGATCTTGTTCAGGGCCGAGCGGAACATCATGGGATTGGGCTTGCCCACCACATAGGGCTCGGCGCCCGTGGCCTTCGTGATGAGACTGGTGATCGCGCCGGTGGCCGGCAGGATGCCCTCGGGGGAGGGGCCTGTGGCATCCGGGTTCGTGGCGATGAACCTGGCGCCGCGGGAGATCAGACGGATCGCCTTGGTGATCGCCTCGAAGGAATAGGTGTGCGTCTCCCCGACGACTACGAAGTCGGGATCCGCTTCGGTCATGATGAAGCCGGCGTCGTGCAGGGCGGTGGTCAGTCCGACCTCGCCGACGACGAAGGCGGAGCCGCCGGGGGCCTGATTGGCCAAGAAATCCGCGGTGGCCAGAGCCGAGGTCCAGATCCGTTCCTCCGGAACGTCCAGGCCCATGCCGTGCAGGCGGGCCGCCAGATCACGCGCGGTGTAGATCGAATTGTTCGTCAGCACCAGGAAGGGCGTGTCGTTGACCCGCCACTGCGCCAGCAGTTCGGCCGCACCCGGCAGTGCCTGTTGTTCGCTGACCAGGACCCCGTCCATATCGGTCAGCCAGCATTCGATGTTCTCGATCCCCATAGTCCCCATGGCCTCCAGCCTAGTGGACGTGCGCCACCGGTGGATTGCCCACGGGTGAATGCCGGGTGGACTGGTGAGCGTCGGATGGACCGCTGGGCGGGCGCGGGAGTGGACAAGTGCGCGGGCCGAAACATTGTCCGAGTAACATTTCCCGTGTCCCTCTCCATATATTCAACTCTTCAGGGGTGCCATGTTCACAACGCAGCGTTTCAGCCGTCCGTCCGACCGCGTCGCCGGTCGTCATCATCGGTCGAACCGCCGACACGCGATGAGCCTGGCAGCCGTCGTGGCAGCCGGCTCTCTGCTGCTGACCGCCTGCGGTGGTTCCGAGGGCGACAGCGGTGACACCAGCGCCGGCGACTCCGACATTCCGAAGGTCGAGTCCCTGGACAAGGTCGCCAAGGACGATGCGCTGGCCAAGCGCCTGCCCAAGAAGATCGCCGACCGCGGCACGCTGGTCGTCGGTTCGGATACGACCTTCCCGCCGGCGGAGTTCCTGGCGGGCAAGGACGGCCAGACCGCAGTGGGCAACGAGGTCGACATGTCCAAGGCGATCGCGGCCAAGCTGGGTCTGAAGCTTGACTTCCAGTCCTCGAGCTTCGACGCGATCCTGCCGGGCATCGGCAGCAAGTACGACCTGGGCTATTCGTCGTTCAACATCACCAAGAAGCGCCTGCAGGCCGTGGACTTCGTGTCCGCCTCCCAGGGAGGCACGACCCTGCTGGTCAAGAAGGGCAATCCCGACGGGCTGAAGTTCGACAATCTGTGCGGGCACAACATCGCCGTGCAGATCGGGACCACGCAGCAGGACGACACCGAGAAGATGAGCAAGAAGTGCACGGACGCCGGTGAGAAGGCCCTCAACGTCACCCCGCTCAAGATCACCACGGATGCCGTGACCCGCCTGTCGGGCGGCACCGTCGACGGCGTGCTGTCGGGGACCTCGACCCTGGGCTATGCCGCGACGCAGTCGCATGGCGCGCTGGAGACCATCGACGATGTCTACGCCACCGCGCAGACCGGCATCGCGGTGGATAAGAAGGACAAGGAATGGTCCAAGCTGTTGGCCGACACGATGAACGCGCTGATCAAGGACGGCACCTACGGTGACGTCATGAAAGCCTGGGGCCAGGAGGCCTCCATCATCAAGAAGTCCGAAGTCAACCCGGCGACGGACCTGTGATGGGGGAGCCGATGACCGAAACGAATCCGGCAGCACTGCCCGAGGTCGCCACTGAGCTGACCGCGATCGCGCAGCGCGAACCGCAGACCCTGGCCCAACAGATCGCGTTGAGCGAGATCCCAGCGCCCTCCTTCGCAGAGGGCCCCCGCGCCCAGGAGTTCGCCCGCCTGTTGGCCGCGGCCGGGGTGCACGACATCGAAATCGACGCATCCCACAATGTGATCGGCCGGCTGGGTCCGGCGGACACCAAGCTGCTGCTGACCGGCCACCTGGACACCGTGTTCGACCAGGACACGGATGTGCACGTGACGACCGATGAGGCCGGCGTGCTGCACGGGGCGGGCATCTGCGATGATGCCCGCGGCCTGGCCGCGGTGCTCAGCGCCGCCAAATCCCTGGCCGCCCTGGAGGACGGCCTGGAGACGGGCATCCTGATCGGCGCGAACGTGCTGGAGGAGGGAAAGGGCAACCTGGGCGGGATCACCGGCCTGCTCGACACCCTGGCCGGGCGCTTCGAGGCCTTCATCACCGTCGACGGCGCGAATCCCGAACGCATTGTGACGATCGGGCCGGCCTGCCACAGCTTCCTCGTGACCTTCACCGGCCCCGGCGGACACGCCTACGGGGATGCCGGCCGGGTCTCCGCCGTGCACGCGGCCGGCAGGGCCACCGTGGCCGTTGCCGACCTCGAGGTCGCAGCCGTTCCGAAGACCATTGTCAACGTGGGTGCGATCCGCGGCGGGGTCACGGAGACCTCGATCGCCTACCAGTGCACGGTGGAGATCGACATGCGCAGCGATGAACAGCCCGTGCTCGACGACCTCGTCGCCCGGGTGCGCCAGGCGATCGAAGCGGCAGTGGCCGTGGAGAACGACCGGGCGGACACCTCGGCCGGGGAGATCACCTATGAGATCGCCACGACCTGCGACATCCCCGGCGGCACCCTGCCCGAGGACGCGGAACTGGGCCGGGCGGCACTGGCCGGCTACGGCGCGGTGGGCCTGGAGCCCTACCTGGGGGCCGCTGCGACCACGGATGCGAACGTGCCGCTGAGCCGCGGCATCCCCGCCCTGTGCGTGGGCGGCGGCGGCGCGGCCGGGAACAACCATTCGACGAATGAGTACTTCGACCCGACCGACAGTCATCTGGGGCCGCAGGGCATCCTGTTGACCGCTCTGAGCTTCGCGGGATACCGCGCAGAGACCGTCTGAGGAGGGACACGATGGCATTTCCCGCCTCATGGCGCACACCCCGGCAGAAGGACGGGGTGGATCTGATCAATGCGCGTCCCGTCCGCCACCCGTGGCGGTACGTGATCGCGATCGTCATCCTCTACATCGCGGTGTGCGTGGTCGACGGCTTCCGCACCAATGAGAACTTCCACTGGGACGTCGTCGGGGAGTACCTGTTCGACCGGATGGTCATCAAGGCGCTGGGCTGGACCCTGCTGCTGACCGTCGTCGCGATGGCCCTGGGCATCGTCCTGGCGGTGGCGCTGGCGCTGATGCGGCAGTCGGCGAACCCGTTGGCCAAATGGGTGGCGAACCTGTGGATCTGGTTCTTCCGCGGCACACCCGTGTACACGCAGCTGCTGTTCTGGGGCCTGGTCGCGACCCTGTACCCCACGTTCACGATCGGCCTGCCGTTCGGCGGACCCACCTTCGTGTCCTTCGAGACGCAGAAGTTCTACTCGGCCGCCGTGGCCGCGATCCTGGGCCTGGGCCTGAACGAATCGGCGTACCTGGCGGAGATCTTCCGCGCGGGCTTCCAGTCCCTGCCCAAGGGGCAGTTCGAGGCCGCGGCCGCGCTGGGCCTGCCGCGGCGCCGCACCATGTGGAATGTGATCCTGCCGCAGGCCATGCGCGTGATCATCCCGCCGACGGGCAATGAGCTCATCGGCATGCTCAAGTCCACCTCGCTGGTGTTGGCCGTGCCGTTCACGTTCGAACTGACGTACGTGACGAACTCCGTGGCCAACCGCCTGTACCTGCCCGTGCCGATGCTCATGGTCGCGGCGATCTGGTACATCATCATCACCTCCGTGCTGATGGTCGGTCAGCACTTCCTGGAGAAGAAGTTCGGAAAGGGCGTGTCCGTATGAGCGGGGCTGAGAAGATGGTCGAGCTCAAGGGCGTGCACAAGTTCTTCGGCGAGCACCATGTGCTGCAGGGCATCGACCTTGCGGTGGCACCCGGCGAGGTCGTCACCCTGATCGGGCCTTCGGGCTCCGGCAAGTCGACGGTGCTGCGCTCGATCAACCTGTTGGAGCACGTGGAGGCCGGCGAGATCTACGTCGACGGCCAGCGGATGGGCTACAAGACGTTGGCCGATGGGACCCTGGCGGAGCTGACCGATTCGGAGATCGCCCAGCAACGGCGGCCGATCGGCATGGTGTTCCAGCGCTTCAACCTGTTCCCGCACCTGACGGTGTTGAAGAACGTGGAGCTCTCCCCGCGGCTGACGCAGAAGCGCAAACCGCGTGAACTCCGCGAGCAGGCGCTGGCCCTGTTGGAGCGGGTGGGTCTGGCCGACAAGGCCGAGGCCTATCCCGAACAGCTGTCCGGCGGGCAGCAGCAGCGCGTGGCGATAGCCAGGGCACTGGCGCTGAATCCGGACCTTATGCTGTTCGACGAGCCGACCAGCGCGCTGGACCCGGAATTGGTGGGCGATGTCCTGGAGGTCATCCGGGAACTGGCGGCCGACGGCATGACGATGCTCATCGTCACGCACGAGATCGGCTTCGCCCGCAGCATTTCGGACAAGGTGTTGTTCATGGACGGCGGTGTGATCCAGGAGCAGGGCAAGCCCGCCGATGTGATCGGCAATCCGCAGAACCCCCGCACCCAGGAGTTCCTCTCCAAGGTGCTGTAGGGCTGCCCGGTTGGCATTCGCAAACACGCCTTTGGCACGGAAACACGTCACTATACAGACGTGTTTCCGTGCCAAAGGCGTGTTTAGGCGTCTTACAGCTCAGCGGCCCGCGGCGTAGCCCTGAGCACCACGTGGATTGGCCGCGGCCTGCAGGTCACCGGTGGCGGGATCGCGGGTGATGGCGGACAGCCTGCCCAGCGCCCAGTCTCCGGCGCACGTGACCCGGTGGCCCCGGGCGCGCAGGCCGTCGATGACCGCTTCGCCCAGCCGGTCCTCGACCACGGCCGAGGCCGGGTCCCAGGTCCGCGGATAGAACGAGGCCGGCATCGCGTTCGTGTGGAAGGCAGGCGCGTCGATCGCCTGCTGTGGTTCGTACTCGCCCACCAGCAGCCGCAGCACCAGGAGCAGCTGCCACTGATCTTGCTGGTCCCCACCCGGAGTGCCCAGCACGGCGACGGTCTGCCCGTCCTTCTGGATCAGCGTGGGGCTCAGCGTGGTGCGCGGCCGTTTGCCCGGCGTCAGAGCTGAGGGCGCTGATTCGTCCAGCCAGGTCATCTGCAGGCGGGTGCCCAGACAGAAGCCCAGACCCGGCACCGTGGGGGAGGACTGCAGCCAGCCGCCCGATGGCGTCGCCGAAATCGCATTGCCCCAACGGTCCACCACATCGATATGGCAGGTGTCGCCGCGGTGCGTGCCGTCGGCGGCGGTCTGCACTGCGGGGTCGTTCGTCTGCATGGTCGGTTCGCCCGAACCCTGGCCAGCACCCGGAGCATGGGCGGCGGCGTACTGTGCCCACTCGTCCGCGGTGATCAGGGGCGGCGCGAAGGCACTGCCGCCGGGCAGCAGGGACAGGAGCTCCGCGGGCAGGGTGCCAGGGCGGAACTCGGCACTGGCGGTATCGGTGATGAGCGCGCGGCGTTCGGCCGTGTACTCGTCGGAGAGCAGGTACTCCAGCACCCGGCCGGTGGCGTCCGTGTCCGCATCGCCGTAGTAGACGTCGCGGTCGGCCAGGACCAGTTTGAGGGTTTCCAGGATCGTGTGCGCGCCCAGTTCGCTCGACGGGTCGAGGTGGTCGTCGGGGAATCCGTCGAGGATCTTCAGAGCCTGCAAGAGGATGGGGCCCTGGCCCCAGGCGCCGATCTTGGAGACCGTGTAGCCGCGGAACTCGACGCTGGCCGGGGCCTCGAAGGTGGAGCATTCGCGTGCCAGGTCAGCGGCGGTGATGACGCCGGCGTAGTCGCCGCCGTCGGCGTGGCGGTGCGGGGTCTTGACGAACTCGGCGATCGTCTGTGCGACCCGGCCGGTGTGCCACAGGTCGCGGGCGGCCTGGATGCGAGCGGCACGGGAGGTGGCCTCGGCCCCGGCGGAATCGGGCGCCGAGGCCGCGGCCAGTTCGCGCAGCACCTGCGCGTATTCGGGATTGCGCACGGTGGTGCCGGGCGCGGGGACCTGGCCGTCGGAAGTCAGCCACAGGTCCGCCGAGGACGGCCAGTGTTCGGTGAACAGGTCCTTGACCCTGGCGATGGTGGCGGTGGCCGAGGCGAGGATCGCATGTCCGTGTTCGGCGTAGTGGATCGCGTAGGCCAGGATGTCGGGCAGCTCCCAGCTGCCGTGGGTGATCAGCAGGTTCAGCCACATGTCGACCGAGGTGGGGATGGCCGCGGCCAGTGCGCCCGCGCCGGGCACGAAGTCCAGGCCGAGTGCCTTGTACGCCTCGACCGAGGCGCCGGCCGGTGCATCGCCCTGGCCCATCATGATCTGGGGTGCAGGGTGCGGTTCCGCGGCGGTGGGTGCGGTGGTGAGGACACCGGTCATGTCCCCTGCTGGGCCGTTGAGGTGCGGTTCGACCACGTGCAGGACGAAGGCGCCTGCGGCAGCGGCGTCGAAGGCGTTGCCCCCGCGTTCCAGCACGGACTGGGCGATGGCGGTGGCCAGCCAGTGGGTGGAGGCGGCCATACCGAAGGAGCCCTGCAGGCTGGGGCGTGTGGTGTGGGTGGCGGGTGGCGTGAACTGGGCGTTGGCGGGCGAGGCCAGTGCGTGGAAGAAACTCATGGTCAGAGCCTATAGGCAGGGTGTGACACGGGTGTGTCCGGTGTCACGATGTGGGTGGGGAATAGAGAATTCGGGGACCTTGCGTCTGTGGTGCGATGGGTGTTCCATGGTGGGACATACGAAACCGCGTGAAAGGAGTTCGTCATGGCAATCGCCGATAAGAAGGTGGCCTTCCTGCTGACCCGCGGGGTTGAAGAGGTCGAACTGACCGGACCGCTCAGTGCCGTGCGCGGGGCCGGAGCCCAGGCGGTTATCGTGTCGCCCTGGGACGACGGGCCGCTGACCGCGCTGAACAGTGATTGGCACAAGGGTGAGGACTTCGAGGTCGACGTGCCCGTGATCGCCGCGAAAGCGGAGGACTACGACATGCTGGTCATGCCGGGCGGCACGCTCAATGTGGACAATTTGCGGACCTCGGCACCGGCGGTGGAGTTCGTCAAGGCGTTCTTTGAGGCCGGAAAGCCGGTGGCCGCGATCTGCCACGCGCCGTGGATGCTGGCCGAGGCTAAGCTGGCGCAGGGCCGGACGCTGACCAGCTACCACTCGATCAAGCAGGACCTGCTCAACGCCGGGGCCAACTGGGTGGACCAGGAGCTGGTGCGCGACGGCAACCTCATCACCTCGCGGAGCCCCGACGACCTGGCGGTCTTCGATAAGGCCATCGTCCAGGAGCTCGAGTCGCTGGGGTGATGGGGTTGGTTGTGGGGTGACGCTTGAGAGAGCCTCGGCCGCGGGAGTTCCCGTGGCCGAGGTTTTTGGTGGGTGGGTATCCCCGCTGGCGCGGAGGCGGCGCGGCCAGCAAAGTCGCTGAGATCATTACCCATGGATCATCCCCGCTGGAGCGGGGCAGACAAAATCGACCGGGGCAACGAAGAGGAATCAGACAACGACGATCCCAATGGAACGTTGACCTACCTGAAGTTCAGTCATAAGTACGGGCAGACCTACGAAGTTCGCTGAGGATTTGTTCTAGCTTTCGGATGATGATTCCGCTGACGATCAACCCGATCGAGAACAACATCATTCCGATGCTGGGTTCGCCCGACGTTGACACTCCGATGATCGTCAACGCGATGCCGACGAGTCCGAGTGTCGTTATGACGCGCCCGGACCACATTTCCCGGGAGCGTTTGGCCCGTGCCTGTTTTGGCACTTTGCCTCGTCCTGGCGCTTGTGTGGCTTCGGTGCGTTCCTGCCTGCGCTGTGCCCGTTGACCCGCCTTGCGTGTTGCGCTTGTATCCATACCTTTGATTATGGATTATCCCCGCTGGCGCGGAGGCAACGACCGCGGCGATCCGGAAGAGTCTCAAGATCCAGGATCATCCCCGCTGGCGCGGAGGCAACTGGACCTACGAGCAGGCCTATAACGCCGGCCTGGGATCATCCCCGCTGGCGCGGAGGCAACCATGAAGTCGCTCTCCCGGATCGCGTGGAAGCAGGATCATCCCCGCTGGCGCGGAGGCAACTCATAGACGTTCGGGATGAACGAGCCCATGCCCGGATCATCCCCGCTGGCGCGGAGGCAACATCATCGAGACCGCGCTGCCGCCGTTGTCCCACGGATCATCCCCGCTGGCGCGGAGGCAACGCCTGACCCCGATGCAGTCCATGGCCCAGGTCGGGATCATCCCCGCTGGCGCGGAGGCAACTAGCCAGCCGCCTTCCGTCTAGCGGCCAGCCGCGAATCATCCCCGCTGGCGCGGAGGCAACTCGCCCCAGTAGTGAATGGTGATCCCGGTGGGCGGATCATCCCCGCTGGCGCGGAGGCAACCGTCGAGACGTTCGAGGAGGGCGCGGACGGCTAGGATCATCCCCGCTGGCGCGGAGGCAACGACCGGGGCGACGCTAAACCTGCCAGTTGGGAGGGATCATCCCCGCTGGCGCGGAGGCAACGCCTAGCCCGGATGGCGGCCGCCGCACACGCCCGGATCATCCCCGCTGGCGCGGAGGCAACCACCACCCCACGCGACCTCACCCGCCGCGTCCAGGATCATCCCCGCTGGCGCGGAGGCAACCCGAACCTCGGCCTGGGCGCCAACATCGAATCGGGATCATCCCCGCTGGCGCGGAGGCAACACGCCACCGCGTCCCACGGACCCCGGAGAGGTGGGATCATCCCCGCTGGCGCGGAGGCAACGTGCCGACGGCGTTCAGCGCCGGGCGGAGGACGGGATCATCCCCGCTGGCGCGGAGGCAACACTGCTTGCCGTTCGTACTTGCGAGCTCTGCCCGGATCATCCCCGCTGGCGCGGAGGCAACACCCTCGACGGCCTCAAGGTGTCGAAGGACGTCGGATCATCCCCGCTGGCGCGGAGGCAACTTAATCTTTGTCCTGATCCGCATGGCTCAGACGGGATCATCCCCGCTGGCGCGGAGGCAACAAGCCCATGGACTACGGGCGCAAGCCCGCGAGCGGATCATCCCCGCTGGCGCGGAGGCAACAAGCCCATGGACTACGGGCGCAAGCCCGCGAGCGGATCATCCCCGCTGGCGCGGAGGCAACGCTACACGTCTACCGCCCCGCGATGTGCGGGACGGATCATCCCCGCTGGCGCGGAGGCAACCGAAGGATAGGAAAAGCCCGTGTTATCACAGCGGGATCATCCCCGCTGGCGCGGAGGCAACTAGAGGTCGAATCCGTCGACGACCATGCGGCGGGGATCATCCCCGCTGGCGCGGAGGCAACTAGAGGTCGAATCCGTCGACGACCATGCGGCGGGGATCATCCCCGCTGGCGCGGAGGCAACGCGTCTCCGATGGGCTTCATCATCGGTGCGAGCGGATCATCCCCGCTGGCGCGGAGGCAACTCGGCGGGGGGGCCGGTATCCGGCGGGTATCGTGGGATCATCCCCGCTGGCGCGGAGGCAACCCGTTGCCGGGCCGTGGTGGCCATAGCTCTCCAGGATCATCCCCGCTGGCGCGGAGGCAACCTCGGACCGGTACTGGATATCTGCCCACATGACGGATCATCCCCGCTGGCGCGGAGGCAACTCTCCACGCCGAGCTGGCGGACGGGATTGCAGAGGATCATCCCCGCTGGCGCGGAGGCAACGCATATTTAGCGAGGCGTCGATTCGAGAACCCCGGATCATCCCAGCTGGCGCGGAGGCAACTGGGTGCCGCCTAGACGCTGGCCGGGCTGCGTAGGATCATCCCCGCTGGCGCGGAGGCAACAGCCCACTGGCACGTCGGCGGCCGTGGGCGCCAGGATCATCCCCGCTGGCGCGGAGGCAACTGGTTGGCGAGTGTGTCGAGGATCCGTCGGCGCGGATCATCCCCGCTGGCGCGGAGGCAACTAGCCGCGTTCGCTGGGCTTCGCGTGCATGAGAGGATCATCCCCGCTGGCGCGGAGGCAACGCTATCCGCTGCCCTGCTCGAACACGTCAACCAGGATCATCCCCGCTGGCGCGGAGGCAACATATGCCAGCGCGCTACGGGTGCGACTAAATGGGGATCATCCCCGCTGGCGCGGAGGCAACCGCCGCCTGGTTCGCCTGGTAGCGCTTCGCCAGGGATCATCCCCGCTGGCGCGGAGGCAACCACGCCGGCAGCACGCAGGGCAACGGTGCGACGAGGATCATCCCCGCTGGCGCGGAGGCAACGCCAGGTTCGGGCTCTTGAGTAGTCCGTCATGCGGATCATCCCCGCTGGCGCGGAGGCAACTCCCGCGTCTCGCGGGGTGACGCTACGCCGGCGGGATCATCCCCGCTGGCGCGGAGGCAACCGTAGTTAGCCCATCCAGATGCCCATGACACCGGGATCATCCCCGCTGGCGCGGAGGCAACCGCGAATGGGCTCTCGCCGCGTAGCACGTTCACGGATCATCCCCGCTGGCGCGGAGGCAACCTGTCCCGCTCGTCCGACTCGCGTTTGAGATGCGGATCACCCCCGCTGGCGCGGAGGCAACTACACGGCCCCAGCATGGAAGGTCGCCGCGGTAGGATCATCCCCGCTGGCGCGGAGGCAACGGGGCCACATCACAGGTCGCCAACGAGCAAGTGGGATCATCCCCGCTGGCGCGGAGGCAACCCCACCGGTTCCGTCCTGGTGTCCGAAGCGCAGGGATCATCCCCGCTGGCGCGGAGGCAACCATAGTGCAGACTCCAAGACGGTTAGGGTTGGCGGATCATCCCCGCTGGCGCGGAGGCAACACGGAATCGAGCGCGGGGCGGGCCATTTCCCGCGGATCATCCCCGCTGGCGCGGAGGCAACAGCGTCGAGGTAAGGCGTCCGAATACAGATGTAGGATCATCCCCGCTGGCGCGGAGGCAACCAGGGATTCCAGGGCGACGATACCCAACCGCCGGGATCATCCCCGCTGGCGCGGAGGCAACCGATTGCTCTTGATGCCTATCACGTCTGGCTTGGGATCATCCCCGCTGGCGCGGAGGCAACGGTTCAGAAGAGACCAAGGTATGGAAAGGAGACGGATCATCCCCGCTGGCGCGGAGGCAACTGGTCGATGCAGCAGCAGCGTTCGCTGCCGAACGGATCATCCCCGCTGGCGCGGAGGCAACGCGGCGCAGATCATGCGCCACCGGTCGTGGAGCTGGATCATCCCCGCTGGCGCGGAGGCAACTACTTGACCTTATGCCGGAATATAAGCGCGGCCGGATCATCCCCGCTGGCGCGGAGGCAACGATCCGCCGCTGCCACACATCCAGGGCCGAGGCGGATCATCCCCGCTGGCGCGGAGGCAACCCCTGCAATGAAATCAACCCGGTCAACGAGTTCGGATCATCCCCGCTGGCGCGGAGGCAACTGCTGGACGCGATTGGAGACTCCGGTGACGCCGGGATCATCCCCGCTGGCGCGGAGGCAACTGCGTGGGGTCGTATCCTCTGCCGATCAAAGCCGGATCATCCCCGCTGGCGCGGAGGCAACTCGTCTCCCGTGATCGGCTTGGACGCTGCCGTGGGATCATCCCCGCTGGCGCGGAGGCAACCGCGGGTCGGTAGCTCGCACGAACGGATCAGAAGGATCATCCCCGCTGGCGCGGAGGCAACGCAGTCGGTGGTATCAACTGGGCGGTCAACAAGGGATCATCCCCGCTGGCGCGGAGGCAACCAGAGATCGGCCTGTCCGCGGTGGCCGGTGGCGGGATCATCCCCGCTGGCGCGGAGGCAACTTGGTAATCTGCCGAGTATCGGCGCCGGCAGCCGGATCATCCCCGCTGGCGCGGAGGCAACCGTGGCGCAGTCTGGGGTTTTTGGCGATAGACAGGATCATCCCCGCTGGCGCGGAGGCAACCCGGGTCATACGCCGGGCCGGGACATTTACACGTGGATCATCCCCGCTGGCGCGGAGGCAACCACCGGACGCTGTTGATCACAATGTCCGTGCAGGGATCATCCCCGCTGGCGCGGAGGCAACCCGGGTGGCGGTGATTCCGGCCTGGTAGGCGTCGGATCATCCCCGCTGGCGCGGAGGCAACGTGTGGCTCATGGTCGGCCTGTACGACGTGGAGGGATCATCCCCGCTGGCGCGGAGGCAACGCCTCTTGACAAAGGTGACGACCGGGATCGGCAGGATCATCCCCGCTGGCGCGGAGGCAACTTAGTTGCGATCTCCGGAGGCGTCACGTACGGGGGATCATCCCCGCTGGCGCGGAGGCAACCAGCTGTTCTTCACCTCGCCCGTCCGCAAAGTGGGATCATCCCCGCTGGCGCGGAGGCAACGTCAGTCACTGGCGTGCTTCTTTCGGTAGGGCGGGATCATCCCCGCTGGCGCGGAGGCAACTTGCTGGCTCTGCCGCTGGTTTCTCGCATCCAGGGATCATCCCCGCTGGCGCGGAGGCAACCCCGTAGCGGACGACGTGCCGCCCGTGGACTTGGGATCATCCCCGCTGGCGCGGAGGCAACGTATTGGGCGATGCTGGCGGCGTAGTCGAGCTGGGGATCATCCCCGCTGGCGCGGAGGCAACATGGCTCCGCTGGGGCAGAAGGCCGCGGGCGCGGGATCATCCCCGCTGGCGCGGAGGCAACTGCGTGGGGTCGTATCCTCTGCCGATCAAAGCCGGATCATCCCCGCTGGCGCGGAGGCAACGGATCGGACTGGCTGCCGTGATGCCACCCCACCGGATCATCCCCGCTGGCGCGGAGGCAACTCGGGTATTTGCCGCCATAGAAAGCATCGTTGTAGGATCATCCCCGCTGGCGCGGAGGCAACCTTCGACTCGCCCTAGGAATCCCTGCCGGACAGGGATCATCCCCGCTGGCGCGGAGGCAACGCGCCGTAATCGCGGAACCCCTCGGGGTTAATGGGATCATCCCCGCTGGCGCGGAGGCAACTCGCCATGTCATCCACTCTCGCCCACGAGGCGGGGATCATCCCCGCTGGCGCGGAGGCAACGGCCTGCAGGCTATTACGTCGGCAGGTGGACGGGGATCATCCCCGCTGGCGCGGAGGCAACTATTCTTGAAGATTCCATGGCAGCTCCATCGGCGGATCATCCCCGCTGGCGCGGAGGCAACTATTCTTGAAGATTCCATGGCAGCTCCATCGGCGGATCATCCCCGCTGGCGCGGAGGCAACGTGAGGATCGCACGAACGGCAAGGGTGACCCTAGGATCATCCCCGCTGGCGCGGAGGCAACCCACCGTCAAGGAGAAGGAGAGCTTGGCTGCTGGGATCATCCCCGCTGGCGCGGAGGCAACGCGGCCAGGTATTCCCGGTCGCCCACGCGGGCCGGATCATCCCCGCTGGCGCGGAGGCAACTCGATATAACCACACCGGCCATCTTCCCCGCCGGGATCATCCCCGCTGGCGCGGAGGCAACTTGCCCTCGTGCGAGGCAATCGCGAAGTGGCGCGGATCATCCCCGCTGGCGCGGAGGCAACTTTACGGACGGGAAGGTGGTCCGGTTGTCGCCGGGATCATCCCCGCTGGCGCGGAGGCAACCAGACTGGGATGCAGGGCGAGACGAAAGCCTCCGGATCATCCCCGCTGGCGCGGAGGCAACTCACTGCCGTAGTTGAGCAGGCCGTTGGGCACAGGATCATCCCCGCTGGCGCGGAGGCAACTCAACGTCCTGCACGCGGCCCTTGGCGGCTGCCGGATCATCCCCGCTGGCGCGGAGGCAACAGTGATTCTCATGTGGGACGGTTTCCTTTCTACGGATCATCCCCGCTGGCGCGGAGGCAACCGCGGTCAGGTCCACCTTTTCGAGGACGATTCGGGATCATCCCCGCTGGCGCGGAGGCAACGAGTCGAGGGATTCGACGGCAGCCTTGACGTTCGGATCATCCCCGCTGGCGCGGAGGCAACGCGGGCTTCCAGCCGGGCTTGCAGGGGTCCGCGTGGATCATCCCCGCTGGCGCGGAGGCAACTCCACCTCCTGCAGGCTCTTAACTCCGGAGGTCGGATCATCCCCGCTGGCGCGGAGGCAACCTCGACAAGCTGGCGCGAGCCCTCGGAGACGCCGGATCATCCCCGCTGGCGCGGAGGCAACTCGTGGTCCTACGAGGAAGCCGCCAAGATCATGGGATCATCCCCGCTGGCGCGGAGGCAACCGCACCGGCGATGCGAAAGCCGTCATCTCCGGGGGATCATCCCCGCTGGCGCGGAGGCAACCGCTCGGATCGCTCATCCCACTGCGCAGCGATCGGATCATCCCCGCTGGCGCGGAGGCAACTTGATCGCCTCAGGCGTCAGGCGCGGCTCCGTCGGATCATCCCCGCTGGCGCGGAGGCAACTCCGGCACGCCCTCGGTGAAAGACACCCGGAAAGGATCATCCCCGCTGGCGCGGAGGCAACCGCAGCCGCAGGTGATTGCGCCGTACTCGTCCGGGATCATCCCCGCTGGCGCGGAGGCAACTGTCCAGGGTGTTTCCGGGCGGGACGGGAGCGGGGATCATCCCCGCTGGCGCGGAGGCAACGGTTTGGAAGTATGCGCTCCAGTCCGTGGGGCCGGATCATCCCCGCTGGCGCGGAGGCAACGCCTCCAGTCTGGAAAGACATACACGGCAGGTGGGATCATCCCCGCTGGCGCGGAGGCAACCCATCGTCTGCCCCTACGACCCCACGACGGGCGGGATCATCCCCGCTGGCGCGGAGGCAACCCACTCAACAATTTCTAGGCCCGTCTAGGGCCGGGATCATCCCCGCTGGCGCGGAGGCAACCCTGAGCGGCAGCGTATTGGTGGCCCGGTCCTGGGATCATCCCCGCTGGCGCGGAGGCAACGGCGGGTGGTTACGCCTTGGCGCGTTCCATCAGGGATCATCCCCGCTGGCGCGGAGGCAACCCTCGAATTCCACGGCCCGGTGTCTCAACCAGGGGATCATCCCCGCTGGCGCGGAGGCAACAAGCGTGCCGCTCAGATGCAGGCCGAGTTCGACGGATCATCCCCGCTGGCGCGGAGGCAACGCTGTCGAGCTGCTGATCGCCGATGGTTGGCCGGGATCATCCCCGCTGGCGCGGAGGCAACATGTGTCTGGTTGCGGGTCTGTCGAGAGACGCCGGATCATCCCCGCTGGCGCGGAGGCAACGCTCACTGATGTTCTCCGTTCAATCCTGCAGCCGGATCATCCCCGCTGGCGCGGAGGCAACTGCGGTGAAGTGAATAACATCACCTGCTTTTACGGATCATCCCCGCTGGCGCGGAGGCAACACGACTCCACCTGTATTGCGACCCGACAGTGCGGGATCATCCCCGCTGGCGCGGAGGCAACGGACGACGAGGACGCAGGGCATGTAGATACGTCGGATCATCCCCGCTGGCGCGGAGGCAACAGGAGGCCGGCCTGCAGGAGGTTTTTCAGGGCGGGATCATCCCCGCTGGCGCGGAGGCAACACTCTCGCCCACGGCGGCTGGAACAACCGCGCGGGATCATCCCCGCTGGCGCGGAGGCAACGCTGATGCATGGCAGGAGCTGGGACCGGTCCAGGGATCATCCCCGCTGGCGCGGAGGCAACTCTTTGATGGTGGCGACGTTGACGTTGACGATGGGATCATCCCCGCTGGCGCGGAGGCAACTTCCAATCCATCGGCGACTACCTCGGCCAAGGCGGATCATCCCCGCTGGCGCGGAGGCAACGCGTTCTCCAACATGTGGGCCGCCGTCGGCCGCGGATCATCCCCGCTGGCGCGGAGGCAACCGGGCTGCGTTGGGTCGGGCTCATCACAACCTGGGATCATCCCCGCTGGCGCGGAGGCAACCGAACCTTCCCGATATTGCCCTTGAATCCGACGGGATCATCCCCGCTGGCGCGGAGGCAACCTATGTTTTGTGTCGGGAATTACTTATCCGTGGGGATCATCCCCGCTGGCGCGGAGGCAACCGATATGCCGTCGTCAGTTCCGGCGTCGTCTGCGGATCATCCCCGCTGGCGCGGAGGCAACGTGGCCCGACATCACCGCCGGCCAGATCATCGAGGATCATCCCCGCTGGCGCGGAGGCAACTCCACGCCCTCCACCTCGTTGCGCTTGAGGAGCGGATCATCCCCGCTGGCGCGGAGGCAACAGTGCCCAGCACTGCCCGTCCTGCCACGAAACGGGATCATCCCCGCTGGCGCGGAGGCAACCCTAGCGTCGGGTCATACAACGCCGTAATGTTCGGATCATCCCCGCTGGCGCGGAGGCAACTTCCCATGGGAAAGATATGCCGTGCTTGACACCGGATCATCCCCGCTGGCGCGGAGGCAACTCCGGATCGATCCACCAGCCGACAGCGTTACAGGGATCATCCCCGCTGGCGCGGAGGCAACACAGCTTGCGCAAGCACTCGTTGAATGTAGGCAGGATCATCCCCGCTGGCGCGGAGGCAACGCGCTCAACCTGTTCAATACGCAGATCGGGCAGGGATCATCCCCGCTGGCGCGGAGGCAACTCTCGCTGGGAGCCGCCGTTGCCTGGGCTAGTGGGATCATCCCCGCTGGCGCGGAGGCAACAGGACGACCCGGTCGATGCGCGGGTTGGTGGCGGGATCATCCCCGCTGGCGCGGAGGCAACCCGAAGGTATCGAAGAAACCGAGGGGCAAGAGGGGATCATCCCCGCTGGCGCGGAGGCAACCCGGTCAGGGTTGGCGAACGCCCACGGCAGAGACGGATCATCCCCGCTGGCGCGGAGGCAACCCGGCCCGCACGGTCGCCCTCCCGGCGCCACAGGGATCATCCCCGCTGGCGCGGAGGCAACCCGACCACTGCAGTCCCGATAAACGTCAGGCTGGGATCATCCCCGCTGGCGCGGAGGCAACGACGCCGAGCTGCTAGCTGAGATTGCCCGCCGGGGATCATCCCCGCTGGCGCGGAGGCAACTCGGCCCTGAAAATCCACTCACCATCCCGAGTGGGATCATCCCCGCTGGCGCGGAGGCAACCTGGGTGCGATCTTCCTCAGCCCGGTGGCGAGCGGATCATCCCCGCTGGCGCGGAGGCAACCCAGGGCCGGCCCATCGGCTCGCCCTTGCCGTAGGATCATCCCCGCTGGCGCGGAGGCAACCTGACCGAGGTCGACAAGCCGCAGGTCATCGCGGGATCATCCCCGCTGGCGCGGAGGCAACCCGTGCCCGTTGACCGCGGTCGTCACCTCGGGGGGATCATCCCCGCTGGCGCGGAGGCAACTGCGGCCGTCGCAATGGAGCTACTGGGCTGTCGGGATCATCCCCGCTGGCGCGGAGGCAACCTTGGAGCCGGCCGCGGCCGGTGCACGCTGAAAGGATCATCCCCGCTGGCGCGGAGGCAACGGGAAGATGGCCGGTGTGGTTATATCGAGGTCAGGATCATCCCCGCTGGCGCGGAGGCAACGTCCAGTTGCAAGCGAACCTGGGCGGGATGCGGGGATCATCCCCGCTGGCGCGGAGGCAACTTCAGCGGCGCCGCCGCCAACGTCAAGAACACGGGATCATCCCCGCTGGCGCGGAGGCAACCTGAGTGAAGCCGTCCGTCATATCCTTGGACGCCGGATCATCCCCGCTGGCGCGGAGGCAACGCGGAGGCGTTGAGCATGGCTCACCACAACCTGGGATCATCCCCGCTGGCGCGGAGGCAACCCGAACAGGATCGCCGCGGCGGCCTCCTGCGGCGGATCATCCCCGCTGGCGCGGAGGCAACCGTAGGATATTGACTCGTTGTGGGGTCGTCAGCGGATCATCCCCGCTGGCGCGGAGGCAACGGTAGGGCGAGGTTACCCGTGTAGTTCCCGACGGGATCATCCCCGCTGGCGCGGAGGCAACTCCGATGGGCACGTGGACGCAGTGTTCGCAGCCGGATCATCCCCGCTGGCGCGGAGGCAACCGCGCTGGGGTGGACCCGGAGGCCGACTATCACGGATCATCCCCGCTGGCGCGGAGGCAACGACAAGTTCGCCCGCCGTACCACGGTGCGGGACGGATCATCCCCGCTGGCGCGGAGGCAACAGGCGGGATGGTCGATTAGCCCTTACTGAATCCGGATCATCCCCGCTGGCGCGGAGGCAACTTGCCGAAGATGCCCAGCACCCGGTTGAGGTTGGGATCATCCCCGCTGGCGCGGAGGCAACGTAGGCACACGCCCAGGCCCAGAACCGTCTCCGGGATCATCCCCGCTGGCGCGGAGGCAACAGCAGTGCCGGTGTCGCGATCTGCTTTCAGTGGGGATCATCCCCGCTGGCGCGGAGGCAACCCCGTACTCAATAGCCATACTGCACCCCTCATCGGATCATCCCCGCTGGCGCGGAGGCAACATGAACCCGAAGGATGCCGCATTTGCTGCCATGGGATCATCCCCGCTGGCGCGGAGGCAACAACGACACCGACGCCAGACGGTTTGGCCGCGACGGATCATCCCCGCTGGCGCGGAGGCAACTTCTTCGCAGCAGCATCCGAAGCCTTCGCAGACGGATCATCCCCGCTGGCGCGGAGGCAACGTCGGTGATGGTTACCGATCTCAGCGAACCGGAGGATCATCCCCGCTGGCGCGGAGGCAACATCGCGGGCTTGGATATCAGGGACAAGTCAACCGGATCATCCCCGCTGGCGCGGAGGCAACACACGGATTTCCACTCAGCAAACTGCGTGGCAGGGATCATCCCCGCTGGCGCGGAGGCAACTAAGAGCGAGCAATGATCACAAAGCTGAGAGAAGGATCATCCCCGCTGGCGCGGAGGCAACGCCGTCTACATGCACCCGAAGCCTGATGATCCGGGATCATCCCCGCTGGCGCGGAGGCAACTCTCGCTTATAGACGATATTGCCGTCTTTGTCCGGATCATCCCCGCTGGCGCGGAGGCAACGGATTCGTAGCCGACCGTGCGCCATGCCCGTACGGATCATCCCCGCTGGCGCGGAGGCAACTCTGTCTTGTGTCAGGCTTTACGTTACCAAGTGGGATCATCCCCGCTGGCGCGGAGGCAACCAATCAGCAAACTACAGAACCTCGCTGATCAACGGATCATCCCCGCTGGCGCGGAGGCAACGGGGCGTGAAAAAGGCCCCGGTGAAGGGGCCTCGGATCATCCCCGCTGGCGCGGAGGCAACTCCTTCAGGGCCGACGACTGCACCAGGCGCGGGGGATCATCCCCGCTGGCGCGGAGGCAACCGCGGTAACCGTGGCCTATGGACACGATACCCGGGATCATCCCCGCTGGCGCGGAGGCAACTCCAGCTCCGCCGGCGGACGCAGGGAATCATCGGGATCATCCCCGCTGGCGCGGAGGCAACGGCCTGGCCGGCTTCGAGGCTGGAGCGGCCGAGGGATCATCCCCGCTGGCGCGGAGGCAACGTGCTTCGGCTCGCTGGGTCATGACTGCCAGCCGGATCATCCCCGCTGGCGCGGAGGCAACGGCTAGGCGGGCTTTCCCGTAGGTGGCGTTGTGGGATCATCCCCGCTGGCGCGGAGGCAACAGCTACACGGCAGAGGACTTCGCTAAAGCGCGGGGATCATCCCCGCTGGCGCGGAGGCAACCAAGACTGCGGCCGCCGCTACCGCCATGATTCGGGATCATCCCCGCTGGCGCGGAGGCAACGGCTGGTGGAGCCTGTCGGAAAACGCGGAGCACGGATCATCCCCGCTGGCGCGGAGGCAACCTCGCCGGCGGGGGATACCTCAGTGCCGATGACGGATCATCCCCGCTGGCGCGGAGGCAACGCCCACGCGGTGTCGTTCCAGCGTTTCGGCGTGGGATCATCCCCGCTGGCGCGGAGGCAACCGATGAGCAGGCGGACCCTGTCCACGTCAGTTGGGATCATCCCCGCTGGCGCGGAGGCAACGCCCATGAGCTGATCGTGTGATGCAGCGCCACCGGATCATCCCCGCTGGCGCGGAGGCAACCTCGACTACGGCACCAGCAAATGGCTCTCCCAAGGATCATCCCCGCTGGCGCGGAGGCAACTACTCCATCGCCACGCCACAGTTGTCCCGGCAGGGATCATCCCCGCTGGCGCGGAGGCAACCCGGCGACCTGGCTGAGCTGGGCAACCGTGGTGGGATCATCCCCGCTGGCGCGGAGGCAACGCGTTGAGGATGCTGGCGGCCTGGCGGAACACGGGATCATCCCCGCTGGCGCGGAGGCAACACTTGCTGACCTGCAAGTTTGATCCTCAATACCCAGATTCTAGATGAGTTTGATCTCATATCCGGTTTCTGGACGCGAAGCTCCAACCGGTCTGCAGGCCGCCCTTGTCGCTATCGGCCAAACGCTCGCCGCGGCGTCGGATCTCCGTTTGTCCCGGGTCCGGGCGGGTGATGAGCTTAAGACCGTCGAAGTCGGTGACGGCCCAGGTATTGCCATGGGTTCGGAATTCCATTCCCTGCTCGTTTTGCGCAGACCACACCATCGACGCCCGGCCGGTTCCCACCCCGTCCACGATTCGATCCCAGATCTTCTCTCTGACTCGTGAAGATGCCTTGCCGACAAACGTCCCGGGCGATATCTCCAGGAGCCATCTAGTCAGTTCACCCCGGAGCCCGGCTGGGCACGCTGCTACCACCACGACCAACATCAGATGTCCTCGTCGTAGTTGGCCCCGCCCGCGACGATCCCCTTGGGGTCCCACAGACTGATGACATTGTCATCACGGCCCAAGGAATCCAGAGCGGCCGGTGCTTCCTCGGGCTTGAAGAACAGAGTGGTGATATCACTGATCATGCGGCTGATGATGTGCCCGGTGTTGATTGCGTCCCTGGCCCTGTGCCGAACGGCCGAACCGATGTCCGGCGGGTCCTCGGCCGCGACGTCGAAGGCAAGCGGGATGGTTATCTCCGCCTTATACAAATCCGCGATGTCGTAGACGAATGCCCTCTCATGCCCATTGTGGACGAACCCCAATCCAGGCGATGCACCGATTGCGGCGATCACAGCATGCGTCAATCCGTACAAACAGGTGTGGGCCGCGCTGAGCGCCGCATTGATTCCGTCAGAGGCATCGAAATCCATCGCATCGAAATCACGACGCCTCCACGGCACTCCAGTCCGTTCGGATTCTTCTTTGTAAATGCGTTTCACCCGAGCGCCCTCGCGTCCTCGCAGCTGCTGCATGCTCAAGCCGGAGACATCCTCGTCCGGGAATCGCATGGCATACATGGCCCGGGCCACGGCGACTCTACCGCGGACGTTCGACACCAGCTCAGCCTGCTTCACCAAGTATCGGGTCGACGATGCCAAGGACCGGCCATGGGCGTAGTACCGTATCCCGCGCTCGCCGACCCACACGGTGGAAACTCCGCATTCGCCCAGCAGGCTCATGCCCTGATGGGTGATTCGGGTTCCCGGCCCCACCATCAAACAGGCGAGCCCAGCGCCGGGAGCATATGTTGTGCCTTCTTCGGTACGGATGGTCAGGGCGTTGCGGTCCCGGGCAATCGTTGCCCTTTCCACATAGAGGAAGGAAAGACGATCGCGCACCCGGGTAAGTTCATACCGTTCCAGAGGTTTGGAACCTTGCATAGAAGGCCCCTTTCAGTGATGAGGAATTGTGTAGAGGCGTGTGGCCGGGCAGAACCCAGGTGCCGCCCGGCCACACGCAGGATAGGAACCTCGGCGTCAGGACTGGGGGACTGGGGCCAGAGTCAGCAGACCACAGCCGTAGCCCTTTGCCGGGCCGATGCCCTGTACCAACGCCCTCCGCAGCGACTCCGGGTCCGTGACCCGCAATAGCCCGTCGAACCGGGCCCGGGTAATGGCCACCTGTTTGGCCTTTCCTTCTCCGGATTGTTTCCTTCGCGCGAATCGCAAGACATTGCGTTCTTCGATACGGAATGACGGAGGCGAGACCGCTGGATCGAAACCTGCTCTCGGTGAGCCTGCAGCGGGGGATTCCACATCGAATGCAACTCCAATCTGGTCCGCCTTGCCCAAGAGCCACTCCTCCTGATGCGCCACGGTGACATGGGGGACCCGTTTACCGCGGGTTCCCCGTGCGCCGGCGACGTTGTGCACGGGATTGGCTGCCAGCCGGAACTGCCAGATCTGACCCTCCGCCAATCGATCGAGCAGTGGTGCATAGTCGGCCACTCCCCACGAGACCTTGGTCGGCCAGCCCGCCTGTTCGACGATGTGGGTGAAATCCGGGGTCTCCGGACTCACCACATAGACCACGGGATTGTGACTGCCGGCGTCCACCCGCCACAGGATTCGGGCACCGGTGCCGGCGGCATCGACCGCGTCCTCGGCCGGGAACGAAGCGGCCACTGCCGCGTGCATTCGCTGGGGCGAGGCGAGGAGACGGCCGGTGCCACGCCTGGCACCGTTGAGCTCTAGCTTGCTAAGAAACAATCTGGCCTCCCAAATAGCTGAAGGGATCGTGTTTGTCGAAGACCGGTTCCGGGGCCGAGGTCCCGGGCGGCTGCGCTGGAACCGCTGGGTTGACGATGTCTTCCCAGTCCTCGACAACCTGCCGGATGCCGAAGACCCGGCGGTCGGGGTCGAAGCTCACGGGCTCGTCCTCGTAGGTTGCCGTCGGGGTTTCACCTGGTAACAGGTCCCGGACGATGCGAACCTTCACCACATGATTGTGGTTGTCTTTCATGACCCGAGGGCTGGCCTTCCACGGAGTGGCCCGGAGCAGTTCTGGCATCGATTCCCGATGGACCCCCAGGCTCAGCTGCCCTGCTGGTGGGAAGGCCCTGCGGCCCAGGTACAGGGGGAAGACCGGGCTGGCCATCGCGGCCTCCAGACTCTGTACGAAGTCGTCGGGACCCCCGACCGCGGCCAAGAAGACGGCATCGCTCAGATAGTAACGGTAGGACAGTGGCGCCGTGACCCCCGTGCGCTGCGCTGTTTGGAAATCGCGCATGAGCTTGCCCGACTGCTCGACTCGCACGCCCAAGGACAGCTGTGCGAGGTCCTCGATGGGATCGGTGCGTCGGCGCCCCAGCGCCGCGGCCAGGAGCCCGACGACGCCGGACTTGGTCGGTTGCATCTCCGTGGTCCGGCGGGTGAAACGGCCCCTGACTCCCCACGATTGCATGGGGCCCGCGAGCCGTAGCAACAGGGTGCTCATCAGGCCCCCTGGGATTCCCGAAGCGCGGAGACCGCGAACGCCACCGCATCGCTCGCCGCCTGGTCCAGGGTGGAACGCCGAGCCAGGGAGTCGAGCTCAGCCGCTTTATCGCCCAGCCCAGCGGTCCAGTAACCGCGTGCGGCTCCGTAGGTCTCGTCGACGTCCTGTGCATAGGCGACGAGCCTTTCGACTGCCGGCGCGACATATCCGTGGCCCGCCCCAATCGGCTCTTCGAATGCCTCGACCAGGCTGATGGGGCGGTCGGTACGCACGGAGTACACGATGGCGGCCGGGACGGTCTCGTTACCGAAAGTATTGATCTTGCCGGTGGGCAGACTCAAGGCGAAGGCCTTGGCAAAGGCTCCCAACGCCTGTTCGACGGCCTCGGCCGTGCCCAGGTTCTCTTGCAGCTGGGCGAGGTTGACCGTGGCATAGCGGTACAGGGTCGAGGAGTTGAATTCGACTGTGCCGATCATTCCCGCGCCCGCGTCGCGGTCCGGGTCCGCTGCCTTGGCATCGTCGACCGCGGTGAAATAATCGGCTTCGGATTCGACCGCGTGCACGGAGATCGCATGGGCCACCTGTGCGGCGGCGTCGACGCCCAAATCGGTGAGGTCGGCGATCATCCGGCCGAACAGGGCGATGTCCAGGGAATTGTCCGCGGCGAGGATCTCCTTGTACGTCTTCTTGGCGAACTTGACCCCGTTGTTGTGGTCCTCGGCCGCTTGGCGGGCGGCCTTTGCGATCTGCAGATGGCTGAAGAACAGAAGGTAGGCTGCCTCGGTCTTGGACTTTTCGACCTTGACCCCGATCGCCTTGACGACGTCTTCGGCCAGTTCCTCCGCGCTGTCTTCCAGCGTCGGATCGACAGCGGTGATCTCCCTGGCCAGCAATTCGATGATGCGCTTCGTGCGGATTCCGAGTTCGTCCTTGTCCACATACTGGCCGAAGGCCGTGCGGGTCGCCCGCTTCCACGCTTGGGAGGATACCCGGGCCCGGCGGACGCCGCCGTAGAAGGCTGTCTTGGGCGCACCGGTGTCATCCCGGTTGAGGTTGCTGGGCGGAACGGACTGCAGGACGTGGACGTCGAGGAAGGTGTTGGACATGGTGTTCTCCTAATAGGGAATTCGGTTATCAGTGGATGGATGGTGTGTGCGTGAAGCGCCTCAGGCTTGGGATGGGGCTACGGTTGCCGAATCCGAGTCCTTGCGGTATCTGAAGAAATCTCGGCTCCAGTTCCGTTGGACATTCGCCCTGGTCGGACGGTTCTGCCAGAAGTACAGGTCTTTGGCGAGGATGCCGAAGTCCAGTCCGATGCCACGGCGTTCGAACAGGCCCACGAGGTTGCGCAACTGCCGCTGCAGCCCGGCAACGGATTCCGCTTGGGCGACTTTCGCCAAACGTTCCCATACCGCACCGCGTTCCATATGCTCATTGGGATCGTCGGCCAGCTTTCGTGCTGCTTCGCCCAGGCCACGCCCTTGGACGTGCATGGGAACACCCTTGGACTGCTGCAATTGAGCGAAGCTGGTCATCGCGATGTGAACGGCGATCTCCACCCTGTCGTACCTGTTCTGGCCGTACGTTTCCGTGTCTGGATCATTGTTCGGCAGGAAGTCCGGGATGAGGTATTCGCCCACCTTCCATGCGGTTCCGGGATCGGCAGATGTCGCGTGTCGGAGCTGGGCCAGGGCAGCACGGGCCGATGGATCGCCCTCAAGGTAGTGGCTCTGCAGCGACGCAGCGCGGGATCGGACGAATCCCTCTGCTTTCTCCGCAGAGGACTCCGCTCTGGTCTCTGTTTCAGGATTAGCCGTCATGATTCTCCTCTTCAAAGGCGAGGGTGAGCGTTTTGGCCAACCCCCTGCGCAGATAGATCAGGGCCAGCTCGGTATTGAGCCAGGATTTGTTCTCAACATCGATCAGGCGTCCGATGTAGGATTCCTCACCGGCCTCATCGGCCATGGTCTTCGCTTGGTTGAATGCCGCGACTTTGACTGCCTTCTGCCAGTGTGTGCGGGCCTCGGACCAGGCGGTGTTCTCCTCCAAGAGTGTCAGCCACTGTTTGAAGAGCTTGCCAAAGACTAGATACGCTTCCTCCCTGGCCTCGGTGCGTGGTGTGTCGGCCGCGTCGATCCCCCGTGCCTTGGCCAAGTTCACGGCATACGTCCCCAGATACCAGGCGACGGTGTCGGCGTCGTCGATCGCGGCCAATACGGTGCTCGCGGCGTCGACCGCGTCCTCTGCAAGGAGGAAAGGAGGCACTTTGAGGCTGTCGTCTGCGACCTCGGCGAAGGTCGCGCTCTGGGGTCCGTACTCCACTCCGAATGTCGAGATGTCCGGCATGAAGTTGTTATCCAGCATCTCTGCGCTGGCCAGCTTGCCGATCCACTGGAGAACTCCAGGTTCTTTGAACTGTGGTTGTTCCTCGACACGCGCTTGTGCCTTGGTCGGCAGCCAGGCGGCTAAGCTTCGCCACACGGCCTTGCTGGGGTCGACCATGCCCGGCATGAACACTGTCGTGTCGAGCTTCTTCGACTGCGGTTTGCTGTAGCGCCAGGTCATCATGGGATCCAGGTTGCGTCGGTTCTGCTCAGCCAGCGGGTCGCCGTAGCACAGTACGACCCGGACGACCGATTCGCCGTCGAAGACCAGGCGTAGGCGCCGGGCCTGCCAGGTGTAGACCTGGAGGAAGCCCCGGGGCCTGGCAGGGGTGTCGAACTCCGCCAGGGGTCCGGGATGGGGACGCTCCCATGGAGGGAGGTCCTCCGGCCCGCTGATGGCCTCGATGCTCTCCGGGGCAATGTAGTTCAGCCGCAGGGTGAAAGCGAGGTTCTCGCCTGAGGCGATGAGGATTTCGCCTTTGCCTCCCCACGCGGTTCCCAGGGGATAGACCTTTCCGCCCTTGGCCCGGGGGTCGCGGCGGTCCGGGGTCTTGATGCCGGAGGTGTCGTATGCCTGGGTGTGGATCAACCAGCGTGCGGCTTCGGCTGGGGCCATGCGTTCGAGGCTATCGGGACCGCGCTGGGTGAACATCTGCACATTCGCGGGGTAGTCGGCCACGAATGCGCCCAGGCCCTTGGGCTCCCCCTTGGCCGGGCCCAGGTCTGCCACCTGGAAGAACGGTTCGTTGGGGTGCCGTAACCAGAAACGCTCGCGATGCTTCGCCAGGTAGCCTTCGACCTTGGTCGTGACCGTTTCCCAGTCGGCGACTCGGCCGGCCCAGTCGTCGGGATCCTTGGGGAGCCCCAGAGCTCTTGACATGACGGCGATGAGGATGCGCAGAATGGTCGGCCGCATGGTGGGGAGTTCCCCATTGAGCCGACGGATCGACTCCGCGCGTTCGAAGACCTGGATGATGGACAACTCGGCATCAGTGCCATCGGTCAGCAGGACCGGGATCCACGGTTCGTCGACGAGGTTGAAGAAGGGTGAGTTCATCTGGGTGGTCACCTCCTCTGCGTGGATGGTGGGGGATGTGGACATGGGATGCCTTTCCGTAGGTGACTTGTGTGGCGAGTTCTTATCGGCGGAATGCCTGGAGACCATCGTCCACGTCATAGGTGATGGTCCAATCTCCGACCCGGCCCGTGCAACGGTGCGTACTCGCCTCATCGGTGTGCAGGGGCAGGATCAATTGCCCGCGTAGGAGTGGTGCGAGTTGTAGGTTCGAGCGTCCCAGTTTCTCCAACTCGCCGATCACGGCATCGCCTACCCTGCCCTTCGACATATGGAAGGGGAGACGGATCGATGAGTTGGCCACCGCCTCGGCAACGGGCCAGGGCACGGGGCCTTCGTCCGGGATGACAGCGCTGCCGTGTTCGGGCAGCCAGTCCAGGGTCCGCCATCCGGTGCCATCGGTGAGAACGAGCAGCACCTCGATGGATTCGGAGCCGTCACGGACCCTGCCGTGGGCGCGGTTGTACGGATCGGGGTCGTCTGCCTCGCCGTCGTTTTCCTGCAGCCAACCGTCCAGGCCGCCGGCTGCCAGCTTGGGGACCATCGCCCAGCGATTCGCCAAATCCTCAGTATCCCTTTGCTTGTCCGCATCCTTCTTGGCGGCTTCGGCCATCTTCGGTTGCCAGTCCGCCGGACCGATGGGGTCGGTTCCGTAGACGGTGTGGACTAGTGTCGGAACGTCGGCCGGCGTTGTAAGGGTGCCGGGCACCCCGCACACCTGTTGTAGTGCAGCGAGCGAGCGGAGCAGAACATGCTCACCGTAGATGGCGACGCTGTCCCCGTTGATCTTCGGCGGGACGGCGGTCGGTTCTGCAATGCCCGTGATGAAGCAGCGAGGATCGCTCAAGGGCTGTGGGCGCGTCCGGCCCGCATGCCGGTGGACGCGGCCGAGCCGTTGAATCAGCAGGTCGACGGGACACAGGTCGGTGATGACCGCGTCGAAATCGATGTCGAGGCTCTGTTCGACAACCTGGGATGCAACTACGATGGCCCGTTCGGGGCGTGCACCGGTCTTGCCGAAGCGGTCCAACAGATTTTGGTCCAACCGGGCGCGGTCACTGGCTGCGAAGCGGGCGTGTGCGACATTGACGATGTCGGCGCCGAAGGCTTCGCGGAGCAGCTGTGCGGTGTGCTGAACGCGTTTCACGGAGTTCCGGATCACCGCAATGCAGCCGCCTTCCGCGATGAGTTCGCGAACTGTTGCCACCAGGGCCGAATCATCGTCGGCCAGTTCCTGCAATGCGACCGACCGGTTCGGCCTGCCGGGGAATTCCGTCTCCGTGACCGAGGTCCCGGTCGCCACGGTGAGCACCGGGTACTTGGGCGCTGCGGTGGGCGCCGAAGGGGCCGCTGCGGTATCGTCGCCGATATTGTCTGTTTCTCCGGCCAGGGCCAGCTTCTGGGCCGCTGCCCTCTGCCGCAGGCCTCGACGGTATGCCTCGAGGAGCTCGGTTTTCTGTGCCGGGGGCAGTGTGGCGGTCAGGATGATCGTGGGAGCGCCGAGGCGGCCCAGCCATTCCAGGGAACCCCGCATGAAGACCTTCATCGTGGTATCCGCGGCGTGTGCCTCGTCGATGATGACGACCTTATTGGCGAACCCGCTGTGCCGCAGCATGACGTGACGCGCCTTAAGGGAGGCCATGAGCAGTTGGTCGACGGTTCCCACGACGAAGTCGGCCAGGATGCGCTTCTTGCGACCGGATAACCAGTCGTGGGTTCCTGGCCGGAGGATTTTGGTGCGCTGATTGCCGCTGGGCGTGTCTTGGCATTCGGCGGAGGTCTGGGGCGGTGGGTCCTGGAAATCCAGGGCGTCTGACAGTTCGGCCGTATCCGAGGCGTCCTTGGGTCTGATGCGAGGCATGTTCCGATAGGTCCGATTCAGCAGCGATTTGCCATGGGCCAGGGCGACGGACACCTGGCTGTCGGCGGAATACGATTCAACGTGGCGCAGCCATTCGGCGACGCGGGTGAAGATCGCATTCGTGGTCGCTTGAGTGGGCAGACCGATGAACACACCGGTGGCGCCGGTGGCCTGGGCCAGGTTCTCCGCTGCCAGAAGTGCTGCCTCGGTCTTGCCCGCGCCTGTTTCATCTTCCAGGATGAGCAGTGCGGGCTCCGTGATGTCCTTGGTCGCGTTGAAAGCAGCTGATTGACCGGGCCGCGGTTTGGCGGCATCGGGCAGGTCGAACCTGTGGTGCAGCGCCGCATCCGCTGAGGGCACCGATGCCGGCCGCCATTGAGCGGGGAGCCGCAACTGTCTCCAAGCATGGTCGACTCGCTCCTGTGTCGGTGCGCAGAAGTCGATGTCCTCCTCCAGCTCGATCAAGGGGAAAACGTCCTGGTTCGATGCGATCCAGTCGGCCTGGATCACCAATCCTGTCAACAGTGATAGGACCGCCTGGTCAAGGGTGAAATCCGGGTCCTTCCACACGGGGGATGCGAAGTCGGTGCCCGAAGTGTCGATGATGCGGTGGGCAAGAGCCCTTTGCACATGTGGCCAAGGGGAGCCCGCAAGACCGAGTCGCGTCGGCCATGGCTTCTGCCGGATTTGTTTTCTTGTGAATGCCTCGGGCGTGCTCATCCCGTGGTGGGCCCCGGCGATGCTGGACAACTGATGGTTGATGTCCACCTCGACGGGTTGGACTCCCTGCTTTTTGAGCGGCGAGACCTTTCCCCTCCGTTGCAGTCCATAGTCTTCGCCGAGGACCCTGGCCAGGATGATCTCCGAGGCCAGGGAGTGTGGGAATTCGCCCTGGCTTGCGACGGGTTCGGCATCGTGGGTGTTCAGGGCCAAGTCCGGGTCGTCGAAGAGGTCCTGAGTGCGCCTGAGGACCTGTCCTGCCATCTGGTCCACCTGCCCCTGGAAAGCCGGCCCTGACTTCCCCAGGTCGTGCGATGCACCGAGGAACCGGACTAGGCATTCGAGTTCGACGTCAGCCGGCAGTGATGCGGTGAGGACCCTGCGCTGTTGTGGGGAGACCCGGTGATGCAGGAGCCGCACCGCCACTTCTCCCGTATCGAACAGGTGAGTGGGGAGTGGAAGCCAGTGGGTGATCTCGTGGGTGTCGGGATTGCGTCCCGTCTTCGCCCACAGATGGTCGGCAAGGGTGAGGTAGTCGCGCATAGTGGGGGTCCTCCTCGGTGAGGCTCTAGTGGTTCATTCGGTGGGGATCGTTCTTGTGATGATCATATGGTGGATCGAGATACACGTCAATGTCTACTAGAGACAAAAAAATGTAGAGGGATGAGCCGCTGTTTCCCGGTACGTCTACATTTGCAACACTAGATGGTGGCACTGACATGGCATGGCGGATTCGCACACCGCCGCCGGCGTCAGTGCTGCTCGGAATCCGAGATGACCCGGTCTAGTAGAGATGGGTTGAGTTGGCCCTGCGATGCGGGGATGAGGGCGGCCGTGGAACTTCTGCGGTTCGCCCTAGTGCCCGTAATTACGGAAGTTATCTGTATTAGCGTGTTGGATCGCAAACATAAGGATGACGATGCCGCTTAAGAGAAGCGTTCAGCGCCAGGCCAAGGAGATAGGCGAACATCTGCGGAACTGGCGCAAGCTGCAGATGCTCAAAGCAGACGAGGTCGCTACCCGGGCTGGGATTTCTCGGTCCACGTTGTACAAGGTGGAGTCCGGGGACGTCGGTGTGTCTTTCGGCGCGGTCGTCGCGGTGGCGGATGCGCTGGGTCAACTGCCGCACATCGTGGGAGCGTTCGATCCGCTCGGCACGGACCTTGGCAGACTGCGGTCGAATCAGAAGTTGCCGGAACGGGTGCGGCGATGAGCGATATGACGGTGGGAGTCTTCATTGAGACGACGGGAGCTGGAACTGGAATGGTTCGGGTCGGAACCGCGTACTTTCACGTTGTTCGCGGCCGGGTTTCGACCACGTTCACCTATGCGAGTGAGTATCTGAGTAGCCCTGCCGCCTATGCGATAGATCCTCAGTTACCCTTGGGGGCGGCGCCGGCTTCGACGGCCGGAATGCCTCGGGTGTTTCAAGATGCTTCTCCTGATCGGTGGGGTAGAAATCTGGTGGCGAAGCAGTTCCGACGCTCGGTCGAGTCCGGGCTGGAGCGAGGTCGGCAGCTCACTGATGTGGACTTCCTTCTAGGTGTCAGCGATGAGACCAGGCAAGGTGCTTTGCGATTCGGCAGGTTGCCCGATGGGCGGTTTTTAGCGGCTCATACGGAGGTTCCGCGCTTGGTCTCTCTGCCGCGCTTGCAGCACGCCGCCGATCTGGTGGCTGCCGGTGACGACACGGCAATCAAAGAGCTGTTGTCGGCCGGTACAGGTTCACTCGGTGGAGCTCACCCCAAGGCTGCCGTGCGAGGGGACGACGGGCGGCTGCTCATGGCGAAGTTCACTCGTCCGGGCTCCTCCACGTCCTCAGTCGCATGGGAACACGTGGCGCTGCAGCTGGCGGCCGATGCCGGTATCGCGGTGTCGGGTCACCGCCTGGCCCGGCTGTCCCATCGACCGGTCCTGCTGTTGGACCGATTCGATCGAGGTCCCGGTGACGAGCGGATCGGATATATGAGCGCGATGACTGCGACAGAACGTTCCGACGGGGAGCTCGGCGACTATTTGGATATCGTCGACGCGATCGAGGACCTCAGCGCGGACTGGGTAGCGGACAAAGCCGGATTGTTCCGGCGGGTCGTCTTCTCCGTGCTCATCCACAACACCGACGACCATCTGCGAAATCACGGCTTCTTGCGCAGCGCGCCCGGCTGGCGGCTGAGTCCCGCCTTCGACATCAATCCGAACCCCGACCTCGGGACCGGGCGCCAGACTGCGATTCTGGGTGCGGTGGACATCGCCGACGAACCCGCCGCCGTGCTCGAATTTGCCGGGCTCTGCGGTTTGGACCGGCCCCGGGCCGCCGGGATCATCGTTGAGGTCGCCCGGGCAGTGGCTGGATGGCAGCGGGCGGCCGGCGAGGCGGGGATCAGCGTGGCCGAACAAAGGCGCTTTGTCCCAGCCTTCGAAGCGCAGCGGGACGCCTTCTCTCGCCTGCTGGAGGATTTGGAGCCGAAGGGAGGCGGGAGTGCCCAAGCGTGATGCGGCGTTCATGGCGGCGCGGCGGAGCGGAATCCTGGAGGCCGCCGCCACTGTCCTGGTGGATTCCGGTGCGGTTGGATTCTCGACGACCGAAGTCTGCCGAGTCGCGAGTGTCAGCATGGGCAATCTCTACGCGTACTTCCCGTCGAAGGCCGAACTCCTGCTGGCCCTGGGACGTGAGCTGCTGACCAAACGCGACCGGATGTTTGAAGCGTCTACCTGGCGGGTCCTGCGGGGTTCGATCGTGAACCTGATCGATTTTCTCCGCACGGACGACGGCCACCGGGCGGCTCGACTGGACATCGAATTGTCGATCCTGGCCTGTAGTCAGCCCCGGTTGGCGCACGAGCTCGCAGAGCAGCGGCTGGACATGATGCTGGAACGCACCGTGCGAAACCTAGGCGCATCGGTTGCCGAAGCGGAACAGTTGGTGGGCGGCCTGACATCGTTGATCGCAGGCTGGACCTATCTGGTCGCGATTGGGCAGGGTATGCCCGCCGGTGCCATTGGCGCGGTCGATGCGATATTGGGACAGCGATCCTGCCCGGAGTAAACCGATTGAGCACACAGCGGTTTGAGCTCACAACGGTTTGGACATTGACACAGTGAGACTGGAGGCTTCTAATAAAATGAGAGGTCTCTCGGTTTATTGAGCGGACCGATCCAGCGTCCATGTGGAGGTTCACCATGTCACCCGAGCACACATCATCCGAACTTCAATCGGACCACCCGGTCGGCCTAACCCTGCTGGCCTACGAATCGGCCCTCCAACAGCTGCGAGAAGCTGCTGCGGACGCCGGCGCCGTCGAAGTCCACGTGGGTGAATCGCGGGAGGGCCGGACCCTATCCCTGTTCCGGTTTGGGAACGCACCAGTGCGCAGCTTCTGGTACGCCGGCCCGCATGCCAATGAACCCATCGGGGTGACGACCCTTGTCGCCCTGGCCCAACGTCTAGTAGCCGAACCCGAACTGCTCGAGGAGGCAGGATTCGACCTGCTGCTGTGCATCGACCCCGATGCCCATGTGCGAAACGAGCGTTGGTTGACCGGGTTCACGGGAACTAGCCGTGAGTACTTCACCGGATTGTTCCGACCGGCCAGCTCCGAATACTGCGACTGGGACCTGCCAGTCGAACTGCACACCGCAGCCGGCGATTTCCGGCGCGAATCCACCATGCCCGAGGGCCGGGCACTGCAACGCGCCCTGGAAATCAGCGCGCCCAGAGTGGTCATGGCGCTGCACAATGCAGAAATCGGCGGCTCGTATCTGCACCAGATCGGCGGCGACGCGGACATCGCGCGGGCCCTGTCCGGTATCCTCCCGGCGCACGGCCTGACCGTCGAGCCCGCGCCCATCGACGACCCCAGCGCTCAGGCGATCGCCCCGGGTATATACCCGCTGCCTGCGATTACGGACATGTACGCCCCACTGTTCGCCCAGGCCCCCGATGATCCCCTATCCGTGCTGCCCATGGGGGAGTCCGCTATGACGTGGTCCCTGCGTTTCGGAGCGGTGTCCATCGTGACCGAGGTGTCGATGTGGGAACCCACCGAATCCGCCGACGCCGGTACCTACACGCGTGCGCAGGCGGCCCAACGGTCCGCTGCGGCCCTGGACGAAGATCGGCAGTGGCTAACCGATTTCCTCACGGTCCATTCCGACTACCTGCCGGACACCGACCCCTATGTCAGATCCATTGCCGAAGGGCCGGGCGTGCTGGGCGGGCTCAACGCGCTCATGCTAGCCACGGCTCAGGCCGAGGGAATGGACGAGCCGGCCACCGCTGCAGACATTCGGCGCTGGATCGTCATGTTGGCCCACAGTGTCCCGCAACGTTACGCCGGCATGCTGCTCCAGGCCCTGCGTCGGCACGCGGCCCCGGAAGATGTCGTGACGGCTGCGCTCGCCCGCTTCGAGGCCGGACAGGCCTGGCTGGACGGATGCGGACTGCAAGCCACCGGCATCGGTACGGTCGTTGACGTGCAGATCGATATCGGAATGGCGGCGATTCGACAGATTCTCTTCACGGAGCGAGGCGATACGAAGTGACAACGACACAATCCACTGCTCGGAACAGCGCGGAACGGCGGATGCTCTCGGACCTGCAGCGACTCGTTGAAGTCCCCTCCATAAGTTCCGCACCGGAACGTGCGGAACAGGTTGCGGCCTCGGCCCGATTGGTCGCCGAGATGTTCACGGAAGTGGGCGTGCCCTGCTCCGTCGTGACCGAAGGTGGGGCTCCAGCAGTGATCGGTCGGCGAGAAGGGCCCGAGGGGGCTCCCGCCGTTCTGCTCTACGCCCACCACGACGTACAGCCCGTGGTGGCCGACGAATGGGAGGGTGACCCCTTCGAACTCACGGAATGCCCAGCGGATGAGGCCGGTCGGGGCACTCGGATGGCTGGGCGCGGAGCCGCTGATGACAAGGGAGGCATTGTCGTCCACCTGGAGACCCTGCGCCGGCTGATGGGGTCGCTCCTGGTGACCGTGGCGGTGCTCATCGAGGGCGAAGAAGAAGTCGCCTCTCCCTCTCTCGAGCGGATCGTGCACCGGCATCGTGACCTCCTGCGAGCAGATGTCGCGCTACTGCCCGATGCGGTGAACTCCGATGTGGGCGTGCCGTCGCTGACTGATTCCCTTCGGGGCATTTTGGGGATCAGGATCGGGGTCCGTACTGCCGAACGAGCCGTGCACTCCGGCATCTTCGGCGGTGCCCTGCCCGATGCGCTGGGAACGCTGGTCCACCTGCTCGACTCCCTCGTCGATGAGGATGGCAGGGTTGCGGTCCCCGGCATCGTAGCCGATCCGGCCCCTGCCAACCCCAGTGCTGCCGCAACCATGGCCGAGGTGGCCGCGGCCGCGGGGACCGTGCCGGGATTGCGTCTGGCCGGCGGTGCGCCCGAAATAGGCGGCCAAGCCCAGGGCGGTGCGGGCACGGATGGCATGGCCTCGTCCTCGACTGCAAAGGCAGACGGGCGGCGGCTTGCCGCTGAACTGTGGACCCAACCGTGCTTGACCGTCCTGGCCATCGACGCACCGCGCGTGGCCGAAGCGACGAATATTCTGACGCCCACCGCGCAGGCGGTTGTGAGCCTCCGATTGCCGCCTTCGCTGGATCCTCAGGTGGCTTTGGAATGCGTGTCCGAGCATCTGGCGCAGCACAATCGTGCGGGCGCGGAGCTCGACATTGTTCCGGTCAACGTGGGCAGAGGATGGAGCGCAGGGTCCGGGGGCGGGGAGTCCGCCGATGCAGTCATCAGGCTCGCCCTTGCCGAGCTGGGGCAGGCGTACTCGCAGTCCGCCGTCACCATGGGTGTGGGCGGTGGCATTCCCTTCGTCGATACGCTGACGACCGAGTTCCCCGGCCTAGTGCCGTTGATCACCGCAGTGCAGGACCCTGAGTCCAACGCCCACGCTGCCAATGAGTCGGTGGCTGTGGACACCCTTCACTCCGCAGTCGAGGCTCAGGTGGGCATCCTGCGCCGGTTGGGAGAGTCCGGCTTTCGTGATGTAGCAGGCGTGAGGACCACGCATGACTGATGCGCAGCTTATGACGCTTCCCGATGGACGAACACTGGCCTGGGCATGGTACGGGGACCCATCGGGACGGCCTGCGTTCTTCCTCCACGGCACACCGGGTGGCCGGCTGAGCGGAGCGGCCTATGCCGACTTCTTCGAACGTAACCGGCTCCATGTCGCCTGCCCCGACAGGCCAGGATACGGCGGAAGTTCCAGCCGGCCGCCGGAGCCGCACCGCCCGGTATCCGGCGGGGGACTGATGCACTTCTCCGCTGATCTGCACGAACTGTGGGAGCGCATTCGTCCAGCAGAGGACGCTCGGGCTCTTGTCATCGCCGGGTCCGGAGGTGCGCCGTACGGGCTGGCCTTCGCCGCCGGATATCCGCAGGACGTGGATGCGGTAGGAGTCTTCTCCGGAATCGCTCCGATGGAACCGGACGAGGCGGAAACGCTCATCGACGTGAACCGACGGCTGCACACCGCCGCGAATCACCTTGCGGCGTCAACCGTTACCGCTGGAGGAAAGCTCCCGGTCAGTGGGGACGCCCTGGAAGGATTGGTAGCTGATGTACGGTGGGCGATCCTCTCAGGTGAGCTCATCGGTGAGCCCGACGCTGCGATCCGCGATGCCCTGGTGCCAGGCGCTGATGGGATGGTGGTCGACTACAGCAGCGTTTTCGCCAGGAACTGGGGGTTCGATCCGGGAGACGTGCAGGCGGATGTCCGTTGGGTCCACGGAACTCAGGACGTCAACGCTCCGCTATCCGCCGCACGACGCTATGCCGGCCTGATTCCGAACTGCGAATTTCATCCGGTGGACGGCGGTGGTCACCGACCTTCATCTGCAACGCTCGACTGGCTGTTCGCTGAACTGCAGGGTTCTGCTCGGCCCGATAGGTGACGATCAGGATTCCGGATTGTCGAGTGCCGGGTGGCGTCGATGGTGGTCCGTTGCATGCTGGAAGGCGTCCCCTGCGGCGAGCAGCTTGTCCTCGGAGAACTGGGGTCCTACGAACTGGACTCCCAGGGGCGTGCCCCGTTCGGTGAAACCGGAAGGCAGCGTCAGCGATGGCAGTCCACACATGTCGATGGGTGCAGTGGGCCCCGTGACCCGGGTGAAGAGCTCTGTGCCGGCCTCTAGACCGTCCATTTCAGCGATCGTTGGGGACGCTGTGCCGACGGAAGGCAGCAGCAGAATATCGATATCGTCCATCAGTCGGTTCATAGATCCGGAGAACTTCCGCCGTCGTTGGGACATGCGTTCTAGGTCCACGGCGCTGAGCGACCTCCCCAGCTCAATGAGGTCGGCCAGTACTGGACCGTACTCGCTCTTTCGGTCGGGGTACGTGGCTTCATGGACGAGCGCGGCCTCGGCCCCGCACATAGCCGACCAGTCGTCGGCGACGGCGGAGAAATCGGGGGTCGTGATCTCGACAATGCGCCATCCCAGATTGCTCAGTGCCTGTTCGACGGCAGCGAGCATCTCTTGGGATTCCGAGTCGAAGGTTGCATTCAAGACTCTGTCGACACCGACCACCGGGAGGGAATCAAGGCGCAGGCTCTGTGAATAGGCGGGCACTGCCTTCGTCGACGTTGTCGCATCGGCGGGATCCCAACCGGCAATCGTTTCAAGGATGACGGCGGCATCACGTGCGCTGCGAGTCATCGGCCCGATGTGATCCAAACTGGGAGCTAGGTCGAAAATGCCTGCTCTGCTGACACGTCCCCATGTGGGTTTGAGGCCGGTGACTCCGTTTGCTCCGGACGGGAGGCGGATCGATCCACCAGTGTCCGACCCCAGGGCACCGAATGCCAGTCCGGCGGCAACGGCTACGCCAGATCCGCTGGACGATACGCCGGACCACGTATCGCGGTCCCACGGATTGACCGGGGTCGGCAGATCGGGATGATGAGCGGAGAATGCTCCTTCGGTCATACGCAACTTGCCCAGCAAGACGGCACCGGCAGCGCGCAAGCGAGCGGCTACTGTCCCATCGCGATCGGGAACGAAGTCCTGGTAAACCGTTGTGCCGGCCGTCGTGGTGATTCCGGCGGTGTGAACAAGATCTTTCAAAGCGATTGGCACCCCGTGCAGGGCACCTCGATAGTGCCCGCGGTCGATCTCTGCATCGGCCGTCGCAGCGTCCGACAACGCCCGGTCACGGGTTACTGTCGCATAGGCCTGTAACTGCGGATCAAGGGCGGCTATGCGCTCCAACAGCACATTCGTTACTTCTGTCGAGGTCACCCGTCGTGTCCGGATGAGTTCTGCGATTTCAGTGAGCTCCAGGTACGCGATGCCCTTGTCCATGCCGCCCTCTCCTATGTGGTGACTCAAGTCATAGTTGTCTTTTAGGCTAACAGTCCTGACAAGGCGGGCCGTTTCTGGCGCTCATCGCTTTACGGCTTTGTCCTAGAACTCCAATTCCTCCGGCTCCGGCAGCTCCACCGGATCATCTTCGGTCGGGTAGACCTCCAGGTACGACAGGCGGTCCCCGTCGATGAATAAGAGGATGCCTCTGGTGGGATTGCGTGCACCGGCGGATAGGACGACTCGGGGGCCGGCATCATCGGGAACCGGATTGCCGGCCGCATCGCCCAGCTCAACGGACGGGCAGGTGCCGCAATCGCAGTGGCCGGTCACTGTGCAGTTGGCGACCTGCCGCAACCACCGGCTGCGCTGATCATCGGTGACCGCACCACCATCAGTGGTTCTCGCCCGCTCAGCCATCGCGCGGATGACGGCGCGTTCGGCCGGTGATGCAGGGCGGGGGAGAGGGGCCTCGGGAACCATGGGGCAAGTCTACGAAGGTGCCCTCAAGCGCCGCTTAACGTGTGTGATCGCGGTCGTTACAACATATACCGACCGCGATCGCACACCATACTAAGGACCCCTGCCGAGGCCCTGTGCTCAGGCCTTCCGCACGAAAGCCCGGTCCAGGCTGAGCCGGCCCGGGCCCACCGCGGCGAAAGCTGCTGCGGCCAGGGCGATCACGGCGACCAGTTCCCAGCCGCCGCTCGAGACGAAGATCCCCGCTCCGGCGTGGACCAGGGCGAAGGCGCCAATCATGTCGAGCACGACCAGCAGGCCGACGATCGGTGTGAACAGCCCCAGGATCATCAGTGCGCCGCCCACGTATTCAACGGCCAGGGCGAACACCAGTGCTACTGCCGGGGCCGGCACGCCCATGCCCGCGAACATCTCGACGCCGTCGGCGAATCCCTGCATGCCCCACTTCTGGTAGCCGTGGGCGATGAGCACGACACCCAGCAGGACTCGGGCGATGAGCAGAACCCAGTCCCGGACGGCGGTCGGCAGTGTGAAGAGCCTGCGGTCGGAATCCGCCGAGGTCCCGGCTGGACTGGTCTTGGTCGTTTCGGTCGGCATGCGGTCGGTGGACATCGATGCTCCTTCGAGATTTGGGATCCGACGGCGGAGGCCGCCTGTCGTCGGATCGATGATTGCTGGTCCCGCAGACTCTAGGAGAAATAGTTGAGTTTTAAATTAATGCCCGGATGGTATGGGCTGAGAGTCTGCCCACCCCACCTCAGTTGAGACTCCTCACCGGCTGTGCGAGGATCGAAGGATGAAGACCAGCCCCCGCTCTGTCGCACGCTCCGTTGAGCGCTCTGCAGCCTCTCGTCACCGCGCCACGCTCGCCAAGACCCTGACCACATCAGCCCTGGCGGTGACACTGGCGCTGACCGGCTGCACCTCGGGCACCAGCTCGAACGACAGCGGCAACGACGCTGCCAACGCGACGAACGGCACCGGCGGCGCCCAGGCCTCGGCCGCGGCGGAGCCCACTGAAACCCAGGACCCTACGGCCCTGAAGCCGGGCACCAACCACAGTTATGCGGCGGACGAGGCCGGCTACGTCTACAAGTCCAAGGACGTCCACGACTGGCTGTGGGGCAAGAAGAAGGAATCGAAGACCTACCCGAAGAAGAAGATCGCCTTCCTGACCTTCGACGACGGCCCCACGAACACCACCCCCAAAGTGCTCAAACAGCTGAAGAAGAATGACGTGCCCGCCACCTTCTTCGTCATCGGCGGGGAACTGGGCGTCGAGCGCAAGGGCAGCCCCGCCCACCTCAAAGACGAGATCGCCGCCGGCCACTCCGTCGCGATCCACAGCTACAGCCATAACTTCCACAAGCTGTACCCCGGCCGGGTCGCCAAGCCCAAGGCCATCGTCAAGGAATACGAGAAGACCCTGGCCAATCTGCGTGAGGCCGTCGATCCCGAATTCAACACCCACACCTGGCGCTACCCCGGCGGCCACGGCTGGAACGGGATGAAGCCCGCGGACAAGGCCCTGAATGCCAAGGGTATGAGCTGGATCGACTGGAACTCGGAGAACGGCGACGGCACGGATACCGCCTCCTCGACCGGATCTGGCCGCGCCCAGCGGGCCTTGTCCACGATCGGCACGGACACGCGCGTGGCCGTCATCCTGATGCACGACTACAAGGACAATGAGCCGACCGTCGATTCGATCACCCCGGTGGTCAAGCGCTTGAAGAAGTTGGGCTTCGAATTCGGCGTGATGGACTGAGCTGTTGGATGGGGCAAAGGACCGAGGGGGCGTGCTGCGGTGATGGACTGGTGTGACGCAGGTCAGTGCCGGGTGGTTGACTAGAGATATGCCCATAACGCGCAAAATCCTCGAAGTCGCAGACAGCACCCCCGATCTGCCCGCCATCGTCGGCCCCGCCCCAGGCGAATCCCTGAGCTATGCGCAGCTCGTGACCGATTCCGCGCACATGTTCAAATCCGTGTCCATGCTGCATGCCGAACAGTCCGATCCCCCTGCCCCCGCTCCCGAAACCGGCGGCATCCCCATCACCGCCGTCAGCCTCAAATCCGCCTACCACTCCGCGCGCATCGTCGCCGGCCTGGCCGGCTTCCGCGCGGTCTCGGCAACGGTGGACCCGCGCTGGCCCATGGATCACCAGGTCCACGTCATCACCTCGACCGGTATCGGCCTGGTCATCACGGACAGCCCCGACCTGCCCGCGGCCCTGGCCAATGCCGGTTGGACCGGCACTGCGATCAGCCTCAAGGAGTTCCACTCCCACGAATCCCAGTGGGTCGACGGATTCGACGACCTGGCCCAGCCCACGGTGCGCGACGGCGCCGAGCCCTTCCTCATGCTCTTCTCCTCCGGCACCACCTCGGCGCCCAAGGCCTTCCTGAAGACCAGAGAACAGTATCGCAACAACTTCGCCGTGTCCTCGGCGTATCTGGAACCGGACCCACAGGTGCAGACCCTGGCACCCGGCCCCATGTCCTACAGCCTGACGCTCTACGCGCTGATCGAATGCCTGGCCTCGGGCGGCAGCATCCACGTGGCCGACGAATTCGCACCCATCGAAATCGGCACGCGGATCGCCCAGGAGAAGATCTCCCGGATCGTCGCAGTCCCCGCCGTGGTTCAGGGCCTGGCCGCCGCCGCCCTGCGCGATCCTGAGCGCTTCACCAGCGTCAACCTCATGGTGGTGGGCGGGGCGAACCTGTCCGCCCGCACCCGCGACCTGGTGGGCGCAGCGCTGCCCGACGCCCGCCTCGTCAGCTACTATGGCGCTGCCGAACTGGGCTTCATCGGTGACTCCCGCGACGGCGACGGCACGCTCATCAGCATCTACGACGGCATCAAGGTGCAGATCCGCGATCCCAAACTGGCCCTGAGCGACGGCCCCGCAGCGGTCCTGCCGGACGGGGAACTGGGCGAGATCTGGATCTCCGGCGGCGCCGTGTCCGACGGCTACGTCTCCTCGACCAGCTCCGAACACCTGCGCGACGCCGCCGGCTGGGGCACCGTGCACGATATGGGCCGGATCGTCGACGGCAAGATCAGCCTGGCCGGGCGCGCCGGCGACATCATCGCCACCGGCGGCCACAAGGTGTCCCTGCCGGAAGTCGAGCGGGCCTTCGAAACCCTGGCAGACCTCAACACAGTGTGCGCGGTCGCCCTGCCGAGTGAGTCCCTAGGCCAGATCGTGGCCCTGGCGATCGAGGAACGCGTATCCCACTCCAAGGTCGGCAAGTCCTCGACCTTCCCCTCGAAGTCCGAGCTCATCATGCACGCGCGCGCCAACCTGGCCCCGCAGTTCGTACCGCGCCGCTGGTACAAGATCGACAAACTGCCGCGCACCGTGGGCGGCAAGATCCGCCGCGGCGCCACCGCCGAACTCATCGTGCTGGCCGAATCCGGCGGCCACGATGCCGACCAGCTGGGGGTGCAGCGGATTTGAGCGAACTCCGCGAAGTCGTCGTCACGGGCCTGGGGGCCATCACCCCCTCGGGCACGACCCCCGGTGCACTGTGGGACGCCGTGCGCTCCGGCCGCAGCGCGATCACCCGGCTGGACGACGATCCGGAATTCGCGGATCTGGCCGTGCGGATCGGCGGCCGGGTCACCGGCTTCGACGCCGAGGCCGTGCTCACCCGCCAGCAGGCCCGCCGGGTGGACGCCGTGGTCGCCTGGGCCGTGGCCGCCGGCGATCAGGCACTGGCACAGGCCCTTTCGCGGGCCCTAGGTCCGGGCGATCGCCCGAACTCGAAAGCGTCGGACGGCGCCGCCGAGGCCCCGTCCGGGTCTGCGCCGCTGGGCCCCAAACCAGCCCTGGACCTGCCCTGGGACCCACAGCGCATCCAGGTCACGGTGGGCACCGGCTCCGGCCCCGTGCGCGCCATGCAACAGGCCACCCGACTCCTCGACGCCGAAGGCCCCCGCCGCGTGCCGCTGAGCCTGGCAATGCACGGCGCCCCCGATTCCGCCGCCGCCGTCATCAGCCAGCGCCACGGAATCCAGGGCCCGGCGGACTCGGTCAGCGCCACCTGCGCATCGGGAACGGTGGCCCTGGGCCGGGCACTGCGCACTATCCGCCACGGCTACGCCGATGCCATGCTGGTCGTGGGCATGGAGGACTGCCTGGGCCCGGTCAACCTGTCATCGAACGCGAACCTGCGGGCCCTGGCCAGCGGCTGCGAGGACGACCCCGCCGCCGCCAGCCGGCCCTTCGCCGCAAACCGCCGGGGCTTCGTCATGAGCCAGGGAGCTGCCGCAATCCTGGTGGAATCCGCCTCATCCGCAGCCTCCCGCGGCGCCCGCGCCCTGGCCCGGATCACCGGCTTCGGCGACAGCTCGGACGCCTTCCACCCGACGGCCCCGCACCCCGATGGCCGGGGTGCGGCCCAGGCGATGCACCGTGCCCTCGCCGATGCCGGCCTGGTACCCGCGGCAATCGGGCACATCAACGCGCACGGGACCTCGACCGCGGCCGGGGATGCCGCAGAACTGGCCGCCGTGACCACCGTGTTCGGTACAGATGCACCGCCGATCAGTGCGACCAAGTCCTCGACCGGCCATCTGCTGGGTGCCGGCGGCGTGGTCGAGGCGATCATCGCCATCGCCACCCTGGAAGACCAGCTGCTGCCGCCGACGATCAACCTGGCCCAGCCCGATCCCGCCTTCGCGGATTTCGACCTGGTCACCGCGGCCCGGCGCGTCGAGCACCTGGACCATGTGCTGTCGAACTCCTTCGGCTTCGGCGGGCACAACGCCTCGCTTGTGGTCTCGCGAATGCAGCCCGAGTGAGAATGCTGCGTGAGTGAGAGCACAGCGTGAGCGAACCCCGACCGCCACATCCCCGATCAAACCCCTCAACAGTGAAGGAAACGCCATGACCGACCGCGAAGCCCGCCACGCGGAACTCGCCGAAACCTACCTGCCCGACGAGCTGCTGGAGACCCTGCGCTCGCGCGCTGCGGACTACGACGCGCAGAACACCTTCTTCTTCGCCGACCTGGACGATCTGCGGGCCCAGGGCTATCTGACCCTGTTCGTGCCGGAGGAATTCGGCGGTCCCGGCCTGAGCCTCAACCAGGTGGCGCGCCTGCAGACCCGCCTGGCCACCGCCGCGCCCGGCACCGCCCTGGCCATCAACATGCACCTCATGTGCACGGGCGTGGCCCATGCGCTGCGGGCCCGCGGCGATCACTCCCTGGACTGGGTGCTGCAGGATGCGGCCGCCGGCGAGGTCTTCGCCTTCGGCATCAGCGAACCGTCCAACGACTGGGTGCTCCAGGGCGCCAATACGCGCGCAGTCCCCATCACCGAAGGCCCGGACGAAGGCGGCTATGCGCTGTCGGGCGTGAAGATCTTCACCTCGCTGTCGCCGGCCTGGACGCGGCTGATCGTCCACGCGACCGACGACTCCAACCCGGACGATCCGCGCCTGGTCTACGGTTTCCTGGACCGCCCCGGCGCGCTGGGCGGCAAGCTCTCGGGCACCGCGGACTCCCTGCCGGGTGTGACGACCTCGGACGATTGGGACGTGCTGGGTATGCGCGCCTCGCAGTCGCGCGCCACCATCCTCGACGGCGCCGTGATGCGCCCCGACCGGATCGCGCGGACCATGGAGCCGGGACAGGCCGCCGCCAAGGACCTGCTGGTCTTCGGGATCACCGTGAACTTCCAGCTGCTCATCGCCTCGGTCTACGCCGGGGTGGCCCGCCGCGGCCTGGAACTGGGCGCGGCAGCGCTGCGCCGTCGCAAGTCCGCCAAGGGCGGCACCACCCTGGCCGAGGTCGGGGAATGGCGGGTGCGCCTGGCCGATGCCGCGATGGCCCAGATGCCGGTGAATGCGCAGATCGATGCCTATACGCGCGACTTCGACGAACTGACCGACCACGGGGCGGGCTGGCCGCAGCGCCTGCTGACCGCGCGGATCAACGCCGGCACCCAGGCCCGCCGGGCCACGGAGACCGCGCTGATCTTGGGCGGTGGCGCCTCGTTCAACGCCTCCGGCGAGGCCGCGCGCCTGTACCGGGACGCCGCAGCCGGGATCTTCCACCCGGCCCCGGAGGATTCGGCCCGCGCGCTCTTCGCCGCAGCCTGGCTCGACGACTGAGTGCTGAACTCTGCCGGCTCAGTCGGCAGCGGCTCGGGCCCTGCGCGCCCGCACCCGCGCCGGCCCCAGCCGCAGATGGGGTTCGGCCGTGGGATCCCCGCGCAGGATCCGCCTGTCGTCCGTGTAGTCCTCGGGCACTGACCACGGGAATTCCAGCCCGGCCCGCGGCATGGTGTCCTGTGCCCGCTGCACATAGCCGGCGGCGAAGGTGTTCATCGGAGTCAACTCGGCACCTGCGGCCGGCGCATCGGGTACCGCCACATCGGCCCCGCGTTCGTCCATCGCCGCCAACAGGCGCAGCCAATAGCGGCACAGCGGCCCCAGCTTGAGCGTCCACGAATTGTTCAAATACCCCATGGCGAACAAGAAGTTCGGTACCCCGCTGAGCATGCAGCCGCGGTAGACGACGGTTGCGGGCAGATCCACGTCCTGCCCGTCGACGCTCATCCGGATCCCTCCGAACTGCAGGAGTTCGAGTCCGGTCGCCGTGATGATGATGTCGGCCGGCAACACCCTCCCGGAGGATAGCCGGATGCCCTCGGGGACGAAGGTCTCGATCGTGTCCGTGACGACATCGGCGGCGCCGGCGCTGATCGCCCGGAACATATCGGCGCCCGGCACGAAGCACAGCCGTTGCTCCCACGGGTTGTAATCGGGGCTGAAGTGCTCATCGATCGGATAGTCATCCGGCAGGGCCTCGGCATTGGCCGCGCGGATGTAGGCGCGCATCTCATCTGGATGGTCCTGGGCGTTGCGCCACACCATGCGCTGGGTGACGATGTGCCGGTAGCGCGTCGCTCTGGCTGCCAGCGGCGCGGGCAGCCAGCGCTGCAGGCGGACGTCGGCGGGGTCCTCGGTCATGGTCGGCAGGACGAAGGTGGGGGAGCGCTGCAGCATCGTCACGTGCGCCGCCGCCCCAGCGCGAACGCCCGACGCGGCACTGTCCGCCGCGCTCGCACCCGACGGGCCGGTGGCACCTGCCGGGCCCGTGGCACCTGCCGCAGCTGCGTCATCCCCGGCCGAGGCCTCGGCCCCGGTATCCGCGCTGTAGCCGGCCAGGGCGGGTACCAGGGTGACGGCGGTGGCGCCGCTGCCGATCACCACGACCCGCTTGTCCGCGTAGTCCAAGTCCTCCGGCCAGTCCTGCGGATGGACGATGGTGCCGGAGAAATCGTCCTGGCCGTTGAAGACCGGCGTGTGCCCGCGGTCGTGGTCGTAGTAGCCGGAGGCGCTGACGAACCAGCGGGCGGTGACCGTGATGGTCTGCCCGGCGCGTTCGGCGGTGATGGTCCAGCGCGCGCTTTCGGAATCCCAGTCGGCCGCCAGCACCTTGGTGTTGTAGACGATGTGCTCGTCGATGCCGTATTCGGCGGCGGTGTCGCGGATGTAGCTGCGGATCAGCCCGCCGGCGGCGATCGCATTGGACCGGCTCCAGGGCCGGAACTCGTAGCCGAAGGTGAACAGATCGGAATCCGAGCGGATGCCGGGATAGCGGAATTTGTCCCAGGTTCCCCCGGATTCCGCCCGTGCCTCGAGGATCAGGAAGTCGTCTTGGGGGCGCTCGCGGGTCAGATAGCAGGCGGTGCCGATCCCGGACAGGCCGGCGCCGACGATGAGGACGTCGACGGAAACGGGGATGGGGACAACGTCATTGTTGTGAGTCATCTCACGATTGTATCCGGTGTTCGGGGGACGCCGCCCGGCCGGACCGGGCTGGACCGGACTGGGCCATACAGGCCCGGCCCGGGCGGCGGCTGCGCTCAGTCCTTGTACTCCACCGGAGTGCGCGGGGTGTACTCCGAGCGGTCGGTGTCCACGGTCAGGGTGACGGAGGAGTCCCGGTTGGGCACGCAGAAGCCGATGGTCTTCGACTTCTTCTCACCGGGCTCCATCGGGTCGATGTCCTGCAGCCCGTTGATCTTGTGGTCCTCATCGTGGGTGTCGGTCACCTCGGTGGCGGTGTCGTCGAGCCCATCGGAGTTCTCGTAGGTCAGGCTGTAGGTCGTGTCCTCGGCCGCATCGTAATCATCGTCCGTGTCGTTGACATAGGTCAGCTTGTACAGGCGGACCGGATCGCCGGTATGGCAGTCATCGGCCTTGCCCTTCTTGTGCAGCTTCTCGGTGCCGTTCGTCTTCACCGTCAGTTTGAGCCCATCGTCGAATTCGACCGTGTCGCCGAACTTCGCCTTGTGGTCATCGCCGCGCGAGACCGTGGGTGCGGGGGTCAGGTCATCGCCGGTCTTCGTGGGCGAGGTACCGGTACCGCAGCCGGCCAGGACGAGTGCCAGGAGGCCCGTGGCGGCGAGGGGGAGGACTGACAGAGCGGACTTCTTCAAACCGGCTGACTCCTGATAGCAGATGATAAGCAGATGGGGTTCGATACAGAACTGTATTTCAATACAGAAGTGTATCGAACCCCGAGCACTACGCGGAATCCCGGGTTCGCCGGGTGGTGCAGTGGATACCTCAGGTGACGGCGCCGCGCCTGCGGTACTCTGGGGCGTCCCACAGTTTGTCGTCGAGCACCTCGCGCAGCACCTCCACCGCGTCCCAGACATCCGCATAGCTCAGGTATAGCGGAGTGAAGCCGAAACGCAGCACCTCGGGCTCGCGGTAGTCCCCGATCACCCCACGGGCGATCAGGGCCTGCATGACGGCGAAGCCCTCCGGATGCGCGATGCTCACCTGGCTGCCGCGTTCGGCGTGCGCCTCCGGGGTGACCAGGGTCAGCGGATGGTCGGCCAGGCGCTCGCGGACCAGGCGGATGAACAGGTCCGTCATCGCCAGGGACTTCTCCCGTACAGCCGCGATGTCCGAGTCGGCGGCGATGTCCAGTCCCAGCTCGGCCACCGACATGGACAGCATCCCCTGCGTTCCAGTCAGATACCGCCTGACGTCATCGGCCGGGGTGTACTCCGGGGACATTGCGAACGGCGCATTATGACCCCACCAGCCGGACAGCGGTTGGGAGAACCTGCCCACGTGCTCCGGGGAGACCCACAGGAACGCGGGTGATCCCGGGCCGCCGTTGAGGTACTTGTAGGTGCATCCGACGGCGAAGTCGGCGCCGTCTGCGCGCAGGGCGATCGGCAGGGCCCCGGCCGAATGGCACAGGTCCCACACCGTCAACGCACCGGCTGCGTGCGCGGCTCGGCTCACCTGGGCCATCGGGAACAGCCTTCCGGTGCGGTAGTTGACGTGCGTGAGCACGATCAGTGCCGCGTCCTCGGGAACCGGGCGGGAACCGTCGCCCCAGGCCACGACCTCGGCATCGTCGACCAATTCGACCCGGTAGGGTGCTGCGTCGGCCGGTACCGACTCCCAGGTGTCCAGTTCGCCGCTGCCGCCGGTCCGGCCCTGGTTGAGCTGTTCGGCCAGCCCGGTCAGGATGTAGATATCGGAGGGGAAGTTCTCGCGCTGGGTGTAGATGGTGCGCTTCTCCGGGTGGTCGGCCGCCTGGATTCGCAATGCCGCCGCCGCGGTCTTGAATAGGTTGACCGAGGTCGTGTCCGTGACCACGGCCGTCCCCTCGGCCCCGCCCAGGAGTCCCGCCACCTTGTCGCCCAGGCGCGCGGGCAGCTCGAACCAGCCGGCGTCGTTCCAGGAGCGGATCAGGCCGGTGCCCCATTCCCCCTCGATCACCCGGCGCGCCACCTCGAGTGCGCCGGCTGGCTTGGGCCCCAGGGAGTTCCCGTCCAGGTAGATGACCCCGGCCGGCAGCTCGAAGGCGTTCCGTACGCCCGCCAGCGGGTCCGCCGCGTCGAGGGCCAGCAGATCCGCGCGGGTCAATGGCGTGTTGTTCATAAGAGTCCTTTCGCGTGTCTCACCTCACTCTATGCTGTCGGTACGATTGTTCTGGGCCGTCCACGGCCCGATATCGCAAACTTTGAGAGGACAACCGTGTCTGTCAGCCCGGAGACAACCAGCAAGCCCAATCCGATCGCCCAGTACGCGGCCGCGGAGTCCTCCGCCGGCGCCGCGTTCAAGGACACCGCCCGGACCAAGGCGGAAGCGCTACGCGAGGCGACGGTGGCATTGAGCCACGCGATCCACGCGGAGCCGGAGACGGCCTATCAGGAGTTCAAGACCGCGGACAAGCTCGTGGCCTATATCGAGGGCCAGGGCTTCACCGTGGAGCGCGGCGTCGCGGACCTGGACACCGCCTTCACCGCGACCAAGGGCACCGGCGAGCTGGTCATCGGAATCTGCTCGGAGATGGACGCCCTGCCCGAGGTGGGCCATGCGTGCGCGCACAATATGATCGGCTCCTCCGGTGTGCTGGCTGCGGCGGTTCTGGGCGGCCTGGCCGATGAACTGGGGATCACCGTCAAGCTGTTCGGCACTCCGGCCGAGGAGCTGGGCGCGGGCAAGGTCTTCATGCTTGAGCGCGGGGCCTTCGACGGGGTGAACGCGGCGATGATGGTCCACCCGGGCACCGATGAGGAGTCCCGCCACTTCACGCGCGCCATCAACGACTACGAGGTCCTCTACCACGGCAAGACCGCGCATTCGGCCGGTGCGCCGTGGAACGGCATCAACGCCGGTGATGCGGTGACGGTGGCCCAGGTGGCGATCGGCCTGTTGCGCCAGCATCTGCGTCCGGGCAATCTGCTCCACGGCATCGTGACGAAGGCCGGCGAGGCCCCCAACATCGTCCCCGGCGAGTCCAGCATGTACTACAACGGCCGGGCCAATACGATCGAGGAGCTCGAAGAGCTCAAGCTGCGCCTGTTCAAGTGCTTCGAGGCAGGGGCCACCGCCACCGGCTGTTCGTTCGAGATCAAGGAGGACTGGCCCGCGTACTCGGAGTTCCGCAACGACTACCCCTTCTCCGCGACCTATCAGCGCAATGCCGAGGCCCTGGGTCGGACCTTCGACAACGCCGATGAGGCGTACCTGAAGGAGAAGGCCGGGTCCACGGACATGGCGAACATCTCGCTGCTCATCCCGACCATCCACCCCTCCGTGCGACTGAACGCCGGCGGGGCGGGCAACCACCAGCCGGAGTTCGCCGCCTACACCGTGACCGAGGAGGCCGACGAGGCGATGTGGGAGTCCGGGCTGGCGATGGCCTGGACCGCGATCGATCTGGCCCTGGATCCGCAGCAGCGCGCGCGCCTGCTGTCGACTCGGATCGACCACACGACGGATACGGGTGTATCCCACAGCTGATCCTTTCGGCTCCACTACCCGGGGAATTCCACGGTAAGAGAAGCGCTCGTTATTCTCGAAAACTCGTGGGATACCCCGGGTATTTATCTTGTATCTATGCATAACCCCAGGTCAGGATGGTTGCGAAATAGAATGTGAGCGTTCACACTAGTTCTCGGTTAAGTGTTTCATGTGTGCTGGCTGTATCGTCGCTTAACGTTTTAGTCGGATATCGGCGACCCCGGTATCCGATCACGTCAGTGCGGCACATCCGCACATATGGACACATGAGGACATAGGAGTCACGTATGCACACATTCGCCCCGGAGGTGGCGCCCGTCGGAGACAGTCTGTTTCTGTCCGCCCTGGTCGGCATCATCCCCCTGTTGGTCTTCTTCGTCATGCTCGCCGTCTTCCGCACGCGCGCGCAGACCGCCGGCGCTGCGGCACTGGTCGTGGCCATCGTGGTCGCGATCTTCGGTTTCAAGATGCCGGCCGATTTCGCCCTGCTCTCGGCCACCCAGGGTGCGGCCTTCGGCCTGGTCCCCATCCTCTACATCGTCATCATGGCGATCTGGCTCTACGGCCTGACGGTGCGCTCGGGCCGGTTCGAGGACCTGCGCTCGATCTTCGACCTGGTGGGCCACGGCGACATCCGCGTCCAGGCGATCCTCATCGCCTTCTGTTTCGGCGGCCTGCTCGAGGCCCTGGCCGGCTTCGGCGCCCCCGTGGCCATCACCGCGACCATGCTCATGGCCCTGGGCGTCAAGCCCCTGAAGGCGGCCACCACCGTGTTGGTCGCCAACACCGCACCCGTGGCCTTCGGCGCGATCGCCACCCCGATCACCACGGCAGCCCAGCTGTCGGGCCTGCACGCCGAACACATCGGCGCGATCGTCGGCCGTCAGTCCCCGCTGCTGGCCTGGTTCATCCCGTTCCTACTGTTGTTCCTGCTCGACGGCATCAAGGGCATCAAGCAGCTGTGGCCGCTGACCCTGGTCGTCGGCGTGTGCTTCTCCGTGGCCCAGTACTTCTGTGCGAACCACTTCTCCTATGAACTGACCGACATCGTCGCCGCCCTGGTCGGCATGGCCGTGGCCGTGATCTTCATGATGTTCTTCAAACCCAAGGGCGCAGACGAGGCCCGCGAGCGCATGGGCATCGAGAAGCCGAAGGCCGCCGAGAAGCTCTCCGGCGCGCGGATCTGGCTGGCCTTATTCCCCTATATCCTGCTGGTCGTCGTGTTCGGCGTGGCCAAGCTGGTGCCGGCAGTGGCCGCGGGTCTGAAGGCCACCGATGCGCATATCCCGTGGCCGGGTCTGGCCAAGGGGCTGGTGGATGCCGACGGCAATCCGTTGAAGTCCGGTGTGTTCGAACTTCCGTGGCTGTCCTCTCCGGGTTTCCTGCTGTTGCTCACCGGTGTGATCGTCACGATCGTGTACTCCGTGTGCAGCTCCGGCGATAAGTTCACTCTGACGCCTGCCGAGGGCGTCAAGGAGCTGGGCGCGACCATTGTGAAGATGGGCGGGGCGATCCTGACGATCGTGCTGGTGCTGGCGCTGGCCTATGTCATGAACTTCTCCGGCCAGACGAAGTCGGTCGGCGTGTTCCTGGCCCAGACCGGCCCGATGTTCGCGCTGCTCTCGCCGGTGCTGGGCTGGATCGGTACGGCGGTGACCGGTTCGGACACCTCGGCCAATGCGCTGTTCGCCTCGCTGCAGAACACTGCGGCGACCGGTGCGGGGATCGATCCGAACCTGACGGTGGCCGCGAACACCACCGGTGGCGTGGTCGGCAAGCTGATCAGCCCGCAGAACCTGGCGATCGCCGCGACCGCGGTGAACCTGCCGGGGCAGGAGGCGACGATCCTGCGCAAGGTGCTGGGTTGGTCTGTCGGCCTGTTGGCACTGTTGTGCGTCATCGTCTACCTGCAGTCGACTCCGGTGCTCAGCTGGATGATCTCCGGGTTGAACTGAGGGGCTGAGGCGGACCGCCCCGCGGGCGCACCTCCTGTCGTAGGCTGGGCGTGCGGGGCCATCGACCATCCGGTGGGAAGCCACCCGGCCGGCGGCCCCGCGGGCTATCACGCGACACCCTGCAACACGACGAAGTGCAAGAACAATGAAGGAGGACGCCTGTGAGCTTCCGATTCCGTCCCGCCTGGCTGTTCGTCCCCGGTGACCGGCCGGACCGTTATGCGAAGGCCGCCGACCGCTCCGATGTCACCATCATCGACCTCGAGGACGCGGTGGCGCCGGCCGATAAGCCCGCCGCCCGCACTGCCCTGCGCGAGGCCGTGGCGGCGGAGACGCAGGCCGCGCTGGCAGCGCAGGCCTCGGGCGACAAGCAGAAGGCGGCCGTCACCGCAGCCGGCCTGGTCTACCCGGCCGGCTGTCTCTCGCCCGAGCGCACCGTGATCAGGGTCAATGCGCGTGACACCGAGTTCTTCGCCGCAGACGCACAGCTGTTGGAGGAACTGCCCTATACGCACGTGATGCTGCCGAAGACGGAATCCCCAGCGGATGTGCGCGCCCTGGCGGACTATCAGGTGGTGGCGATGATCGAAACCGCCGCCGGCGCCCTGCGCGCGTCCGAGATCGCTGCCGAACCGAACGTCATCGCCCTGTTCTGGGGTTCGGAGGACCTGGTCGCGGGACTGGGCGGGACCTCGAGCCGGGGGCCCGACGGCGGCTATCGTGCAGTGGCCACGCACGTGCGCAGCCACAGCCTGCTGGCGGCCAAGGCGGCCGGCAAGCTGGCACTCGACTCGATCTGGTCGGACATCGAGGACCTCGACGGTCTGCGCGCGGAGGCCCTGGACGCGGCGGAGTCGGGCTTCGACGCGAAGGTGTCGATCCATCCCGCGCATGTGCCGGTGGTGCGCGAGGCATTCGCCCCCACCCCCGCGCAGCTGGAGTGGGCGCGGGCAGTGACCGAGCTGGCGGCGTCCTCGCAGGGGGCCTTCGCCTATCAGGGCAAGATGATCGACGCGCCCCTGCTCAAGCACGCCGCGCGGGTGCTGGAGCGGGCGGGGGAGTAGGCCCGGGCGCGGCCGGCCGGGGCACCGGGGCGCGTGCCGCCTCGGCCCCTGGCGCCGCGGGCTCCTCCTCTATTCTTGAAAGATGATGAGAGCCCGCGACCGCGCCGTGTCCGAACAGATCGAAATCGCCCTGGAGGCCGCGGATCGCGGTGACGGCACCATCCCCATCGTCGAGGCGGGCGACCCGATCCTGCGTCAGTCCACTGTGCCCTTCGACGGGCAGGTCGACGACGATGTGCTGCTGCAGCTGCTGTTGGCCATGCGCTTGACCGTCAGGTCCGCGCCCGGCGTCGGCCTGGCCTGCCCACAGGTGGGCATCGGCCTGCGCATGGCTGTGGTCGAGGACCCGGCCACCGTGCCCGCAGACGTCGCCCGGGTGCGCGAACGCGAACTGCTGCCCTTTACCCCGCTGATCAATCCGGAGTACCGCGACGCCTCCGGCGAGCTCGCGTCCTTCTACGAGGGCTGCCTGTCGGTGCCCGGATACCAGGCCGTGGTGCCGCGCCACCGGAAGATCATCCTGTCGGCCCAGGACAATGAGGGCACCGCCTACGAGCGCGAGGTCACCGGCTGGTCGGCGCGGATCGTCCAACACGAAACCGATCACCTCGACGGGATCCTGTACCTGGACCGGGCCGAGATGCGCTCGCTGGCGACGAATGAACAGGTGGCGCGCTGGTGGAACCAGCCCGACGCGCAGGCCGCCGCCCTGGCTCTGGGCTTCGAACTGCCGGACACCCCGATCATGTGACCTGGCCTACCCCTGGTGCGGTTCCGTGGGTAGCCTGGGGCATACAATCCTGTCCTACACACTTTCGGCGTCCGACTCCAACGGTCGGGCAGTCGCGACCCCATGGAAAGGCTTCCCCATGTCCTCACTGTTTCGCACCAAGACGGTGGAACAGAGCATTGCAGAAACCGAGGAGCCGGAACACGCGCTGAAGAAGAACCTCTCCGCTTTGGACCTGACGGTCTTCGGGGTGGGCGTTACGATCGGCGCCGGTATCTTCGTGCTCACCGGTACGGCCGCCGCGACCAAGGCCGGGCCCGCGCTGGTCCTGTCCTTCGTCATCGCCGGCATCGTCTGTGCCCTGGCGGCCCTGTGCTACGCCGAACTGGCCTCGACGGTGCCGGTGGCCGGTTCCGCCTATACCTTCGCCTATGCGACCCTGGGCGAGTTCATCGCCTGGATCATCGGCTGGGATCTGATCCTGGAGTTCACCCTGGGTTCGGCCGCGCTGGCCACGTCGTTCAGCCAATATCTGGCGATAGTCCTGGAGAAGACTCCGTTCGCAATACCCGAGGCGATAGCCACGGTCGAGGGCGGGTTCGTCAATCTGCCCGCCGGGCTGCTGATCATCGGCCTGATCTTCGTCCTGGTCTCCGGGGTCAAGCTCTCCAGCCGGATCAACCTGGTCATCACCGGCATCAAACTGGTGGTTGTGGCGATCGTCGTGATCGCCGGGCTGTTCTTCGTCAAGGCGAGCAACTGGGTGCCCTTCATCCCGCCGGCCGAGGCGCCGGCCGCCGCCGAGGGCGGGCTGATGCACCAGCCCATGGTCCAGGCGCTCTTCGGCATGCAGCCCAGCACCTTCGGGGTCGGCGGCATCTTCGCCGGGGCCGCGATCGTGTTCTTCGCCTTCATCGGCTTCGACGTCGTCGCCACCACCGCCGAGGAGGTCAAGAACCCGCAGAAGGATCTGCCGCGCGGCATCATGGCGTCCCTGGCGATCGTCGTGTTGCTCTACATCTTCGTCACCTTCGTCATCACCGGGATGCAGAGTTACAAGGACATCGACGCGGAGGGCGGAGCGCCCATGGCCGCGGCCTTCCAGGCCGTCGGGATGGATTCGATGGCGACGATCATCGCGATCGGCGCCTGCATCGGCCTGATCGTCGTGGCGATGATCCTGTTCATGGGCCAGACCCGCGTGGGCTTCGCGATGGCGCGCGACGGCCTGCTGCCCCAGTGGTTCTCGAAAACAGGTGCGAAGGCCAAGACCCCGTACCGGCTGACCATCTGCACCGGCATCATCATCGCCATCATCGCGGCCTTCGTACCGCTGTCCACCCTGTCCGAGATGGTCAACATCGGCACCCTGGCCGCCTTCGTGGTCGTGTCGATCGGCGTGATCGTGCTGCGCCGCACCCGGCCGGACCTGCAGCGCTCCTTCAGGGTCCCGTGGGTTCCCGTCCTGCCGATCCTGTCGGTCATCGCCTGCCTGTACCTCATGATGAACCTGCCGATGGACACCTGGCTGCGCTTCGTGGTGTGGCTGATCATCGGTGTCGTCGTCTACTTCACCTGGTCGCGCGGGCACTCCCGCCTGGGCCGTGCGGAGAAGGCCGGGAAGGCCGCGCGGGCCGGGAAGGCGGAATAACCGGGCCCGCCCGCGCCGTTGACCTGCACGTGAGAACTCTGACTTTGGCCGCAGGCTGTTTCTGGTGTTTGGACGCCGTCTACCGCAACACGGTGGGCGTGATGGACGTGGAATCCGGCTACATCGGCGGGACCCTGCCGGACCCGGACTATCGTGCCGTGTGCACGGGGGCCACCGGGCACGCCGAGGCCGTGCGCGTGACCTTCGACGAGGAACAGGTGCCAGAGGACGTCATCCTGGGCGAGTTCTTCACCGGGCACGACCCGACGAGCCTGAACCGGCAGGGCAACGACGTGGGCACGCAGTACAGGTCCGCGATGTTCTATGTAGACGAGGCCCAGCGCGAACACTTCCAGGCCGCGATCGACACATGGCAAGAACTCTACGAGCGCCCCATCGTGACCAGCCTGGAACCGATGAGCACGTTCTACCCGGCCGAGGAATATCACCAGGACTTCTACAACCGCAATCCGTTCAACGGCTACTGCACCTTCATCATCGATCCGAAGGTCGCCCACGCCCGCCGGCAGTGGGCCGACTGGATGAGGTGAGTACTGCCCCCGGTACGATGGATCCGCCCCACCTCCAGATCCATTCCATCCGGCCGCAGTGCCCGAAAGGACCATCGTTTTGTCCAGTGTCCCCCCTCCTCCTCCCCACGACCCGTCGAATCCGAACCAGTTCCCCACATCGAATGACCCGGCAAGCTACCCCGCAGGCGGCTACCCGGCCGCACCCGTAGCCGGTGGTCCCGTAGCGCAGGGTGAGAAGTCCTTCGTCGTCACCTGGCTGCTGGCGCTGCTGCTGGGCAGCTGGGGCATCGACCGGTTCTACCTGGGCAAGATCGGCACGGGCATCGTCAAGCTCATCACCGCCGGTGGTCTGGGTATCTGGACCCTGGTCGACATCATCCTGGTGCTGTGCGGCAAGACCCGCGACAGCCGGGGCGGCGAACTGGCCGGCTACCAGCAGAACAAGCGGATCGGCTGGATCGTCACCATCATCTGGTGGGGACTGGGCGTCGTGATCGGCATCGTCACCTCGATCGTCGTTGCCATCTCCATGGCGGCCGCGGTCAGTGAGCAGTCGTCCGGCTTCGACGATCCCATCGCGCCGGCCAGCCAGGACCAGGCGGTCGGCGAGGACTCGGCCGACTCCGCCTCCGACGGCTACTCGGACACGGCGGCCGAGGACGCGGCAGGTGCCGACGCCGGTTCCGATGCGGCAGCCGATGCTGCCTCGGACGAGGCCGCTGCCGACGCCGCCGGCTCCGACACGGGCTCCGACACGGGCTCCGATGGCGCGGCGGGCACCTCCTCGCAGCAGACGGCCCTGGACCGTGCGAACTCCTATCTGCGCACCGCGGCATTCTCCAAGAAGGGCTTGATCAAGCAGCTGGAGTTCGAGAAGATCTCCACCAAGGACGCCACCTGGGCGGCCAACCACGTGAACGTCGACTGGACCCAGCAGGCCGATAAGAAGGCCGCCGAATATCTGGACAGTATGGCATTCTCCAAGCCGGGGCTGCTCAAACAGCTGAAATTCGAGGAATTCACCGATGCCGAGGCCGATCACGGGGTGAAGTCCGTGGACGAGACCACGGACTGGAACGAGCAGGCTGCGAAGAAGGCGTCCGAGTACCTCAAGAGCACGAAGATGTCGCGTGAGCGGCTGATCGACCAATTGGAATTCGAGGGTTTCACCTCGGAGCAGGCCAAGTACGGTGCCGACAAGGCCCTGAAGTAAGGACTCACATGGGTATCTTCGAAAACCCCACCCTGGCCACGATGGCCGCCCGGCGTTCGGTGTCCAAGGTCGGACCCGGTGCGCCGAGTGACGAGGAGCTGCGCGAACTCCTGGCAGCGGTCACCCCGGTGGCCGATCACAAGTCCCTGCGACCCTGGCGCCTCATCACGCTGCGCGGCGATGAACGCCTCGGCCTGGGCCGGGCCCTGGACGCGGCCTCGGGTACGGAGCGGAAAGACGGCGAGGTCAATACCAAGCCCTTGCGCGCCGACCTGCTGATCGCGGTGGTGGCCCGCCATACGGAGAACCACAAGGTTCCCGAATGGGAGCAGCATGCGACCGCTGCGGGTGCGGCTCATCTGCTGGAACTGGCCCTGTGGGCCGCCGGCTGGGGCGTGATGTGGCGCAGCGGCCTGGCCGCCAACGCCCCCGAAGTCCGCGCCTACCATGGCCTCGACGACGATGAACTGCTCATGGGGTGGCTCTACGTGGGCACCATCGATCCGAAGTTCAAGCAGAAGCTGGCCGCCTCCAAGCGGGGGCCGCTGGATCCTGATCGGTTTCTGGGCCACCTGCCCGGCAGCGGGAAGTGAGCCCCAAGCCGGCCCGCAGTGCCAGGCCCCCGCTGCCGCCGCGCCCGCCGAAGGCGCCGTTGCCCCACCAGATCTGGGTGCTGGTGTCCGCGGCGTTCATCGTGGCCTTCGGGTTCGGCTTCGTCGCCCCGGTGCTGCCGCAGTTCGCCGCGTCCTTCGACATGGGCATCATGGCCACGACGGTCGTCGTCAGCGCCTTCGCCCTGTTCCGCCTGGTCATGGCCCCGGCCTCGGGCCGTCTGCTCAACCGCTACGGTGAGCGCACCGTCTACATCGTGGGCATCGGGATCGTCGCGGTCTCGACGTACGCCTGCGGGTTCGCGCAGGACTACTGGCAGTTGTTGGTCTTCCGTGCGCTGGGTGGGATCGGCTCGTCGATGTTCACGATCTCGGCCACCGCGCTGATCATCCGGCTGGCCCCGCCCGCCGCGCGCGGGCGGGCCACGGGGATGTACGCGACCTCGTTCCTGCTGGGCAATATCGTGGGCCCGGTGGTGGGTGGACTGCTGGCCGGGTTCGGCATGCGGGTGCCGTTCTTCGTCTACGGCACCGGCCTGGTGATCGCGGCGGTGATCGTCCGGGTGCGCCTGGGCGACATCGGCGCCAAGCCGCGCCGGCCGCGCGACAGGCGGGTCGACATCGACGCCGAGGCTCCTGCCGGGGCTGCGGCCTCGGGGCCTGTGGCCGCCGATCAGACGGCGGAGCGGCGGGAGGGAGCTACGGCCGCGGCGCCCCTGCCGCCCATGCGCATTCACGAGGCCTGGCGCAACACCGCCTACCGCGCTTCGCTGGTGGGCGGGCTGGCCAACGGTTGGGCCGCACTCGGCGCCAGGACTTCGCTGTACCCGCTGTTCGTGGTGCAGGTGCTGCACGCGGACCATTCCGCGGCGGGTCTGGCCCTGACGATGTTTGCCATCGGCAACACGGCATCGGTGACGATGGTCGGCCGCTGGTCGGACCGGCATGGGCGCAAACCCTTCGTGGTGGTGGGCCTGGCGGTGCTGGCCGCCACGACCATCGCGATCGGATTCTCCGGCGTGCTGTGGGTGTTTCTGGCCCTGAGCCTGGTGGGCGGGGTGGGCGCGGGCATGCTCAACCCGGCACAGCAGGCGGCCGTGGCCGATGTGGTGGGTTCCAAGCGCGCGGCCGGCCGGGTCATCTCGCGCTTCCAGATGGCCCAGGATGCCGGCTCCATCTTCGGACCGATCGTCGCCGGCTGGTTGGCCGACACCTTCGGCTATGCAGCGGCCTTCGGCGTCTCCGGCCTGATCGTGGTGGTCGCCCTGCTGGCCTGGGCACCGGCACGTGAAACGGCCCCACAGGTGGTGGGTGAAGCCCCGACCGTGACCCCTCCGAAATAACCCCGCCCTTCCGCTTGAGTTCCACTACTTACCGAAATGTTGAAAACCCCCTATGGGACCGTTCCCAATCAACATTTCGGTAAGTAGTGGAACTCTGCAAGGTGGGGCGGGCGGCGCGCGGGCGGTGAGGGAATTCACCGCCCGCATGGGTCCCGGCCGTTAGACTTCCCGTGTGCCCGGGGACTCCTGGCCGGGCCACTTCCCACGCAAGGAGACATCAGTGAACCTCGACCGCCGCAGGGCCCTGCGGCTGTTCGGTTCCGCGGGCGTGCTCAGCGCTGCCCTGGGGACCGTTCTGGCCGTCCGACCCACGTCGACCCAGCCCGCAGAAGCGGCCGGCACCCAATTCCGGGGCCTGTGGTTGTCGACGGTGGAGAACGTCGACTGGCCGGGGGATACGGGCCTGTCCGTATCCCGGCAGAAGTCGCAGCTGCGCGGCATTCTGGACCGTGCGCAGGCATACAGGTTCAACGCGATCATCGGCCAGGTGCGGCCCAATGCCGACACTTTCTGGCCCTCGAAGCTCGAACCCTGGTCCAAGTGGCTCACCGGGAAGGCGGGAAAGAACCCCGGCTACGACCCACTGGCCTACCAGATCGACCAGTGTCACAAGCGCGGCCTGGAATTCCATGCCTGGTTCAATCCGTTCCGGATCTGCTCGAGTGCGGATTTCAAGAAGCTGCCGGCATCCCATCCGGGCAAGAAGCACCCGTCGTGGACTGTGCGCTATGCGGGTTCCGTCTATTACAACCCCGGTCTGCCCGAGGTCCGGCGCCATGTCCGCAGCGTCGTCCTGGAGGTTGTGGGCCGCTACAAGATCGACGGGGTCCACTTCGACGACTACTTCTACCCTTATCCCGTGGACGGGAAGAAGTTCGACGACGACAAGGCCTTCAAGAAGCACGGTGGGGGCAAGAGCCGAGGCGCCTGGCGGAGGGCCAACATCACCTCCTTCGTCGCCGACATCCACAGCAGCGTCAAGCGGGTGCGCCCCGGAGTGCGATTCGGCATCAGCCCGTTCGGCATCTGGCGGAACAAGGAGAACGACTCACGTGGGTCGAACACCCACGGCGGCGAGTCCTACAGCGATAACTACGCAGACACATACGCCTGGATCAAAAAGGGGTACGTGGACTACGTCGTCCCGCAGCTGTACTGGAAACAGGGCTTCAAAGTGGCCGATTACAATACCCTGGCACGCTGGTGGGCAGGGGTGGTCAAGGGCACGAAGGTCCGTCTGTTCATCGGCCAGGGGGCCTATCGTCTGGGCGAGGAGTTCGGGCGCAATGAGCTGGACAACCATCTGGGCTTCGATGCGAAGATCCCGCAGATCACCGGTGAAGTGTTCTTCTCCGCCCACGACATGATGAAGAACAAGTGGAAGGTGTTCTCGCGGATAGCCAACGGCAAGTGGAAGAGCAGGGCCGTGCCGTGGCCGGCTACCAAGCCGCCGAAGAAGCCCTCGCCGCCTGCGCAGAAGCCGCAGATGTCCGGTGGCGCGGTGGACATGTCCGGCGGAGTCGTCCAGGGCAACGGCGGGATGAGCGGCGGCGTGACTCCCACGCACTGACCAAGCTGCGGCCCAGGTGGCCGTTGCACAGCCGGGACGCGCCTCGGAGGTTGCCCCGAGGTCCGCAGCATGCAGGGGTGGGGAAACCTGCATAGACCGTGTCAGACGGTGCCGGTAGCCTTGGGCGCGTGAACCTCCTGACGAAGCTCAGCCTGAAGAACCGCGCACTCATCGCACTGATCTGCGTGTGCGCGGTGCTCTTCGGCGTGATCGCAGCATCGACCCTGAAGAAGGAGCTGTTTCCCAGCTTCGAACTGCCTCAGGCCGTGGTCGTCACCCAGTACCAGGGTGCCAGCCCCGAAGCCGTGGAACGCGAGGTCACCGATCCGCTGGAAACGGCGCTGACCGGTCTGCAATCGGTTGAACACGTGGATTCCCAGTCCTCAACCGGCTCCTCGCAGATTACGGTGCAGACCAAATACGGCACCGATTCCGACGATATCGTCCGCGAACTCCAGCGCGCGGTGTCCCAGGTCCAGTCCCAACTGCCCGACGGCGTCGAACCCAATGTCATCAGCGGCGGCATGGGGGACCTGCCCGTCCTGGTGGTCTCCGCCAATCCCGCTGCCACAGGCGGTGACGCCACAGCAGCGGACACCGAACGGCTGGCGAGCGATCTGCGCGACGTCGTCGTCCCCGAACTGAAGAAGGTCGACGGGGTGCGCTCGGCCACGGTCTCCGGCGGGCGGACCAAACAGGTCGACATCGTCATCGACAAGGACGACCTCAAAGACGAGGGCGTTTCCGTCGAACAGCTCGCCGGAGTCCTACAGGCCAACGGGGTCCCGACCTCGGCCGGTGACCTGGCCGACGGCAAGCAGAACGCGCCGGTCGAAGTGGGCAAGCGCATCGCCTCGGTCAAACAGATCCGGAACCTGGTCGTCACCGGAAGCGACGGCCCGGTCAAGGTGTCGAAGGTCGCCGACGTCGCGCTGAAGGACGCGCCGGTAACCAGTGTCTCGCGCACCAACGGGCAACCCAGCCTGACCCTGTCGGTGACGAAGAAACCGGATGCCAACACCGTGGACGTGGCCCGTGCGGTCAACGATGCACTGCCCGGCCTGGGCGCTAAGGTCGGCAATCCGGACTTCACCACTCTGTTCGACCAGTCGCCATTCATCGACGATTCGATCAAGGACCTCATGACTGAGGGCGTGCTGGGTCTGATCTTCGCGGTCCTGGTCATCCTGGTCTTCCTGTTCAGCGTGCGCGCGACCGTCATCACCGCGATATCCATCCCGATGTCGCTGCTCATCGCACTGATCGCGCTGTGGCAGGGCGGGCAGACGCTCAACATGCTCACCCTGGCGGCACTGACGATTTCGATCGGCCGGGTGGTCGACGATTCGATCGTCGTCATCGAGGCCATCAGACGCAGGCAGGCCGCAGGTTCAGACGGCACCACGAAGTTCTCCAATATCCTGGCGGCCGTGGGCGAAGTCGCCGGCGCCATCACCGCCTCGACCCTGACAACGGTGGCCGTGTTCGCCCCGCTCATCTTCGTCTCCGGGCAGACCGGGGAGCTCTTCCGCCCCTTCGCCCTGACCGTGACGATCGCACTGCTGAGCTCTCTGCTGGTGGCACTGACGATCGTGCCGGTGCTGGCCTACTGGTTCCTGCGCGCCCGCGAGTCCCGGGTGCGGCTCAGCGGTGACCAGAAGCGGGAGATCCGTGCAGAACAGCGCACTGCCGTGGCGGCATTGCGCCGGCGTCACCGGGCCGAGCGCAACGGCAGGCATTCGGCCGAAGCCGGTGAGCCCGCACAAGACGAAGCCGGGGAACCGAGCACTTCGGGGGAGGACACCGTGCCGCTGCGCGCGGCCGGCGGTGCTACCGGCCGAAGTGCCGCGGCCCTGGGCCCGCTCGGCGGTGCCGCTACCGGGACCTCGGCGGCCGAGGCCCCCGCAGCAGTCGACGAACTCGCGGGCCTGCGCGCGCCTGCGACCCGGCTGCAGCGCACCTACCTGCCGGTCATCGGCTGGACCACCAAGCACCCGCTCATCACGCTCGTCGCGGCCGTGGTCGTCCTGGTCCTGACCTTCGCCATGGTGCCCAAACTCAAGACGGAGCTGCTGGGCGATACCGGCGAGGACTCGCTGCAGGTCCAACAGACCTTCCCCGCCGGCCTGAGCATCGAACAGGCGGCTGACCGGGCCAAGCCCGTTGAACAGCTGCTGGCCCGCGACCCCGGCATCGAATCCTTCCAGTTCAGCGTGGGCGACGATCAGTTCGGCTTCGGATCGTCCGGCGGCAGCCTGTTGGGCAGCTACCTGATCAACGTGCGCGAGGACGCGGACCCGGCCCAGGTCGGGGACCGGATCCGGGAGGCCACCGCGAAGCTCGACGACGCGGGCGAGGTCACTCTGGCGGACGGGCAGTCCACGGTCGGCGGTTCGACGATCGATGTGAACCTCACGGCGAATTCCACCGAGGACCTGCGCAAAGCCGCCGCGACCCTGAGCAAGGCCCTGGGCGGCGCGGATGGCGTGCAACAGGTGGAGAACGACCAAGCCGCCACGAAGGAGGTCGTGCGCGTCGACGTCGACCATCGCAAGGCGGCGAAGAAGGGCCTGAGCGAGGCCGCGATCGGCCAGGCGGTGGCCCGCGCGATGGACGGCCAGACGATCGGCAACGTGGTCTTCGACAATGTCACGCACAAGGTGCTGCTGTTCGACGGCCAGGTGACCGACGTGGACGAACTGAAGAACCTCAAGATCACCGTGGCCGGCGGGGCATCCGCCGGGGGAACCTCCACCGGCGGTGCGGCTGCCGGCGGTGCGGGTGCCTCCGACGGTGCGGCTCCGCAGGCTGGGGGCCAGGTGGCGCGCGCCGGGGGATCCCTCCGGCCGCTGGCCGCTCCGGCCGAGGACCCGAAGGGTAGCGAGAACACCGGCGAACCCACCTGCGTGCCCACGACCGACGACGAAGGCAATCAGCTGCCGCCCAGTGGACCCGACTGCCAAACCACAGCGCCCCCGACGACGGATGCGCCCCGCGATGAGCCCACCGCGACCAAGACCTCGGCGCCTGGTGAAGATCCGACCAAGACCTCGGACCCCACACAGCAGCCCACCGGCCCCGGGCAGCCCACCGGCCCCGGGCAGCCCACCGGACCCGGACAGGAGATCCCCGGCGGCGGGCAGATGCCCAATGTCCAGGTGCCCGGCAGTTATCCGCAGGCACCGGGCGGACAGTACCCAGGGGGCCAGATGCCGTCGGGCCAGGTGCCCGGTGGCTATCCGTCCTCGGCCGATGCACAGCCGAAGGCCAAGACCGTCAAGCTCAAGGACGTGGCGAAGGTGCGTACGGTGTCCACCCCACCGGTGATCTCGCACTCCGATGGTCTGCGTTCGGCCAAGGTCAGTGTCACCCCGTCCGGTGACGATCTGGGCGCGGCCAGTGCCGCAGTGCAGAAGGTCGTCGACGAGACGCACCTGCCCTCGGGCGTCAGCGCGGACATGGGTGGCGCGACCCAGGAACAGACCGACGCCTTCGCCCAGCTGGGACTGGCGATGTTGGCGGCGATCCTCATCGTCTTCGTCATCCTGGTCGCGACGTTCAAATCGCTGGCCCAGCCGTTCATCCTGCTGGTGTCCATTCCGTTCGCCGCCACCGGGTCGATCGGGTTGCTGTTGGCCACCGGAACGCCCCTGGGGCTGACCGGGATGATCGGCATGCTCATGCTCATCGGCATCGTCGTGACCAATGCGATCGTGCTCATCGACTTGATCAACCACTTCCGCGCCCACGGGGTGGGACTGCGCGAGGCCGTGGTCCAGGGTGCCAGGTTGCGCTACCGTCCCATCATCATGACGGCGCTCGCGACGATCTTCGCGCTGACCCCCATGGCCCTGGGCCTGACTGGCGGCGGGGTGTTCATCTCGCGGCCCCTGGCGATCGTGGTGATCGGCGGTCTGGTGTCCTCGACCCTGTTGACTCTGGTCCTGGTCCCCGTGCTCTACATGTTGTTGGAAGGGATGAAGGAACGCAGACGTGATCGGCGCGAGGCCAGGGAGGCCGCGCGCGCCAGGGTCCTGGACCGGGTCGAGGCCGGAGGTCCGGCCGCGCCCGGGCCGGGCGACAGCGGTCCCGCCGGTGAACTCGGCGCCGACCGGCCGGGTCCCGGGGAGTGAGCACTCCGCCGGCACCCGGGCCGCGCTATGGTCTCCAGCTCGCGCTCGTCGCGCTGCTGTCCTTGGGGAAGTCCGCCGTCTACGCCGTCGTGGACCTGGCGGATACGCTCAGCCGCGGGCCCCTGGCCGATGCGCAGGCACAGCTGAACACCTCGGTGTCGTCGCGGCCCTGGTTCGATCTGCTCTATCAGCTGCTTGGCATCGGCTTCACACTGGTGCCGGTGGTCCTTGCCCTGTACTTCATGAGCCTGGACCGGCTGCCGGGGCACGGCAGCCCACAGCCCGGCACGCTGCAGCCCGGCAGCCTGCGTGCGGTGTGTGGGCGGATCGGGTTCGATGCGCGCCGGCCCGGCGGGGACCTCGGGCGAGGAGTCCTGCTGTTCATCGTGATCGGTGTGGGCACCCTGGGCGTGTACTTCCTCGGACGGTCATTGGGCGTCACCGCGGAGATCCAGACGAACAACCTGGGCGCGAACTGGTGGACGGTGCCGGTCCTGATCCTGGCCGCGGTGAAGAACGGCGTGCTCGAAGAGGTCCTGCTCCTGGGGTTCTGCGTGGACCGACTGCGCCGGATGGGGGCGGGGCCGTGGACGGTCATCCTGGCCCTGGCGGTGTTCCGCGCCAGCTACCACCTGTACCAGGGGATCGGGCCGTTCGTGGGCAATGTGGCAATGGGCGTGATCTTCGGCTGGCTATACCTGCGCAAACTGCGGGCCGTCGAGGTCGCGGGCGGCTTCAACGCGGCCGTGGGTGCCGCGGGCGCGCCGCTGGGGGTCCCGACGGGCTGGGGCCGGGTCATGCCCTTCGTCGTGGCGCACACCCTCATCGACGCGGCGGGCTTCCTGGCGCCGGGCATCCTGGCCGCGGTCGATCCGCGCTGACCCGGTACGGGCACGGGGTCGGACTGGTGCCGGCACAGGGCCGTCCTGGTGCGGCCTCGCGCCCGGCCGGTCAGATGACTCAGATGACGACTTCGCCGCGGGCGGTCTGGAAAGTCACGTATTCGATGCCGGGCAGGCCGTCCGGCGCCGTCCAGTCGATGCTGATCTCCGGGATGGGCTTGGGGTCCTGCGAACCCAGCCAATTGCGCAGCCGGTCACGGGAACCCGCGATCGCCAGTGCGATGATGGCGGTTTTCGCCACTGCCAGGCGGATGCGCGCAGAGGGGTGCTGTTCGGCGGGGGACTCCCAGTGGATGAAGTACGGCAGCTGCGGATCGGCGATCAGGCCCTTGACCCCGATCTGCTTCCAGTGGAGCTCTTCTCCGCCCTCGGGTGTGCGGTTGCCGGGCACCCAGGGGCGTTCGAGGCGTTCGGAGACCGAGTCGGTGTCGTCCACGGCGACGCACCAGCCCATCCAGCCGCCGCCTCGGGCCGACTGCGCTCTGACGGCCTGGCCGAAGGGCGTGATCTGGGCGGCCGGGTGTTCGAGGGCCTCGACCACTTCGAGGTAGTGGCCGTCGTCCAGGGGGAAGATCATATTGCGCGTGCCGAAGCGCGGATGCAGGCCGCCGTCATAGGGCTTGATCCCCAGCTGCTCGGCGATCCGCTCGGCAGTCGCGGCACAGCCGTCCGGCTGAGCGGCGAACGAAACATGGTCGAGGCGGAGCATGTCTCCAGCGTGGCATAGAGCACAGGAAAACGAGACTTAGGCAGTCCTAATCTCCACCTGAATGCACGGGTGGCTCCACTCATGCTCGCGTGGCTCGAAACCCCATGAGTTATCGAGCCACACATGCATGAGTGGAGCCACTCGGCAGGTCAGTGGCCTTCGGTCTTGGCGCGTTCGATCGACTCGTTGACGATGCGCTCGGCCTCTTCGCGGCCGGCCCAGGTCGAGCCCTTGACGAACTTGCCCGGCTCCAGGTCCTTGTAGTGGACGAAGAAGTGCTCGATGGCGTCGAGCTGGTGCTGCGCGATGTCCTTGACGTCGACGATGTCCTCGAAGCGCTTATCCCCGCCCAGGACCGCCAGGATCTTGTCGTCGCCGCCGGCTTCGTCCTCCATCTTGAACACGCCGATGGGGCGGGCGTCGACCTGGCAGCCGGGGAATACCGACTCGTGCAGGATCACCAGTACGTCGAGCGGGTCGCCGTCCTCGCCCAGGGTGCCCTCGAAGTAGCCGTAGTCCGTGGGGTAGGCCATGGAAGTGTAGAGGTAGCGGTCCAGCTTGACGCGGCCGGTTTCGTGGTCGACTTCGTACTTGTTCCGCGAGCCCGCGGGGATTTCGATCGTGGCAAGGAGTTCCATGAGTGCCTCGAGTCCTATCTGTCTGTTCGTTGGATCGTCTCGATGCCCTCCGCCCACGAGCGGATGCGCCGGCGGCGGGCATACTCCTCTAGCATAGAGAAGGATGTCGGCGAGTCGATACAGAGCCGATCCGGAGTCGACGCAGCCGGGTACCTGAGAGGACTGAAGAGTGACGAAGAGGCAGAGCGGAAAGCGGCGCCATCCGATTCTGCGGGCCTGCGCCTGGGGTGCTGCCGCGGTCGTCATCGTGGGTGCCGCCTATGGCGCCGGTGACGCCTACGACATTCTGCCCGGCCCCCTGACGACCCAGCCGGCCCTGCTGCTCGATCCCCTGCCCGAACCGACCCCGGGCATCGACAAGGTCGCAGCTCCCCGCGCGCTGGCCGATGACGCCCCGGTGCCGGAGAATCTGGCCAGGTTGCTCGGAGGGATGAAGTCGGACAAGGCGATGACCGGTAAGTTCGGCGCCGAGGTCCGCGATGCACTGAGCGGGAAGGTCCTGTACTCCACCGCGGCGGACTCTCAGAAGACGCCCGCCTCGGTCACCAAGGTACTCACGGGCACGGCCGCCCTGGGCGTGCTGGGCGGGGAGACGAGGTTCACGACCAGTGTGGAGCTGGCCGGTGGCCCCGCGGCCGAGGCGACTTCCGCGGCCGAGGCGGCAGGCGCCTCGGGCGGGCAACCGCACCTCTACCTGGTGGCCGGCGGGGACGTCATGCTGGGCGCAGGGAAATCCGATGCGGGATCCGTGATGGGCCGTGCGGGACTGGCCGACCTGGCCGAGCAGACAGCCGCACAGCTGAAGGAACAGGGTGTGAAGAAGGCGAGCGTATCGGTCGACCTCTCGCGCTACTCCGGCCAGCGGTTCTCCTCCGCCTGGTCGCGCGCGGACATCGCCACTGGCGCGATCAACCCGATCACCCCGCTCATGCTCTCCGCCGGCAAGACTGGCCAGGGGGAACACGCCCCGCGCATGTCCGATCCGGTGGCCCCCGCCCTCAAGGCCTTCACTGCGGCACTGGACGGCCACGGCATCGCGACGACCACTGCCAAGCCCCAGAAAGCCCCGCAGGGTGCCGAACGGGTCGCCGCTGTCGCCAGCGCCAGCGTGGCCGAACAGACCAGGTACATGCTGGAGAACAGTGACAATGTCATGGCGGAGGTGCTGGGCGTCGAGGTCGCGAAGAAGATGGGCAAGGGCGACTCGATCGACGCAGGACCGGCCGGAGTCATCGCAGCGCTGACGCAGCTGAAGGTGGAAACCGGTTCGATTCACCTGGGCGACACCTCCGGCCTGGACTACTCCAACCGGATCAGCCCACACGAAATGGCCGATGTGGTACGCACCGTCGCGACCAGCCGGGGCGACCTGTCCCAGCTCATTCCGAGTCTGCCGGTGGGCGGACTGTCGGGCACGCTGGCCGAACGCTACCGGGATCCGGCCAGTAAGGACGGGGCGGGCAAGGTCAGCGCCAAGACCGGCACCCTGTCCACCGTGACCTCGCTGGCCGGCACTGTCGTGACCAAGGACGGCAGGCTCCTGGCATTCGCATTCATGGCCGACGGGATCAAGCCGGGCTCCGCCGATGCGGTACGCAAGCTCTACGACGCCAATGTCACCAAACTGGCCGACTGCGGGTGCAGCTGAGTGCGCTCGCACAAGGGCGGTGAGGACCGGCTCCACCCGGCACTGCGCACCGTGCGCGAACTGACCCCGGCCGGGCCCCGGCTGAGCCGCTATGCGACCCGGGCCCTGGTCGCGGATCTGCGCAATGCCGCGCAGACTGCTCCCGACCTGGTGCTCGGCGTTATGCGGCTGGCACCCGGGGCCGACACCCGGGCTCGGCGTGCCCTGGCCGGACAGGGCCCCGCACTGGTCGTCGACCGCCTGGGCTGGGCCAAGGCGAATATCGAGGCCACGGCGGGGCTGGGCGGCCTGCTGGCGGCTGTCGGGACCGAACGCGGGCTTGACGATCTGGTCCAGGCCGGCCGCACCCTGGCGCAGGACCCCGTCGCCCATCCGCGCCTGCAGGGGCTCGACGACCTGGGCGCGGCCGCGGAACTGGGTGCCGCGCTGTCGGTACTGGCGCCCCGGGTGCTGGGACAGTACCTGCCCTTCGGCTCCCGCGGCCATCTGCTACTGGTCGCCCCGAACGTCGCGGCGAACGAGCAGCGGCTGCAGGTTGTGCCCCGGGACTTCCGGCTGTGGGTGGCCCTGCACGAATCCACCCACCAGGTGCAGTTCGCGGCCGCACCCTGGCTGCGCGAATACCTGGAGGGGCTGATCGTGGAGCTCGCGGTGTCCGCCGAGGACGAATCGCCCGGTGTCCTCGACACGATCCGTGCGGTGGTACGCACGATCACCGGCCATGGCAGCCTGCTCGACATCGTCTCCACCCCCGCCCAACGGGAGAAACTGGAGCGGATCACCGCCATTATGAGCCTGCTCGAGGGCCACGCGGACGTCGTGATGGACGCTGTGGGCCCACGCGTCATCCCCAGCGTGGCGCAGATCCGCGCGCGCTTCGACACCCGCAGGGACGATTCCGGGGCGGGCTTCGGTGCGATCGTGGCCCGGGCCCTGGGACTGGCGGAGAAAATGGAACAGTACCGTTCGGGTGCCCGCTTCGTGCGCGGGGTGACCGGCCGGGTGGGCCATGCGGGACTGGCCGCCGTCTGGGAATCCCCCCAGGCGCTGCCGAGCCCGTCCGAGATCGCAGCCCCGGGGGAGTGGGTCGCCCGTGTCCTGGGCTGAGGGTGTGGCCGGCGGGCCGGCCGAGCAGCGCCCCATGCCCGCCGCTGACGGATCCACCGAGCGGCGGGACCTGGTCGGGGCGCCCGCCACCCCGGCCCGCCCGCGTCTTGACCCCGCCACCGCCGAGGTGCGCCGCCGGCTGCGCGAATTCCTCGCCTCGCACCTGCCGGAGCCCTCTGGGGCCGAGCCCGGCGAGCACCCCGGCCACACCTTCCTGCTGGGCGTCTCCGGTGGTGCGGACTCCATGGCACTGGCTACCGCCGCGGCCTTCTTGCAGAACTCGTCCAAACGGCCGGGGCCCACGCGCCCGCCCCTGCGCTTCGCCGCGGTGGTCGTCGACCACGGCCTGCAATCCGGCTCGGCCGCGCACACCGCCGGCGTGGTCGCCCGGCTGCGCGCCTGGGGCCTGGAGGCCACCGGGGCGCGCGTCACAGTGGCGGCGGACGACCCCGCCGGGCTCGAGGCTGCGGCCCGGACCGCCCGCTACTCCGCCCTGGAGGCGCGCCGGCTAGAACTGGGTGCGCTCGCCGTGCTCACCGCGCACACCCTGGACGATCAGGCCGAGACCGTGCTGTTGGGCCTGGCCCGTGGCGCGGGTGCTCGCAGCCTGGCGGGGATGCGGCCGGTCACGGGCACCGTGTGGCGGCCGCTGCTGGGATGCGCGCGCAGCGTCACCCGTGCGGCCTGCCTGGCCCAGGGCGTGCAGGTCTGGGACGACCCGATGAATGAGGACCCGCACTATGCCAGGGTCCGCGCCAGGCGCACCGTGCTGCCACTGCTCGAACGGGAGTTGGGCCCGGGCATCGCACGCGCTCTGGCCAGGACCGCAGACCAGTTGGCGGCCGATTCGGACCTGCTGGAATCCCAGGCGGCCGAGGCCGCGCACCGCTTGGGCGCGGACCCGGCCGGCAAACCGTCCGGGCACCCGGGGGGACTACCGGGTGATCTGCCGGCCGCGGCCTCGGCCGAACCGGCGGCGCTGCGCCATCGGATCATCCGCGACTGGCTGGCCGCCGCCGGCGCCCGCCAGGAGGTGACCCACCGGCACGTCCTGGCCGTAGACGAACTGCTCATGCGGGTGCGCCACGGCGCGGTATCGGTCCCGCCGGGGGTGTCAGTGTCCCGGGTGCGCGGACCGGACACGGAGCGCGGCGCACTGCGCATGACCCGTGTCAGTGCTCACACGGTAAGCTGAGAAGAGCGCAATCGCAAAGGCATCGAAGGGGAAGAGGCACCGTGGATCAGCAGGATCTGGGCACCGACATCGAACACGTCCTCGTGACGGAAGCACAGCTGAAACATCGGCTGACGGAAATGGCCGCGCAGATCGACCACGACTACCAGGGGCGCGACATCCTGATGGTCGGCGTGCTCAAGGGCGCCGTCATGGTCATCGCGGACCTGGCCAGGGCCCTGCACTCGCACATCACCATGGACTGGATGGCGGTGTCCTCCTACGGCTCCGGCACGAAGTCCTCTGGTGTGGTGCGCATCCTCAAGGACCTCGACACGGACCTGCACGGCGCACACGTGCTCATCGTGGAGGACATCATCGACTCCGGCCTGACCCTGTCATGGCTGCTGGCCAATCTGCGCTCGCGCGGGGCCGCCTCGGTGGAGATCTGCACGATGCTGCGCAAGCCAGACGCCATGAAAGTCGATATCGACGTGAAGTACATCGGCTTCGATGTGCCGAACGAATTCGTGGTGGGCTACGGTCTGGACTATGCGGAGAAGTACCGCAACCTGCCCTTCGTCGCCACCCTGGCCCCGCACGTCTACAGCTGAAACCAAACTTCGCGCACTAGACTGCCCGTCGCACCATCCCATCGTCGCCGAGAGGACCCATGGCCGACTCCGATAAGAACCGTCCGGACAAGCAGGACGGGCCGTCATCCGATTCCAAGTCCGGTGGCAAGAGCGCCAAGACCGGGCTCTCCAGCGGTCAGGCGCGTATGAAGAAGATGGCCAGGGGCCCGCTGTCCTGGGTCATTCTGGCGATCATCGTCATCTCCATCGCGACACTCCTGCTGTCAGGCGGGGGTTTCCAACGCATCGACACCAGCCAGGGCCTGAGTCTGCTCAAGGACGGCAAGGTCGAACAGGTCAAGGTCGTCGACGGCGACCGGCGCGTGGACATGACCCTGAACGAGGACTTCAAGGTCGACAAGAAGGACTACGGCAAGAAGGTCCAGTTCTTCTACGTCGAACCACGCGGTGAGACCGTCGTCAAGGCGGTCTCCGACGCCAAGCTGGAGAACGGCTACACCGACGAGGTCCCCAAGCAGTCGTGGGTCACCAGCCTGCTGATCAATCTGATCCCCTTCATCATCATCGGTCTGATCTTCTGGTTCCTGCTGTCCCAGATGGGCGGTGCCGGCAAGGGCATCATGAACTTCGGGAAGTCCAAGGCCAAGCTGGTCAACAAGGAGCACCCGGACGTCACGTTCAAGGACGTGGCCGGTGTCGACGAGGCCCTGGAGGAACTGCAGGAGATCAAGGAATTCCTGCAGGAACCCAAGAAGTTCACCTCGGTCGGGGCGAAGATCCCCAAGGGCGTGCTGCTCTACGGCGCACCCGGTACCGGTAAGACGCTGCTGGCCAAGGCCGTGGCGGGCGAGGCCGGGGTCCCGTTCTACTCCATCTCCGGTTCGGATTTCGTGGAGATGTACGTGGGTGTCGGCGCATCGCGTGTGCGCGACCTGTTCGAGCAGGCCAAGCAGAATTCCCCCTGCATCATCTTCATCGACGAGATCGACGCGGTGGGTCGACAGCGCGGTGTGGGCATGGGCGGCGGCAACGACGAACGCGAACAGACCCTCAACCAGCTGCTGGTGGAGATGGACGGTTTCGACGCGAACACGAACGTCATCCTGATCGCGGCGACCAACCGCCCCGATGTGCTCGACCCCGCCCTGATGCGGCCGGGCCGTTTCGATCGGCAGGTCACGGTGGAGGCCCCCGATATGAAGGGCCGCCAGCGCATCCTGGAGGTCCATGCGAAGAACAAGCCCCTGGACTCCAGCGTGGACCTGGGCATGGTCGCCAAACGGACCCCCGGGTTCACCGGCGCGGACCTGGCCAATGTGCTCAACGAGGCCGCGCTGCTCACGGCGCGGACCAATCAGCACGCCATCACCAATGTCATCATCGACGAGGCGATCGACCGCGTCATCGCCGGTCCGCAGAAGCGCACCCGCCTGATGAACGACAAGGAACGCCTGGTCACCGCCTATCACGAGGGTGGCCACGCCCTGGTGGCTGCCTCGATGAACAACACGGATCCGGTCACCAAGATCACGATCCTGCCGCGCGGGCGCGCCCTGGGCTACACCATGGTGATGCCCGATGAGGACAAGTACTCGACGACCCGCAACGAATTGCTGGACCAGCTGGCCTATGCGATGGGCGGGCGCGTGGCGGAGGAACTGGTGTTCCACGATCCGACCTCGGGTGCCAGCAATGACATCGAGAAGGCCACCGGAACCGCGCGCAAGATGGTCACGCAGTACGGCATGAGTTCGCGCGTGGGCATGGTCAAGATCGGCGATGAGAACTCCGATCCCTACGCCGGCCGGAACGCGGACGAACACTATTCGGACGAGACGATGAACATCATCGACTCCGAGGTCCGTGAACTCATCGACACCGCGCACGCCGACGCCTACTGGGCGCTGACGACCAACCGCGCAGTGCTCGACCGCTTGGCCCACGAGCTGCTGGAGAAGGAGACCCTGGACCAGCACCAGCTGACCGACATCTTCGCCGATGTCGTCAAGGCTCCCAAGCGCGACATCTGGTTGGCCGATCCGGACCGTCCCGTCTCCGACATCCCGCCGATCGAGGTTCCGGAACGCCAGGTCGTGGACCTGGGCGGTTGGTCCGGCCTGGCCTCCGAGGGACCCGACGGCAACGGTGGACCGGCGGATCATCCGCAGGCCGGCGGTCCGCAGGCCGGGCCCGGGCAGCCCTATCCGGGCCCGCAGGGTCCCTATGGCGATCAGCCCACCCAGGTGTTGCCGCCGGTCGGACCGGGCCAGCCGGGCCAGTACCCAGGGCAGCACGGTCAGCCGGGCCAGTACCCGGGACAGCAGCAGTACCCTTCGGCCGGCCAGCCCTACCCCTCGCAGCCGGGCCCGTACGGCCCGCAGTCGGGCCAGCCCGGTCAGCACCCGGGCCAGAATCCGCAGGGCGGACAGGGCCGGCACCCGGGACAGGGTTACCCGGGCTCCTACGGTTCGCAGCCGGGATCGGGCTACCCGGGTCAGCCGGGTCCTTACGGTTCGCAGCCCGGATCGGGCTACCCAGGGCAGCCGGGGCAGGGCTACCCGGGAGGTCCGTACCCCTCGCAGCCGGGTCAGCAGTACCCGCCGCAGGAACCTGGTTCTCAGCCCGGCCCGCAGCAGCCCGGCCACCCCGGGCAACCCGGTGAACCGGGCCAGGGCCCCACGGGTCCGCAGCACTGAGCCACCCGGCCGCCCGTTCACTCCTCCCAGCCGAAACCGAAGAAGGCAGCATGGTCGATCAGCCCCGCATCGAAGCAGCAGTCCGCGAAATCCTCTACGCGATCGGGGAGGACCCGGATCGCGATGGGCTCCTCAACACCCCCGGCCGGGTGGCCAGGGCCTATGAGGAGATGTTCGCGGGCCTGAGCAAGGACGCCTCCGAAGTCCTGGGCGTGAACTTCGATGTGGGCTACGACGAGATGGTGCTCGTGCGCAATATCGAGATGTACTCGACCTGCGAACACCATCTGCTGCCCTTCCACGGGGTCGCCCATGTGGGCTACATCCCCGGCAAGGAGGGCAATGTCACGGGGCTGTCCAAACTGGCACGGCTGGTGGAGATCTATGCCAGGCGCCCCCAGGTCCAGGAGCGCCTGACCAGCCAGATCGCCAACGCCCTGGTCGAACACCTCAACCCGCGCGGGGTGATCGTCGTGATCGAGGCCGAACACCTGTGCATGTCGATGCGCGGAGTGCAGAAGGCCGGCGCCACGACCACCACCTCGGCCGTCCGCGGCCAGCTGCGCGATCCCGCCAGCCGGGCCGAGGCCATGAGCCTGATCCTGGGCAAGTGACGGTGGGCGACAGCACGGGTTCCCGGCCCGGCGAGGCGACCGCGACACCCCAGCCGGGCAAGGCGGCCACGGCGGCGGGGCGGACCCAGATCATGGGCGTGCTCAATGTGACGCCCGATTCCTTCTCCGACGGGGGTCGCTACTTCGACCAGGCAGCGGCGATCGCGCACGGCCTGGAGCTCATGGCCGGCGGCGCTGACATCATCGACGTGGGCGGCGAATCGACCCGGCCGGGTGCGGCACGGGTGGACCCGGACGAGGAGATCCGCCGGGTCGTCCCCGTCGTGCGCGAACTGGCGGCGGCCGGGGCCGTGATCAGCATCGACACGATGCGCGCGGCCACCGGCGCGGCCGCCCTGGAAGCCGGCGCCACGATCCTCAACGACGTCTCCTCCGGCCAGAGCGAACCCGCCATGTTGCCCCTGGCGGCCCAGTCCGGCGCTGACCTGGTGCTCATGCACTGGCGCGGGTACTTAAGCGATAAACACGCCGTCTACACTTACCGGGACGTCGTCGGCGAAGTCCGATCCGAGTTGCGCGAACGCGTCACCGCCGCACTGGACGCCGGGGTATCGGCGCAGCGGATCATCCTGGATCCTGGACTGGGGTTTGCCAAGCACGCCGAACACAACTGGCAGCTGCTGGCCGGCCTGGACGAGTTCGTCCAATTGCCCTACCGGCTGTTGGTCGCAGGATCCCGCAAACGCTTCCTGGCCCGGCTGATCGACCCGCAGGACCCGGGCTCGGTCAGCGAGGCGGACCGAGACGCCGCCACCGCCGCCATCACAGCCGTGTCCGCGCGCGCGGGCGCCTGGGCGGTGCGCGTGCACGAACCCAGGGCCTCGGCGATCGCGGCCGCAGTGGTGCACGCGATCGACCTGGCAGGGCGCGATCAGGTGCCCACCACCTCCCACCACGATGAAGGGACCGCCCGATGAACCAGCCCCTGGACCGGATCGAGCTCACCGGCCTCAAGGTCTTCGGCTACCACGGCGTATTCGACCACGAGAAGCGCGACGGCCAGGACTTCATCGTCGACGTCGTGCTGCATGCGGACCTGGCCCCAGCCGCCGGCAGTGACGACCTGGCCGACACCGTGGACTACGGCGGCCTGGCGGAGGAGGTCGCGGCGATCGTCGAGGGTGAGCCCTTCGACCTGATCGAGACCCTGGCCGGGACCATCGCCGAACACTGCCTGACGAAGGCCGAACGCGTCGAGGTCACCGTCCACAAACCGCACGCCCCGATCCAGCGCAGCTTCGACGATGTGGCCGTGCACGTGGAGCGGACCCGGCGCGCCGTTCGCCCCCAGTTGATCCGCGCAGTGCTGTCGCTCGGGTCGAATATGGGCAGCTCCGCCGACACCCTGGACGCTGCCCTTGAGGCCCTGGCCGAACACCCGCGGATCAGCGTCGAGGCCATCAGCTCGAAGTACTCCACCGCACCGGTCGGCGGAGTGGAACAGGACGACTTCGTCAACGCCGCCGCACTGGTGACCAGCTCCCTGAGCCCGCGCGAACTCCTGGCGGTGTGCCAGGGGATCGAACTGGCCCACGGCAGGCGCCGCCTGGTGCACTGGGGGCCGCGCACCCTGGACATCGACCTGATCCGGGTGACCGACGCCTCGCAGGACATCGACGACCCGCTGGTGCAGATCATGAGTTCCGATCCGGTGCTGACCCTGCCACACCCGCAGGCCGCGGGCCGTGCCTTCGTGTTGGCCCCCTGGGCCGAACTGCGTCCGGCCGCACGGCTGCGCGCCGCGGCGATCACTCGAACCGATGCGAGCGACCCCGACACTGCTACCGTGGAGGTGACCAGGCGGGCCGCTGAGCTGGCCGGTCAGGGCATTCGCCGTCTCAACAGAACCGTCTGAACTGATAGGACCACAGACCGCAGGACCATAACCCGAAGGACCCGAGAAGGACCGATGAACAAGATCCGCCCGCTTTCCCTGGTGCTGTGGGGACTCGTGGGCCTCGTGGCCGGTGGCTGCCTGTGCTACGTGCTGGAATCGACCGGACGCCAACTGCCCCCGGCACCGTGGCCGGCGATCGGCGGGATGGTGCTGCTCTCCCTGGTCCTGTTGATCCTGGGCCTGCCGATCAAACGCTGGAACGACGGGGACCGCAAAGAGGTGATGGACCCGTTGCGCGCGGCCCGGGTGGCGATCATGGCACGCGCCGCGGCCTTCGCCGGCGCGATCCTGACCGGCTTCTACGGCGGCCACCTGCTCTACCTGCTCATCAGCACCGATGTGCTGCGCGTGCATCTGGCCATACCCTACGCAGCGGCATTCCTGGCGGCCGTCGTCCTGCTCATCGTCGGTCTGATCGTCGAATGGTTCTGCCGCCTGCCCCCGGACGACCCCCGGGAGATCGAACGCAAACGCCGGGAGTCCCAGGGTCGTGACACCGGTCTGAGCGGTCCGGAGGCCGATCCAGCATGAATGAGACGAATATGCCCTCCCACAGTTCCCCCTATGATCCCTCTGCTGCGGTGCCGGGCAGGCCCTCCGAGCCGCCGGTGAACACGCTGGAGCGGGAGGAGCAGAACTTGGAGCCGCTGAGCCGTCGCCTGGTCGGCCTGCGGCTGATCGGCCTGGCGGGCTGGCTGCTGCTGCTGCCGCTGGTGGTGATCGCCGCGACCATCGTGCTGGCCGTTTGGCAATCCTGGGCCTGGCCGATCGTGGCCGCCGAGGCCCTGATCACCGTGGTGCTGTTCGGCTGGCTGGCCGTGCTGATCCCCCGCCAGGTGCGCCGGATGGGATTCCGGGTGGGCGAGACCGACCTGCTGATCCAGCGCGGCATCATGTTCCAGCGCACCACGATCGTGCCCCTGGGCCGGCTGCAGTTCGTCGATGTGGGGCAGGGACCGCTGGAGCGGCTGCTGGGCCTGGCGACGGTGGAACTGCACACGGCCTCGGCGAAATCCGATGCCGTCATCCCCGGTTTGACCAGGGCCCGCGCGGATGCGCTGCGCAATGAGCTGGCAGCCCGTGGCGAGCACCGCCTGGCAGGGTTGTGATCGACGATGACCGAGCACGCGGATACCAACGGTTGGCGCCACGTCCACCCGCTGACCCCGGTGGTGCGCACCGTGATCGTCGCCGTGGCGATCGTGGCGGTGGCCGTGGCGAACGCCCACCAGCTCATCCAGGACCAGGTGGAGGCCTATCTCCAACACGATGAACCGCCCACCAAGGCGATCTGGCGCTGGGCGGCGGACAATCCGCTGTACCTGCTGGCCGGCCTGGCCGTGCTCGTGGTGGTGCTGGCGCTTGTGGTGGGCGGCAACTGGCTGACCTGGAAGTACACCCGGTTCCGGCTGGGCAGTGACGCCGTCTACCTGCACCAGGGGGTGCTGTCGAAGAAACAGCGCTCCGCCCGGCTGGACCGGGTGCAGGCGATCGACGTCAACCAGCCGCTGCTGGCGCGGATCGTGGGCCTGGCGACCCTGAACTTCGATGTGGCCGGCGGCAAGAACTCGAACATCGCCATCGGCTATCTGCGCCGCGCCGAGGCCTTCGAACTGCGCGATGAGATGCTCGCCAGGGTGCGCGCGGCCAAGGCCGGGGAACAGCCGGCAGTCGGCACAGCCCAGGGCGCTACTCAGCCGCAGGGCACGAGACCGGGGCCGGGCGGGCCCGCGGTTCCGGATCCGGGACCCGGCACCGGTCCCGGTGCGGCTCCGGGCGCTGCCCCGCGCCTCAGCCCGGGTGCGGGCGCACAGCCGGGTGGCGCCTCGGCCCCGGGCGCTCAGACCTTCCCCGGCGCCACGCAGTCCGCCGGACCGGCCGACGCGACGGGGGAGCGCGGCACTTCGGTGGGTTCGCGCCTGCTGGCGGGGCTGGCGCACACCGGCCAGGCCGTCGGCCAGGACATCGAGGGCACCCTGCGCGAGGCCCTGGCCGCTTACACCGTCGACCCGCGGGTCGACGCCGCCGGCCGGCTGCTGCGGATCCCGGCCCATCAGGTACTGCTCTCCCAACTGCTGAGCGCGGGCACGATCGTGGGTGTCCTCTTCATCCTGGCAGTGATAATCGGTGTGATTATCGCGGTGTCCATAGCCGGCGGTGAGGCCCTGGGCGCCTTATTGAGCGCGGCGATACCGATCGTGATCGCTTTCGTCTCCGTGTTCTATGCGCAGGCCAAATCCGGCCTGCAGTACGCGAACTTCTCTGTGGCCCTGACCGCCGACGGGCTGACCATCACCACGGGACTGACGACCACCGTGCGCCGCGTCATTCCGCTCGACCGGATCCAGGCGGTGCGGGTGAGCCAGCCCCTGCTGTGGCGTGGCCCGGACTGGTGGAAGGTCGAATACAACTTCGCCGGTGGTAGCGATGTCGCCGATGCCAAGTCGATCCAGACGGTGCTGCTGCCGGTGGGCAGCAGGGAACAGGCGCTCATGCTGCTGGGCCTGGCGCTGCCGGACCCGGGGCGCGCCGACGCTCGTGAGTTCATCTTCGACGCGATGGATTCGACCGACCACCGCAAGCCCGGCAATACGGGCTTCGGGGCATCACCTGCGGTGGCCCGCTGGCTGGATCCGCTGACCTATAAGCGCAACGGTTCGGCGCCGCTGGAACACATGGAGGTGATCCGGGGCGGCAGACTGCACCGCTGGGTCGTCTTCGTCCCCTATGCCAGGGTGCAGTCGCTGCGCCTGGAACAGGGGCCGCTGCAGCGGAGGTTCCACCTGATGACGATCGAACTGCATTCGACCGCGGGTCCCATCCAACCGCGGATTCTGCATGTGGACCCGGTTTCGGCGCAGAACATGTTCATGGCCCTGGGCGCGCGCACCCAACGGGCCCGCGATCTGATGGACGGGCGGGCACGTATATGAGGGAATGCAAGTGAAACGAGTATCTGTGAAGGGGAGTCGGGGATGAACCACGAGGACGAGACCCGCCTGGGCGTGGGCATTGTTGGTGCGGGCCGGGTCGGAGTCGTCATGGGCGCGGCCCTGCGCGGGGCCGGGCACGCGGTGATCGGAGTATCCGCCGGGTCCCAGGCCAGCCGCGACCGAGCGGATGCGATGCTGCCCGAGGTGCCGCAGTTGGACGTGGAGACGATCGTCGAACGCGCCGAACTCGTGCTGTTCACGGTTCCCGACGATGAACTGCCCGGCCTGGTCGCGGGCCTGGCCAAACTGGGTCGCTTCAAGCCCGGACAGATCGTCATGCACTGCGCCGGCCGCTACGGCACCGAGGTGCTCGAACCGGCCCGCGCGGGCGGTGCGATCGTGCTGGCCCTGCATCCCTCACTGACGTTCACGGGCACCTCGATGGACCTGCCCCGGCTGCGGCAGGCGACCATCGCGGTCACCGGCGCCAAGACGGTGCTGCCGATCGGCCAAGCGCTGGTCGTGGAGATCGGGGCGGAGCCGATCGTGGTGGCCCAGGCCGACCGGGCGCTCTACCACGCGGCGATCACCCATGCGGCCAACCACACCTCGGTCGTCATCGCGCAGGCCCTGGACATCCTGGGTCAAGTCGGTGTCGAGGACCCCGCCAGGGTGCTGCACTCGCTGGTCGACGCTGCGGTCTCGAACACCCTGCAGACCGGTCCCAGGGCGTTGACCGGTCCGGTCAGCCGCGGGGATGTGGACACTGTGGCGGCCCACCTGCAGGCCCTGGACGAACTGGCGGTGACACAGGGGTCGACGACCATCGCCTCGACGTACCGGGCATTGGCGCGTGCGACGGTGGCCAGGGCGCTTTCCAACGGCACGATCGGCGACGAGACGGCGCTCAGGCTCACAGATTTGCTGGAGTGACCGGCTGGTAGCCTTATACCATGCCTGAGAACGACCAGCACGGCACGAATGTGCCCACGGACACCCCCGAACACCTGGACCCAGAACAGCTGCGCATCCGCAAGGAGAAGCGCCAGCGCCTGTTGGATTCCGGGCAGCAGGCCTATCCGGTCTCCGTCGGGCGCACGCATTCGCTGGCCCAGGTCCGCGCGGCCCACCCGGATCTGGAACCGGGGCAGGAGACGGACGACGTGGTGGGCGTGACGGGCCGTGTGGTCTTCGTGCGCAACACCGGCAAGCTGTGCTTCGTGACGCTGCAGGAGGGCGACGGCACCCGGCTGCAGGGCATGCTGTCCCTGGCCGAGGTCGGCAAGGCGCGGTTGGACGCTTGGAAGCAGGACGTGGATCTGGGCGATCATGTGTTCCTGCACGGCCGGGTCATCGCCTCCAAGCGCGGGGAACTGTCCGTGATGGCCGATGAGTGGGCGCTGGCCGCCAAGTCGCTGCGCCCCCTGCCCACCATGCACACGGAACTCAGTGAGGAGACGCGGGTGCGCCAGCGCTACGTCGACCTCATCACGCGTCCCGCTGCACGGGAGAATGTGCGGACGCGCGCCAAGGTGATGGAATCCCTGCGCCACACCTTCGCGGGACACGATTTCATGGAGATCGAAACCCCCATGCTGCAGGTGATTCCCTCGGGAGCCGCGGCTCGGCCCTTCTCCACGCATATGAATGCCTATGACATGGAACTGTTCCTGCGTATCGCGCCGGAACTGTATTTGAAGCGGGCAGTGGTGGGCGGTCTTGAACGCGTGTTCGAGATCAACCGCAATTTCCGCAATGAAGGCGCCGATTCCACGCATTCGCCGGAATTCGCAATGCTGGAGGCCTATCAGGCCTATGGCGATTACAAGTCGATCGGCGCCTTGACGAAGGAACTCATTCAAAACGCCGCAATGGACGCAACGGGTTCGCACAAGGTGACTCTGGCCGATGGCACGGAATACGACTTCGGCGGGGAATGGGCCGTTGTCAGCATGTACGATTCGCTGTCGGAGGAATCCGGTCACACCGTGACCCCGGAGACCACGGTTGACGAACTCGCAGCGATCGCCGCGGAACACAATGTGGATATGGGCGGGGTATTCCGTTCGCACGGCAAATACGTCGAGGAATTGTGGGAGCACTTCTACTCCGACCGGCTGTGGGCGCCCACCTTCGTCATCGACTTCCCCGTCGATACCTCGCCTCTGACACGCGAACACCGCTCCAAGCCCGGCGTGGTGGAGAAGTGGGACCTGTACGTGCGGGGCTTCGAGCTGGCCACGGGCTATTCGGAGCTGGTCGACCCGGTGATCCAGCGTGAGCGCTTCGTCTCCCAGGCCAAGGACGCGGCCCAGGGCGATGATGAGGCGATGCGTTTGGATGAGGATTTCCTCACCGCCATGGAATTCGGTATGCCGCCCACCGGCGGTATGGGTATGGGTATGGACCGCCTGCTCATGGCGATTACCGGCCTGGGAATCCGCGATACGATTCTTTTCCCGCTGGTCAAGCCGATCGAGAACTGATGTCATCTGATCACCGGATTTGTTTTAATCCGCTGCCGATCTGGGGTAGGGTATGGAATACATCAAGGTAATTCTTCCTTCGCTCTGTGTGGGGTTGGTCTTCTGGTACGTTCTGCGCAGCGTCATCAAGGCCGACAGTATTGAGCGCAAGGAAATGGAGAAGTACTACGATCAGATGGATGCAGGCGCCGGTGCACAGGATGTGCCGGCTGAAGCCTCCGGACAACCAGACGTAGCAGACAAAGCAAAGGACGGTGCCCATGGCACGCGAAATGAAGCTGGTCCTGACCGATGATATGGACGGCAGCAAGGCGGCGGAAACTGTAAGCTTCTCGGTGGACCAGGGCGATTATGAAATCGAACTGTCCTCGGAGAATGCGGATAAGCTGCGCGAGGTCCTGGCCCCGTACATTGCAGCCGGCCGCCGCGTGACGCGTCAGCGCCAGTCCGCCGGTCGCGCCCGCAACAGTGGCGTGACGACCTACAAGACCGGTCCTGACACCAAGCTGGTGCGCAAGTGGGCCAAGGAGAACGGCTACGACGTGTCCGACCGCGGCCGTATCGAGGCCTCGATCCTGGACGCCTACAAGGCCGCTCACTGAGGTAGTCCCTCGTAGAACGCCAAAGCGATCCCGGCATTCCACAGCTTAGAAGAGCTGTGGAATGCCGGGATCGCTTTGTTCTTCGGTAGGGGCGTGGCGCGGGTCAGACGGAGAGGAAGCGGTAGCGCAGGCCGGCGGTGATCAACTGCAGTTGATTGTTCACATTGAACTTCGCCATCATGCGCTTGGTGTAGGTCTTCACCGTTTCCAACCCCACGCATTTCCTCTGCGATCTGCCGATAGTTCTGGCCCTGGTAGAGCAAGGTGAGCACCTGGCGCTCCTGATCCGACAGCGGCGGAATCCCGATGGGGGCCTGTGGGAGGAAGTCCATGCTGACCATCAGCGAACGGCCCAGGGAGTGGAAGTCAGTGGGCTGGCCGCCGCGGGCCAGGGTTTTGACGGCGGTGACGATGGATTCGGGGTTCATGTCCTTGTCCAGTGTGGCCCTGGCGCCGGCGTCGATCGCGCGTGCCAGGCCCGGGCCCGGGGTAATGGTGGTCAGCAGCATGACATTGGCCCAGGGGTCGGCGGCCATGATCGCAGCGGTGGCGTCGATGCCGTTGAGCGTGTCCAGGCCGAAGTCCACGTCCATCAGCACCACGCTGGGGTGGTGCCGCTTGTACGTGTCGATGCCGTCCTGCGCGGTCCGACAGGGTTCCAGGACGGTGATTTCAGGATCCGCGGCCAGGATATTGGATACGCCACGGCGCACCCAGCCGTCGTTGTCGACGACCATGGCGGTAATGGGCTGCCCGGGCCCCACGATCCGGCCTGGTTTCGCAGTCACTTGCAGTACTTCTGGCGTGAAGCTGGTAGCGGATGGGTTGATAAGGCGAGGATGATGGAAATGATCATGCGCATGTATCCATCTGAGCACGAATCGGCTTGCCGCTTGTCCCTTGATCGGGGGACATTTCATTGTCATTCCTCGGCACGGGCAGATCGATTCTGACTCGAAACAGGCCACCGGGTTCTACCCACGCGGAACAGACACCATTCCAAGAGGTGGCCCGCTGGGCCAGGGTATAGGGCTGTGCGGCCTCGCTCTGTGTGGTGGTGGGATTACTGGCCTCCAGGCGAAGCACGTGCCGCCCGGCCGAATCGTTGAGTCCGACGCTGATCAGACAGCGTTCATGGTCAGCCGCGTGCTTGACGGTGTTCGTTGCGAGTTCGTGGACCATGAAGATCACTGCCTGGGCGAACGGGGTGCTGCTGTATTCGGGAATCGTGCCGGTGGAGATCTGTACGGAGAATCCTGCAGTACGGGTTACCGATGCAATGGACGCCAGCGCATTGTGAACCTCTGCCCTCAGCTGTGCCGGTTGGTCCTGGACCGTGTCGCCTTCTTTGAGTGTGGTCAGCATCTGCGAGAGTTGCTGGCGGCCCCTGGCTGTGATCATGGACAGCTCAGTCAGTAGCCGAGGATCAACGGCTTTCGTGTCCCCACCGGCCAGTTCGCGAATCATTGCTGCCTGGGCGGACAGGACGTGTGAGAAGGTGTCATGGGTGTCGATGGCTATCCCGATTTTCATGTCGGCGATCTGCTGCGCATGAGCGGCAGCTTCCTCGCGATTGATTCGGATCAGTTCCGCTATTCGCTTGTCCATGTACCAGGCGACCCAGCCTGCTATGACGAATAGCAGCGCCATAGCAATCGAGTATATGTCGATGCGGCCCTCGAACTCCGGGTTTCCCAGCGCTGACGCAAACTGGTAAAGAGCCAGAGTCACCGCAGTGGCAATCGCCGTCCACACCCAGCGACCGCGGCTGGCGAAAACCACTACTGCCAGGGACAGAGGCATGTCGTAGCTGCAGAGGAAATCGGGATAGACAGCGACACTGATGATGTAGCCCAGGGCGCTGAAAATCACTGTCGCAGTCGGACAGAACGCAGCCAACACCATAAAGAGCGGAAGAGCCGACCTCAGAACGACATAGAGAAGATCGTCGGACTCGGCTCCTCTGTCGGGCAGGGCAAAGAAAATACTCTCACTGAAGATGGCCATCCGAATGGGGAAGTCGACAGTGCGCGGGCCCCGGAGGAACCGCCAGACCTTCTGTGCGATGGTGCGAACGTGGGGATTGAGCAGGACCTGCTTGGGGTGTCTCACGGATAGATTTTGGCACGTACCTGCAGCGGCTCCAAATGTCCCCCGATCGGGGGACACGGGAGCAGCTTGCATCTAGAAGACTGGCGCTGAGGTCTGTTAGACCCCAGTAGATACTTGAGCGAAAGTAGTTGAAGTGAATCCGTTGGAACCTGGTGGTTCGGGCATCTTAATCGCATTGTTGACACTTGCAATCACGGTCCTCGCTGTGTGTGCATTCATATCGATCGCGCGTTCAAGAAGAAGTTCTATTCTAATTCGTTCTGCCTGGGTGTGTGCGGTGGTGTTTGTTCCAATCGCCGGCCCTGTTGGTTGGTTTATCTGAACTGGACTCTACAAGTCCAGAGTCGGTTTCGAATAGGCGACCATACGGTGTCGCACGCAAGAGCAAGAGAGACAGGGAATGTAAAGAGTGAATAAGCAGACGATAGTAGGCCTGTGTGTGACCGGAGTCGGAATCGTTGGCGTCGTGGCCGCGTGCGTTTACCTCGTGGCGTTGGGGTATCAGGCTGATGCCTCACTTGAAGGCGGAGGCGCCTCACAGGGATGGTGGGAGTTGGGCCTGGCCCTGCTCGCCGTCGTGATCGGCCAAGTGCTGGCGATTTGGGGTGGTCTGAAAGGCAATCAGGCGAAACGGGTGCGGCCCCGACATGGATGACTTTTCTGCGAAAGCAGCTCGGTAGTGGTAATGCTCAGAGGCCTGTCGTTTACGATCGCAGGGGTTCTTGCCCTGACCTTCTTCCCGGTGGACGGCGCCGCTGATGTCAGCCAGCCTGGTGGATATCCGGTGTTCCACGTCGTGGGCTGCCTCGTGCCGGGCCTCCTGGGATCAGGAGTCTCATGTGCTTTGCGAAAGGGTGCTGGAATCATGGGTCTGGCCCTGGGCAGTGTGACAGTACTTGCAGCCAGCTTCCTCATCGGATTCTTGCTCGAGCCGTCGGAAGAAGCCGGTTCGGTCTGGGCCGGATATTCGACCTTCGGCTCGTTGGGTGTCCCCCTGGCCGCCATCGGGGTGGTGCTGTACTCCGTGTTCTGGTTATTGGCGGATGCCAGACAGCCGCGTGTGTGATGGCCGTGAGCGCTGCAGCGGTCCCGCATGAGGTCGAACTGAAACGCAAACCCACATGGGAATGGCCGCTGCTGTGCTGCGTCGCGGCTCGTGCAGGGCTCTCACACCCCTGCATTTCGCCCCTGGCTGAATCGCCTTCGGCCCAGGGCGAAATGGCAATAAAACCCGGGGTCACCTGGTTTAGAGTCGTAGAAATCAACGGACTCTCAACTGACTCGAGGAGGGCTCATGTTTGAGCGGTTTACAGATCGTGCCCGTCGCGTCGTGGTCTTGGCGCAGGAAGAAGCCAAGCTTCTGAAGCACAACTACATCGGCACGGAGCACATCCTGCTGGGCCTCATCCACGAGGGCGAGGGAATCGCGGCCAAGGCCCTGGACGGTATGGGTATCACCCTGGACAAGGTCCGCGAACAGGTCGTCGACATCATCGGCGAGGGGCAGCAGGCCCCCACCGGCCACATCCCCTTCACCCCGCGCGCCAAGAAGGTGCTGGAGCTGAGCCTGCGCGAAGCGCTGCAGCTGGGCCACACCTACATCGGCACCGAACACATCCTGCTGGGCCTGATCCGCGAGGGCGAGGGCGTGGCAGCACAGGTCCTGGTCAAGCTCGACGCGGACCTGGGCCAGGTGCGCCAGGAAGTCATCAAGCTGATCTCCGGCTACCAGGGCAAGGAACCCGTGGCCGCCGGCGGTCGCGAAGAGGGCACGCCCTCGGGCTCGCTGGTGCTCGACCAGTTCGGCCGCAACCTCACCGCCGCCGCGCGCGAGGGCAAGCTGGACCCGGTCGTGGGCCGCAAGGAACAGATGCTGCGCGTGATGCAGATCCTGTCGCGGCGCACCAAGAACAACCCCGTGCTGATCGGCGAACCCGGCGTCGGCAAGACCGCAGTGGTCGAGGGCCTGGCACAGGCGATCGTCGCAGGCGACGTCCCGGAGACGCTCAAGGACAAACAGCTCTACACGCTGGACCTGGGCTCCCTGGTGGCCGGCTCCCGCTACCGCGGTGACTTCGAGGAACGCCTGAAGAAGGTGCTCAAGGAGATCCGCACCCGCGGGGACATCATCCTGTTCATCGACGAGATCCACACCCTGGTGGGCGCGGGCGCGGCCGAGGGCGCGATCGACGCGGCCTCGATCCTGAAGCCCATGCTGGCCCGTGGCGAACTGCAGACGATCGGCGCGACGACGCTGGACGAGTACCGCAAGAACATCGAGAAGGACGCGGCCCTGGAACGCCGCTTCCAGCCGATCCAGGTACCCGAACCCACGCTGGCCGATGCGATCCAGATCCTCAAGGGCCTGCGCGACAAGTACGAGGCGCACCACAAGGTCACCATCACCGATGGCGCCCTGGCAGCGGCCGTGAACATGTCCGATCGCTACATCAACGACCGGTTCCTCCCCGACAAGGCGATCGACCTGATCGACGAGGCCGGCGCCAAGCTGCGCATCCAGCGCCTGTCCGAGCCGCCGGAACTCAAGGCCATGGACGAGAAGATCGCCGATGCGCGCCACCGCAAGGAGGCCGCGATCGACGCCCAGGACTTCGAGAAGGCAGCCGAGGGCCGCGATGCGGAGAAGCAGCTGACGGAGGAGCGCGAGAAGCTGGAGCGCGATTGGCGCAACGGCGTCCAGGGCTCCGCCGTGGTCGACGAGGAACTCATCGCGGAAGTCCTGGCATCTGCCACGGGCATCCCGGTGTTCCAGCTGACGGAAGAGGAATCCGCGCGCCTGCTGCGCATGGAGGACGAACTGCACAAGCGCGTCATCGGGCAGAACGAGGCGATCAAGTCGATCTCGCGGGCCATCCGCCGCACGCGCGCCGGCCTGAAGGACCCGAACCGCCCATCCGGTTCGTTCATCTTCGCCGGCCCCACGGGCGTCGGCAAGACCGAGCTGGCCAAGGCGCTGGCGGAGTTCCTGTTCGGCGATGAGGATTCGCTCATCAGCCTGGACATGAGCGAGTTCTCCGAGAAACACACGGTCTCGCGTCTATTCGGTTCGCCCCCCGGCTACGTGGGCTACGAAGAGGGCGGCCAGCTGACCGAAAAGGTCCGCCGCAAGCCCTTCAGCGTGGTCCTGTTCGACGAGGTGGAGAAGGCCCACGCGGACATCTTCAACTCGCTGCTGCAGATCCTCGAAGACGGACGTCTGACGGATTCGCAGGGCCGCGAGGTCGACTTCAAGAACACGATCATCATCATGACGACGAACCTGGGCACCCGCGACATCAACCGCGGCACACCCCTGGGCTTCCAGTCCGGTGAGAACGTGGACACGAACTACGACCGGATGAAGCAGAAGGTCAACGAAGAGCTCAAGCAGCACTTCCGTCCCGAGTTCCTCAACCGCGTGGACGACACCATCGTCTTCCCGCAGCTGCAGAAGCCGGAGATCCTGCAGATCGTCTCGCTGTTCCTGGACCGCGTGAACAAGCGCCTGGCCGATCAGTCCATGTCGATCGTCGTCTCCGACGCCGCCAAGGAACTGCTGGCCGACCGTGGTTACGACCCCGTGCTGGGCGCCCGGCCGCTGCGCCGGACCATCCAGCAGGAGATCGAGGACCAGCTTTCCGAGCGGATCCTGTTCAATGAGATCCACTCCGGTCAGACGGTGTCCGTCGACGTCGAGGGCGAGGGCCGCGACGCGAAGTTCACCTTCGAGGCGAAGGACAATGAGCGGGTTCCGGTGGCCGTGGGTGCGGACGCTCCCGCGGACGAGGAGCCGACCGCCGAACTCGGTTCCGCCGAGGTCACCGGCGAGTAAGCGCCCAGGTGCCGGTCCGCGCGGGCCGGCACCGTCCTCGCACCGTACGAAAGGGGCCGGGCAACCAAGAAGTTGGTTGCCCGGCCCCTTTCGTGTCGCCTCGGCGGCGGTGTGGCCGCTGCGGCCGGAACGACCGCTGCGGTGCCGGCAGCGGCCGTCCCAGTGGCGGTTTGCTCAGTATTGGTTGGGGCCCGAGGCCGGGGGCACGTTGTTGTTCGGCCACTGGGCGTTTCCGGACCCGAACACCGGCGGGCCCGAAGGGGACTGCGGAGCTGCCGGGGTCGAGCCCGGAGCGGAGCCGGCGGGCTGGGAACCGGTCGCAGGATACACGGGAGGCGCAGACGGCGCCGCGTTCGGCTGCGGGGCAGAGCCGGCCGCCGGTGCAGAACCCTGAACCGGCGCCGAACCGGCCGCCGGTGCCGAGGGCGCTTGGGGTGCGGGCGCCGAGCCCTGCGCATTCGGGGCCGAGGGGTAGGCCGGTGCCGAGGGATAGGCCTGGCCCGCCGAGGGGTAGGGCATCCCAGCCGAGGGGTAGTTCTGTGCTGCGGGGTAGCCCTGCGGCAGCTGCCCCTGAGACGGTGCGCCCGGCATCTGCTGTGGGGAGGGGTAGGCGTAGCCGGGCTGCGAGGCGCCGGCGCCCGGGGCCATCACGCCGTAGCGGCGGAAGATCTCCTGCTGCTTGCGCGTATTGACCTCCCTGATGATGCCGTTGATGAGGAAGGCGTCGATGATCAGCCAGATCCACACGGGGATCCAGAAAATCAGGCCGATGCCGACGAACCAGATCAGAATCCAGCCGATGGCGTAGAGGATCGTCATGGTGACGGCGCTGCCCGTGCGGCCCAGATAATAGCGGTGGGCGCCCAGTGAACCGAGGAAGAGCCAGAGCAGCCATGCGGGGAGGGGGGTCTTCTTCTCATTGTCGTAGGCCATCTGTGCGGCCACGAGTTGGGTCTGATCATTCATCGGCGGTCTGCGATTCTGTTTGCGGATTCTGTGTTTGGCGATGTTGTCGATAACAGGTTTCCCTCAGCCTAACGCAAGCCCCATCACACTCGGATGCAACGACCGGGCGCGGTTTCGGCGGTGGAAGAATGAACCCATGCCAGCAGATACGCGCAATACCGACCCGAAGAACACCCCGGCCACAGCAGCCCGGGCGACCATCACCGGGATCGAACCGGCTCTGGTGACCCTGAGCCACACCATCCACGCCGATCCGGAACCGGGTTCGCAGGAGTTCCACGCTCTGGCCCACCTGGCCGAATTCGCCCGGGGTATTCCCGGCACGCAGGTGACAACCGGCATCGGCGGGCTGGAGACTGCGCTACTGGCCACCGCCGGTACCGGGGACTTCGGGATCACCATCTGCGCGGAATACGATGCGCTGCCCGGAGTGGGCCACGCCTGCGGGCACAACATCATCGCCGCAGCGGCCGCCGGCGCCTTCGCGGCCCTGGCCCCGCTGGCGGACGAACTGCACGCCACCGTCCGCCTGCTGGGCACCCCGGCCGAGGAGACCACCGGCGGCAAGATCGACCTATTGGACGCCGGCGCCTTCGCCGGGACCTCGGTCGCCATGATGATCCACCCCGCCGACCACGATTCCACCGGGATGCGGCCCTACGCTTGCGCCGGCTACACGGTGCGCTTCCACGGTCGCGCCGCCCACGCCTCGATGGCCCCGCAGAAGGGTGTCAACGCGCTGGACGCGCTGACGGTGGCGCTCACCGCGATCGGTCTGAACCGTCAGCAGCTGGCGGCCGACCAGCAGATCCACTATGCGGTGCACTCGGGTGGGAGCGCCTCGAACGTCATCCCCGCTCTGGCGGAAGCCGAGTTCATGGTCCGCGGCGGTACGCAGGATTCCCTGGCCGCCGTCGACAAGGTCCTGCAGCGCTGCCTGCGCGCCGGCGCCCTGGCCGCCGGCGCCACCGTGGAGATCGAGGAGATCGGCAAACCGTATCTGGACATCGTGCCGGATCCACAGCTCGAGGCGATCTTCGCCGCGCATTCGGCCGAACTGGGGCGCCCGTTGCCGGGGCCCTCGCCGCTGGCCGGGTCGACGGATATGGGCAATGTGTCCCACCGGTTCAGGGCGATCCATCCGATGCTGGGCCTGGGGGAGGGATGTCCTCCCATGCACAGTCCGGAGTTCGCGCGCTTCGCGGTGTCCGAGGCCGGCGACCGTGCCGTGCGCGATGGGGCCCTGTGTATGGCCCTGACCGGGATCGATGCGGCTCTGGGCGCAACCTCAGGTGTATAGTTTTCCACTGTTACTAAAAGTTATGCATCAGTGGATGCGGCAGCGAAGGAACTATGACCAACCAGGCCCCAGTAGCCACACCCCGGCCCCCGGAATTCAGCCATAAGAAGGCGATGAAGGCCGGAGTCGCCTCGTTCGTCGGAACCTCGATCGAGTGGTACGACTTCTACGTCTACGCGACCGCCGCCGCGCTGGTGTTCCCACAGCTGTTCTTCCCCGAACAGAACGCCTTCGTGGGAGTCCTGGCGTCCTTCGCCACCTATGCGGTCGGCTACTTCGTCCGGCCCCTGGGCGGGATCGTGTTCGGCCACATCGGCGACCGGATCGGGCGGCAGAAGTCCCTGGTGCTCACCCTGCTCATCATGGGTGTGTCCACGATGCTGGTGGGCTGTCTGCCCGTCTACGAGACCCTGGGCGCCGGTGCTCCCATCCTGTTGGTGCTGCTGCGGGTCGTGCAGGGCCTGGCGGTGGGCGGCGAATGGGGCGGCGCCGTGCTGCTGGCCGTGGAGAACGCGCCGGAGAAGTACAAGGGCTTCTACGGTGCCTTCCCCCAGGTGGGCAATGCGATGGGCGCCCTGCTGTCATCGGGCATCTTCGCCCTGCTGACCATGCACGGCTCGGAATTCCTGGAATCCGGCGGCTGGCGCATCCCCTTCCTGGTGTCGGCCGTGCTGATCGCCGTGGGCTACTGGGTCCGCCGCACGGTCGAGGAGACCCCGGTGTTCAAGCAGGAGCTGGCGGCCCGCGCGGCATCGGGCGACAAGCCGAAACTGCCCCTGGTCCAGGCGATCAAGGAGAACTGGCCTGCCATGCTGTTGGCCGTGGGCCTGACGCCGATCTCCGGTGCCGGGTACTACGTCATCACAACGTTCGCCACCAGCTACGCCACCGGCGAGCTGTCCGATATCCATATGGACGCCAATCTGTTCCTGCGCGTGCTGTCAGTGGCGTCCTTCTGCGAATTGATCTCCACCCTGATCATCGGTTGGTTCGCCGACAAGATCGGACGCAAGCGCACCATGGCCGTATCGCTCTTCGTGTTCTGCGCCCTGTCCATTCCCATGTTCCTCACCCTGTCCACCGGCCCGGTCTGGCTGATCTTCCTGCTCTTCGCCCTGACCCGCGTGGCCGTCAACGGCTCCTGGGCACCCATCTCGGCGATCATGTCGCAGATGTTCAAACCGGGATCGCGCCAGACCAGCCTGTCGTTCTCCTACAGCGTGGCCGCGGCCATCTGGTCGGGCCTGACCCCACTGCTGGCCACCGGCCTGTACGGGGCGACACACTCGATCTGGTCCGTCATCATCATGCTCGTGGCCATGTCCCTGCTCAGCCTGGTCTGTCTGGCCCTGGCCCCGCAGCGCACGGACGATGAGGTCTTCGCCTGAACCACCACGGTCCCCAAACGACCACCGCCGACGAATGGAAGAATGAACGCATGACGGCCGACACCGACTCCGCTGACCACTTCGCCCCGCGCCCGCTGCCCGGCGGCCTGTACATCCGCCGCGCCCGCGTGGCCGATGTCGCAGCGATCCGTGCGCTGGTCGCCCCGCTGGTGGACCAGCGGATCCTGGTGGAGAAGGACCACGTCAACTACTTCGAGGCCCTGCCGGAATTCCAACTGGTCGTCGACCTGCACGCGGACGGGACGGAGACCCTGGTCGCCTGTGCCGCCCTGCACGTGCTGTGGACCGACCTGGCCGAGGTCCGCACGGTCGCGACGAACCCGGACTACCGCCGCCGCGGGGTGGGCCGGGCGCTCATCACCCAGATGCTGGCCGACGCCCGCGCGATCGGGGTGTCCCGGGTGTTCTGCCTGACATTCGAGACCAGCTTCTTCGCCGGCCTGGGTTTCGAGGCGATCGAGGGCACACCCGTATCGCCCGATGTCTACGGCGAACTGCTGCGCTCGCACGATGAGGGCACCGCCGAGTTCCTGGACCTGGCTCGGGTCAAACCGAATACCCTGGGCAATACGAGGATGATCGTCCACTTGGAGTGACTCCGGACGGGCTCAGGACGGGCCTCGGCCGGGCTCCGGAGCGAAGGGAGCGAACCGCCGCATGTCAGAACAACCGCAGGTCATCGAGGTCCGTGGGGCCCGGGTCCACAACCTGGCCGACATCGACGTCGACATCCCCCTGGGGAAGCTGGTGGCGGTGGCCGGGGTCTCCGGGTCCGGCAAGTCCTCCTTGGCCGTGGGCGTGGTCTATGCCGAGGGCTCGCGGCGCTATCTCGAGGCGTTGTCAACCTATACGCGCCGCCGCCTGACCCAGGCCTCGCGCCCGGCCGTTGACAGTGTCAGACACGTGCCGGCGGCCCTGGCCCTGCGCCAGCGCCCCGGCCAGGCCGGCATCCGCTCGACCTTCGGCACCTCCACCGAACTGCTCAACGCGCTGCGCCTGCTGTTCTCCCGCATCGGCTCCCAGGCCTGCCCGAACGGCCACCATGTGGCACCGACTTCGAACGTGGCCCGCGAACACGAGATCGTCTGCCCGGTGTGCGACGCGCGCTTCTTCGGCCTGGGCGCCGAGGCCCTGGCCTTCAACTCCGCCGGCGCCTGCCCCGGGTGCTCGGGTACCGGGACCGTGCGCCTGGTCGACGACACGACTCTGGTCCCCGATGAGTCCCTGTCGATCGAGGCCGGTGCAGTGCTTCCCTGGCAGCTGTTCGGGCTGCGCGTCATGGGGCAGGTCGCCCAGGCCCTGGGCGTGCGCACCGACGTGCCCTTCTCCCGGCTGAGTGATCGGGAACGGGACCTGGTGTTCGCCGGCGAGGCCGTGTCCAGGGAGGTGACCGTGCCGTCGAAGAGCGGCAAGGTCTTCCAGTTCAACGCCGTCTACCACAATGCCCACGACACCGTCGTCGAAGCCCTGCACAAGGCCAAGACCGATAAGGGCCTGAACCGCATCAACCGCTTCCTCTCCGTCCAGACCTGCCCCGACTGCCACGGCACCCGGCTCAACGAGCGGGTCCGCGCCATTGACGTCGACGGGTACGACCTGGCCCAGGTCAGCGCCTGGCCGCTGGCCCGCACGGCCGCCTGGATCCGGGACCTGCCCCAGCGGCTGTTCGGGGGTAGTGACGCAGACACCGCGTCCACCGCGCCACGGCCCGCGGCCGAAGAGCTGCCCGGACTGCGCGCCATGGCAGCCGGGATCGGCGGACAGTTCCTCGACACCGCCGGAATGCTCATGGACCTGGGGCTGGGCTACCTGGGCCTCGACCGCGCCCAGTCCACCCTGTCCACCGGCGAGCGGCAGCGCGCGGAACTGGCGCGGGCCGTGCGCAATGAGACCACCGGGGTGCTCTATGTGCTCGACGAGCCCTCGATCGGCATGCACCCATCGAACATTCGAGGCCTGCTCGAGGTGATCCGCCGGCTGCTGGCCGACGGGAACTCCGTGATCGTCGTCGACCACGATGTGCAGGTGCTGCGCGAGGCGGACTGGCTGCTGGAGATCGGCCCCGGCTCCGGCTCCGAGGGCGGCCGGGTCGTAGCCCAGGGTCCGTTGGATCAGATGCTGTGCGAGGAGCGGTCCCGGATCGCACCATTCATCAGGGCCGAGGCGCCGGAGCGGGTGCGCGCGTACGTGCCCACTGGGGAGGTGTTCGCCCACGGGAGCCTGAGCCTGGGCACCGCACCGCTGCACACCGTGCACGCCCTGGATGTGGAGGTGCCGATCGGCAGGCTGACCGCGGTGACCGGGGTGTCCGGTTCTGGCAAGACCACCCTGGTGCTCGAATCCCTGGTTCCGGCCCTGCGGGCGGCCGGTGGTGATTTGCCGGAGCACGTCACGCACATCGACCCCGCGGGCATCAAACGGGTCAATGTGGTCGACGCCAGCCCGATCGGGGTGAACGTGCGCTCGACGGTGGCGACATATTCCGGGGTGATGGACGAGCTGCGGCGCGCCTATGCGAAGACCCCGGCTGCCAAAGCGGCCGGGTTGAAAGCGGGGGCCTTCTCCTACAACACCGGCGAGTTGCGCTGTAGCGAGTGCGACGGCACCGGGCAGACGAGCCTGGACGTGCAGTTCCTGCCGGACATCGACATGGAGTGCGCCGTGTGCCATGGCTCCCGCTACGGCGCGCGGGCCGACGGGGTGCGCCTGGAGTTAGCAGCCGGAGATGGAGGTGCCAGCGCCGAGCCCGGCGCGACGCTCACCCTGCCGCAGGTCCTGGGCCTGAGCGTGCGCGAGGCCGCCGCCGCGCTGTGCGGTACCCCGGGGTTGAAGAAGGCCGCCAGGGTGTTGGAGACCCTGGTCGAACTTGGCCTGGGCTATCTGACCCTGGGCGAGGCGACCACCGCTCTGTCCGGCGGCGAGGCACAAAGGCTGAAGCTGGCCGGCGAGGTGGGCCGGGACCAGTCCGATGCGCTGTTCGTCTTCGACGAACCCTCGATCGGCCTGCACCCCTTGGACGTGCAGACCCTGCTGCGGGTGCTGCAGCGGTTGATCGACGGCGGGGCCACCGTCGTGGTGATCGAGCACGATCTGGACGTCATCGCCAATGCCGACCACCTGATCGATATGGGGCCAGGCGGTGGTGCCGACGGCGGCCGGATCGTGGCCACCGGTACCCCGGAGCAGCTGGCCGCCGGTGCGAAGTCCACGGATGCTGCCGGGGAGAGCGTGACCGCGAAGTACCTCTCCGCATGAAAGTAGTTGCCAGGTTGGAAAGTGAATGCTCTAATGGAAAGCATTAGATCGCAGACACGCAACGAGGCAAAGGAGCCCAGCCATGCAACGCGAACCAGAATCAAATGCCGGAGTGGGGCGTGGCCGCCCGGAGGCCGCGAACTCGGGAGCCGCAGATGATCGGGCCCTGTCCGCACAGCAGGCCGGAGAACTGCTGGACCGGGTGGGGGATGCCGAACGGAACACGCCCACCCCGGTCCCCGCAGCGCTGATCTCCCTGGGAATCATGTGCGCAGCCGCATCCCTGTACCTGCTGGCCCGCTACTTCGACATCTCCGAGGTGTCGCAGCCGGGCTCGCTGTCGCTGGAAACCACGCTGCTCATCTTCCTCCTCGCCTGGATCGCAGTCGCCATCGTGATCCTGTTCCTGTTCCGGGAGCGCTGGCGCCGCGGGATGGGCCTGCGCTGGTCGATCTACATCGGATGCTGGGCAGTGCTGTGGATCCTGGGGCTCGTGGTGGTTCCGCAGGCCGCACTCCTGTGGATCGCACCGCTGTTTCTGCCGCTGCTGGTCATCGCGGTGGCCACGGAGGCCGGATACTCGCGTCGGCCCCGCATAGACGGAACCCGTGGAACCGCATCCCGAGGAGGCGCCTGATGCCCGTGCGGAATCAGGGGGAGGCTGAGGGACCGCAGCGGACCCACCCGCGTTTCGCCCTGGAACCCGCTCTGGCCAATCCCGTGCGATTCTCCCTGGTGGCGGCGCTGGCCGCGGTGGAACGCAGTTCCTTCGCGGACCTCAAGGACGATCTGCACATCAGCGATTCCGCACTGTCCAAGCAGATCTCGGAACTGGAGAAGGATGGGTTTGTGCGGGTGTCCAAGGGGTTCGTGGGCAAGCGGCCGCGCACCACGGTGTCCCTGAGCCCGGAGGGCCTTAAGCGCTGGCGGGCCCATCTGGACGTCCTGCGGACCATCGCCGGCACCGGCTGATATGGGACCGCAGCCGGGCAGTTCGGACCGGACCGAGCGGAAGGCGCGAAAACGGCCTCGGGCCACATGGGCCACCCGAAATAACGGGTGATCCACGTGGCCCGAGGCCGTTCCTGCGCTCATCGGCGACTATTGCAGCGCCGACCAAGCGGTCAGGCGTCCAGCAGCTCCGTATTGCGCACTGCGCCCTTGTCGGCCGAGGTCGCCAACAGTGCATAGGCCTTCAGCGCCCGGCTGACCTGGCGGTCGCGGTTCTTCGGCTTGAAACCGCCATTGGCCTTGAGCTCCTCGCGACGGCGGTCCAGCTCTGCGTCATCGACCATCAGCTCCAGCTTGCGCGAAGGGATGTCGATGAGGATCTGGTCCCCGTCCTCGATCAGCGCGATATCGCCACCGGCCGCGGCCTCGGGCGACATATGGCCGATCGACAGGCCCGAGGTGCCGCCGGAGAAACGGCCGTCGGTGATCAGTGCGCACTTCTTGCCCAGCTTGCGTCCCTTGAGGAACGAGGTCGGGTGCAGCATTTCCTGCATACCCGGGCCGCCCTTGGGGCCCTCGTAGCGGATGACGACGACGTCGCCTTCCTTGACGGTCTTGTCCAGGATCTTCTGGACCGCCTCCTCCTGGGATTCGCAGACCACGGCCGGGCCCTCGAAGTGCCAGATGGATTCGTCCACGCCCGCGGTCTTGACCACGGCGCCGTTGGGAGCCAGGTTGCCGCGCAGCACGCCCAGCCCGCCATCCTTGGTGTAGGCATGCGGGAAGGCGCGGATGCAGCCGTTCTGGTCGTCCAGATCCAGTTCTGTCCACTCATTGGACTGGCTGAAGGCCTTGGAGGACCGCACGCCGCCGGGGGCGGCATGCCACAGCTGCCAGGCCTCGTCGGTGGCCTTGCCACCGCGCACATCCCAGTCGTCCAGCCACTGGTTCAGGCTGGGGGAGTGGACCGAGTGGACGTCCTGGTGCAACAGGCCCGCGCGGTTGAGCTCGCCCAGCAATGCGGGGATGCCGCCCGCGCGGTGGACGTCCTCGACGTAGAAGGTCTTGCCGTTGATGGTGTTCGGTGCGACCTTGGCCAGGCACGGGACGTTGCGCGAACGCTCGTCGATGTCCTCGAGGTCGTAGTCGACGCCGCCTTCCTGGGCCGCGGCCAGCAGGTGCAGGATCGTGTTGGTCGATCCGCCCATCGCGATGTCCAGGGCCATGGCGTTGTCGAAGGCGTTCTGCGTGGCGATATTGCGCGGCAGCACGGATTCGTCGCCCTCGTCGTAGTACCGGTGGCACAGATCCACGACCGTCTGGCCGGCCTTTTCATACAGGGCGCGGCGGGCGGTGTGCGTGGCCAGGGTCGAGCCGTTGCCGGGCAGTGACAGGCCGATGGCCTCGGTCAGGCAGTTCATCGAGTTGGCGGTGAACATGCCCGAGCAGGATCCGCAGGTGGGGCAGGCGTTCTGCTCGATGAGGTTCATATCCTCATCGGAGACATCGTCGTTGGCCGCCTCGCTGATCGCGTCGATCAGGTCCAGCGTCTTGATCGACCCGTCGGTCAACGTGGTCCGGCCGGCCTCCATCGGCCCACCGGAGACGAAGACGACGGGGATGTTCAGGCGCATGGCGGCCATGAACATGCCCGGGGTGATCTTGTCGCAGTTCGAGATGCACACGATGGCGTCAGCGCGGTGCGCCTCCACCATGTATTCGACGGCGTCGGCGATGAGCTCACGGCTGGGCAGCGAGTAGAGCATGCCGTTGTGGCCCATCGCGATGCCATCGTCGACGGCGATGGTGTTGAATTCGCGCGGAATGCCGCCGGCTTCCTTGATGGCGTCGCTGACGATGCGCCCCACCGGCTGCAGGTGGGTGTGGCCCGGGACGAATTCGGTGAAGCTGTTGGCAACCGCGATGATCGGTTTGCCGAAGTCCTTCGAATCGACCCCTGCGGCGCGCAGCAGCGCCCTTGCACCGGCCATATTGCGACCGTGCGTGACTGTTCTGGATCGAAGTATTGTCATGCCCCGATTGTCTCACTCATATCGCGATTGTCCCAGTATCAGGGCAGTGTGATCCCACTTTCTGAGACCCGGGCGAGGCCGTCGGAGACCAGATCGGCAATTAGGCCCGAGGTTCGTTCCTCATTTCCCAGTTCCCGCACCCGCATGATCGCCTTCTGCACGGCGGCGTCGAAGGACTCCATGGCGGTGGGATCGAAGCGGAGCACCGGAGCGGTGAACAGATCGACGGGGACCGGCGCCGGCCCGGCCTGGCGCAGCACGGCCATGATCGCCCCGCGCAGTTGCCGGTCCGTGCCGGCCCAGGCCTGTGTCTTGGGCTTGTGCGCCGCAGGCGCCGCGGGCCTCCCCGCGCGCAGCCAGGTGCAGTCGGCGGCCAGCGGGCAGGCAGCGCAGTCCGGATTGCGCGAGGTGCACACCAGCGCGCCCAGCTCCATCAGTCCCGCGTTCCACGCGACATGGGCCGGCGGCCCTGGCACGTCTTCCCCGCGTGGCACCAGCTCCAGGGCCCAGGCCTGCTCCAGCTTCGACAGGGCCGCCTTGGGGTGCTCGAGGGCGCGGAAGGCCCTGGCCAGCACCCTGCGGATGTTGACGTCGAGCACCGCGACCCGCTGTCCGTAGGCGAAGGACGCTACCGCCGCGGCGGTGTAGGTGCCGATGCCTGGCAGGGCCAGGAGCTCGTCGATATCATCGGGTACCCGGCCCGTCGGCAGGGCCGCGACGGCGGCGGCGCACTCCTGTAGGCGCAGGGCCCGGCGGGGGTAGCCCAGGGTGTCCCACATCTTGAGCACCTCGGCGGTGGGGGCCGCGGCCAGGTCGGCTGGTTCGGGCCAACGGGCCATCCATGCCTCCCAGCGGGGCGCCACCCGCGACATGGGAGTCTGCTGGCTCATCACCTCGGACACCAGCACACCCCATGCGGTGGTGCCGGGGCGTCGCCATGGCAGGTCGCGGGCGTGCGCGGCGAACCACGAGGTGATCGCCCCGTGTGCACGTTTCAGGACAGGAGAGGGGACATGGGGAAGTTCGGTGCCGAGTTGGGTGTTGGTGGAGCGTGTCATCGTCTGCTCACCCCCTAAGCCGGATAGGCTGAAGGGGATATGTCTCCTTCCACGAATGGTCCAGGGGGTGCGCGGCCCGGTACGCGCCCTGCACAAGGTCAGTCACATCTCACGGGGCACAGGCGACTGCCCGCGGCAGTCTACCGCAGGCGCAGGATTGCCCTGGTCGCGCTCACCCTGCTGGTGGTCGTCCTGTTCATCGTGGGCATCAGCCTGCTGGTCGGCGGCCTGAAGAAGGGCAAGGCCTCCGCGCAGGACGATCCGGCCCAGCAGGCCGCGGCGGCTCAGGAGACGGAGGCGTCCACGCCGACGCCCACTGCTCCGGTTCCCGTCGGCGATGAGGCCAGCGGCATGTGCGATGAGGGCGCGGTGCAGATGTCGGCCAAGACGGACAAGAAGTCGTATAAGCCCGATGGCATGGTGAAGATGGTCCTGACGGTGAAGAACGCCAGCGGGGAATCCTGCAATATCGCCGTGGGCGTCAAGCAGCAGGACTTCCAGATCAAGCAGGGCGATAAGACAGTGTGGAGTTCGCGCTTCTGCCAGACGGGCACCGTCGACGACCAGACCGCGACCTTCGCGGCCGGTGCGTCTAAGGACGCCAAGCTGGAGTGGCATATGGAATCGGTTGATGACAAGTGCAATCGGGTCGCCGACGAGGTTCCCGCCGGCGACTACCAGTTGGTTGTGAAACTGGGCGACAAGTCGACCGCGCCGGCCGGTTTCAAGGTCGAAGCGTCGAAGTCCACCGAGAAGGCCAAAGAGTCCTAGGCACGGGGGAATCCTGGGCACGGGGGAGTCCTGGGCCAGGGCGGTCGGCCCTATGGCATCACCACTTGCAGGGCCTCCCCCAGATCCTCGCATTCCCTGATGCGCATTCCCGCGGGCGCCTTTACATTCTCCAGACTGCCCCTGGCCACCACCGCATTGGTGATGCCCAGGCGAGCCGCCTCCGAGAGCCTGCGGCCCACATCGGGGACCCGGCGGATCTCCCCGGACAGGCTGATTTCACCAATGGCCACCAGCCTGCTGTAGACCGGCCGGTTCGCCATCGCCGAAGCCAGGGCCAGGCACACCGCCAGGTCTGTGGCCGGTTCCGTGACCTTTGCCCCACCCACAGTGGAGACGAACACGTCCTGTTTGGTCGAGTTCTCCAGGGTCTTCGAGAGCACGGCCAGGTTCATCGCCACCCTGGAACCGTCCACCCCGGAAACGGTACGGCGCGGGGAACCGCCTGCGGCCTCGGTCACCAGGGCCTGGACCTCGACCACCAGGGGGCGGCGGCCCTCCTGGGTGACGGCCAGGCAGGTGCCGGGTGCGGCCTTGCCCGAACGGCTGAGGAACAGGCCGGAGGGATCCTCGAGGCTTTCGATGCCGCCCTCGGTCATATCGAAACAGCCCACCTCGTCCGTGGGGCCGAAGCGGTTCTTCAAAGCGCGCAGCAGGCGCAGGCGGGAATGTCGGTCGCCTTCGAAGGAACAGACCACGTCCACCAGGTGCTCCAACAGGCGGGGGCCGGCGACGTTGCCGTCCTTGGTGATGTGGCCGACCAGCACCGTGGGAATGGCATGTGTCTTGGCGGTGCGGATGACGGCCGCCGCCACTTCCCGTACCTGGGTCACACCGCCGGGCACGCCTTCGACCTCTGCTGATGCGAGGGTCTGCACGGAGTCCACCACCAGCAGATCGGGGGCTTCGGACTCCACCATGCCCAGCACGGTGCCCAAGTCCGTTTCCGCGGCCAACAGCAGATTGTCCTCCAGCGCATTGATCCGCCCGGCCCGTAGCCGCACCTGCCCTGCCGATTCCTCGCCGGTGACGTATAGAACCTTGGACTTCGCCCGCGCCGCCCTGGCCGCCACGTCCAGCAGCAGGGTGGACTTGCCCACGCCAGGTTCCCCGGCCAGCAGCACCACGGCCCCTGGCACGAAGCCGCCGCCGAGCACCCGGTCGAGTTCGCCCACTCCGGTGGGCCAGGCGGTGGCGGTCTGCGGATCGATGTCGCTGATTCGTTGCGCCTGCCTGCCGGGGACGGGTTTGGCCACCTTCGTGCGCACCGCGGCAGAGGTGGAGTTCCCCTCCTCCAGCGTGCCCCACTGGTGGCACTGCGGGCAGCGGCCCAGCCATTTGGGGGACTGGTAGCCGCAGTCCGTGCACTGATAGACCGAAGACGTTTTAGCCATGTCCCCAGCATCGCACGAGCCACTGACACGCCTCCCCACCCCGCCTCCCCTGGAGTTCCACTACTTACCGAAATGTCGGAAACATCGTGCGGGAGCGTTCCCATTCACCATTTCGTCAAGTAGTGGACAGGCAGGGGGAAAGGTGGACGGGAAGTAAACTGGGCGCCATGAGTAAGAACCGCTGGCGCGCCATCGTCGCGAACAACCCGGAGCACTCGCAGAGCTACGCCGATCGGTGGAAGGAACTGGAGCGCACCGGTCACGACATCGACGGCGAGGGCCGGTTGATCGATGCGATCTCCCAGCGCGGCTCGACCATCCTGGACGCCGGCTGCGGCACCGGCCGTGCCAGCCGCAGTCTGCTGGCGGCCGGGCATTCCGTGGTGGGCGTCGATCTGGATCCCGTGCTGGTGGCCGCCGCACAGGACGACTACCCCGCAGGCGAATGGCTGGTGGGCGATCTGGAGAAGCTCGAGGTCGAGCCGGGCGGTCCGCTGGACCGCCGCTTCGACGTGGTGTTCTCCGCCGGCAATGTGATGGCCTTCCTGGACCCCGCGCGCCGGGCCTCGGCGATCGCCTCGCTGGCGCTGCGCCTGGCCGACGACGGCAAACTGGTGGTGGGCTTCGGTGCCGGCCGCGGCTACGAGTTCGAGGACTTCTTCGCCGACCTGTCCGCCGCCGGCCTGGGCATCCAACAGCGCTTCTCCACCTGGCAGCTGGACCCCTTCGGCCCGGACTCGGACTTCCTGGTCTGCATCGCCCGCCCGGGCCGGGCCGGCGGGGACGCAGCCCGGGGCCCGGACGAGGACGACGAAGGCGCCCGCCCCGTCGGAATCGATGCGGGCGGGCGCCACTCGCTGCTGTAGGGCCCCGGCTCAGATACCCGCGGACTTCAGCTGGTCGGCGATGTATTCGGCCTGCCGGATCGCCAGGGCAACGATCGTCAGCGTCGGATTCGCCGCCGCCGAGGTGGTGAACACGGATCCGTCGGAGATGAACAGATTCGGCACATCGTGGGCCCTGCCCCACTTGTCGACCACCCCGTCCTCGGGCCGCTCACTCATCCGGGCAGTGCCCAGATTGTGGGTCGAAGGATATGGCGGGGTCCGGTGCGAACTCTTCGCCCCCACGGCGGAATACAGCGCCTGAGCGTGCTGATAACCGTATTCGCGCATCGCCAGATCATTCGTGTGATCGTCGAAGTGGACATTGGGCACGGGTAGTCCGAAGGCGTCCTGGACCGATCCGTTGAGGGTCACGGCATTGGACTCCTGCGGCATGTCCTCGCCCACGATCCACATACCCGCGGTGTTCTTGTAGGCGTCGATGATGTCGGTGAAGGCCTTGCCCCACAGACCCGGCTCCACGAAGGACGCCAGGAACGCCGGTCCCAGGGAGATCGTCTCCATGTAGAAGCCGCCTGCGAATCCGCGCGAGGGATCGTGGACGGACTCGTCGGCGATCAGGCCCGCCATCGTCTCGCCCCGGTACATGCTCACCGGCTTGTCGAACTGGGCATAGACGGATCCCGTCAGGTGCCGCATGTAGTTCCGGCCCACCTGGCCCGAGGAGTTCGCCAGGCCGTTGGGGAACTGCGCAGTGGCGCTCATCAGCAGCAGGCGCGGGGTCTCGATCGAGTTGCCCGCCAGACACACGAGCTTGGCGGCCTGCCTGTGCATATTGCCCTCGGAGTCCAGATAGACCACGGCATCGGCGCGGCCGGAGGAGTCGTGGGTGATCTGGATGGCCTGGGATTCCGGACGCAGGTCCAGCAGTCCGGTCTCCTGGGCGCGGGGGATCTCCCTGACCATCGTCGACCACTTGGACTTGTTCTTATCGCCCTGGAAGTTGAAGCCGTCCTGGATCGAGGCGGGCCGTCCATCATAGGGTTCGGCGTTCGTGGCGTAGGGGCCGGTCGCATAGTGCTTGTAGCCGAGCTGTTCGGCGCCCCCTGCCAGCACCTTGTAGTTGTTGTTCGCCGGCAACGGTGGACGGCCGTGCCGGTGGGTTGAGCCCATCGCCTTCTCCGCCCGGTCGTAATAGGGCTCCAGGTCGGCCAGGCTGATCGGCCAGTCGAGCAGATTGGCCCCGTCGAGGTGTCCGTAGACGCTGCGGGTCTTGAACTCGTGGGCCTTGAACCGCGGTGTTGCGCCCGACCAGTGGGTGGTGGTCCCGCCCACGGCCTTGACGATCCAGGCGGGCAGGTTCGGGAAGTCCTGGGCGACACGCCAGCTGCCCGAGGTGGTGCGCGGGTCCAGCCAGGCCATCTGGTTGAATGCCTCCCACTCGAGGTTCAGGGGCTCATCCGATTTGGGAGTGTAGTTGGGGTCTGAATCCCCCTGCTTCCAGGAGGCTGCGTGCAACGTAGTTGGTCAGGTTCCGGAAGCCGAGGGCGGAGCCTCGGAGGTGCTCGAGTCTTCCGTTG